>NZ_JBIWOA010000005.1:0-449229 GCF_044767525.1 Streptomyces sp. NPDC101234 | reverse complement strand
GCACACGTCAGGGCAGACAAGAAGCACCTCGGCGCACGCCACGACATTTACCACGCCCCCGGCGCACACCGAAGGTGCGCTGGGTCGCTGACCTGCGCTGACGTGTTCGCCTGACGTCGGGGCAGGTCTCCGTAGGCGGTGTGTGCGAGGGGCTGGACGCCGAATTCGGGATGCTGGCGGGACACGAGGAATCGGGAGTGCCGTCGGGTGGTCTTCCAGTCCGCTGTGCTGCCAGTGGTGCTGGGTGCGTGCGGTGGTCTGTCCGAGTCCGCCGTGGCTGGTCCGAGGCGAGTGCCGGGGATGACGGCCCGTACTGGAAACGGCCCAGCTCGCAGGGTCGGTGCGCGCACGGAGCGAGGACCGTTCGACGGTGGCGTGCGACCCTGGGCGAGTACGGTCGGCGAGAGGCTTGAGGCCGCCCCCGTGCGGCCGCGCAGGCTCTACTGCCTGAGGTCGATCATGCGGACCGGTTGCCCTGTGGTGCGGGCGATGGTTTCGAAGTCGCGGTCGTGGTGGAGCAGGGTGAGTCCTGTCTCTTCCGCAGCGGCGGCCACCAGGAGGCCGACGAGGCCCGCGCTGCGGTGCTCCCCCTTGTCCGTCAGTTGTTCCTGGACGATGCGGGAGCGGCGGTAGACGCCGTCGGGCATGGGGCACCAGGTGTAGTGGGCGTCGAGGGCCGCCTTTGCGCGGGTGCGGTCTGTGGCTGACCGGGCTGAGTGCAGGACTTTCAGTTCGGTGAGGTCGCAGATCGCGACGAGGCCGGCGGCGATCCTGTCGTCCCGTTCGGTCGTGTTCTGGCGGAGCAGGACGTGGGCGAGGGCGGAGGTGTCGATGAGGTGGTCGGCGACGGTCACTCGTCCGCTCCGGCGCTCGGGACGTCACCCGCACCCGTGGGTCGGTATGCGGCCTTGTCCAGCAGCAGGTCCATGTCCAGGGCGCCGTCGGCCGCCAGGCTGCGGGCCTCTTCGAGTGCGCGCAGACGCCGGTAGCGGGCGGTGACTTCCCGTAGGGCGGTGTTGACGGTGTTGCGCTTGGTGGTGGTGCCCAGTTCCTTGGCAGCCGCCTCCAGCGCCTCGTCGTCGAGATCGATGACCGTGCGACTCATGATGTCATCCGCCGTATGCGGGCTGGGTATATCACGATGCTTGATCCTTTATATATCGACCGGACTTCAGGGTGGAGATCGCCGTCGAGCGCGCGCGGCGTGCAGCCTTCGAGTGATCACGTGCCTGCTCGGCACCTCTGCCCTGTGGCATCTCTTCCGCACGCCGGGGGCGCCGCAGCCCCGGGAGGGGCACATCGACGCCGGCGTGTTCCATATCCGTGAACCCGCGCACACCGAGTTCCTGCCGTGCTGCCGCTGCTCGGCGCCCTCGTCCTGTACGGCGCCTTCGCCGCCGTGGAACGCACCAGCCGGGTCCCGCTGATGGACCTGCGGATGTTCACCCGGCGCCCGGTCGTCGCGGGCGCGTTCCTGATGCTCGTCGCCACCGCTCTGCTGATCGCCTTCTTCTTCCTCGGCTCGGTCTACCTGCAGCGGCTGCGCGGCTTCAGCCCACTGAGGATGGGGCTGGTGTTCCTGCCGGTGGCCGTGGCGACCGGTATCGGCGCCCATCTCGGATCCCGGCTGGTGGGGTGGATCGGCAGCCGTCCCACCGCCGTGGTCGGCATGGCGATCGCGGCGGGCGGCAGTGTCCCGCTGACCCGGCTGTCGGCCGGCGGCAGTGTGTACGCCGGACTGCTGCCCGGCCTGGTGATCGCCTCGTTCGGCCTCGGCGCGGTCTTCGTCACCGCCACGACCACGGCACTGGCCATGGTCGCCCACGAGGAGGCGGGTCTGGCCTCGGGCGTCGTCAACACCTCCCGCGAAGTGGGCGGTTCGATCGGCGTGGCCGTCATGTCGACGGTCGCCGCGGCCGGCATCGAGCGCGGTTCGACCGGCGGCTTCACGGACGCCTTCACGCTCAGCGCGGTCGCGGCCGTGGCGAGCGCGCTGGTCGCCCTGGCGCTCGTACCGCGCGGGAAACCGCAGCTGACCGGGGGCCCGCACGTCCACTGAGACCTCGGCGATGGCGGTGGCACAGGCCGCTGCCATCGTCGGCCGCCCAAGGTGCCGACGCGGGAGGTCGGCGAGCGGCGGAGGCTCAGAGCCGGACAACCCGGACCCGGCGGGCGCTCTGGCCGGTTTCGTGGGACAGATGAGTACGGTGGAGGTGGACGCGCTACGCTCGGCGCTCCGAGCGGTGAAGAGGCGGAGCAGCGCATGATCACAGCCGCGGGGCTGGCCGGATACGCGGTCCTGGTGGGTGTCGTGGTGCCGCCCCTGCTGGCCAGGGCGCCGTGGGCGCACCGGGCGCCGGCTGCCGCGGTCCTGGCGTGGCAGGGCCTCATGGTCACGTTCGTCGTCGCCACCGCCCTCTCGGTGTACCACGTGGTGACGGCCGAACAGCATGTGCACGACGGAGTGATCGGGCTGCTCACCGCGTGCGGACTGTCCGCGGACGCCTCTTCGGCGGGCGACGTGCCCCCCTCCTTCGACGACGCCTTGGCGATCGCGGCACCAGTCGCGGTCGTCCTGCTGCCGGTCGGATGGCTGGTCCGGTGCTCCTTGCGTGCGCGACGTGCCCGCAACCGCCAGCTGGACGTGCTCACTCTCGTCGGCGAACCCGCGCCCGAGTACGGCGCCACGATCGTCGACCACGGCATCCCCGCCGTGTACTGCCTGGGCGGGCGCCGCGCCCGCGTGGTCGTCACCAGCGGCGCGCTGGACGTCCTCACCGAGGAGCAGCTGCGGGCCGTACTGGACCACGAGCGCGCCCATATCGTGGGCAGGCATCACCTGCCGAAGATCCTGGTGGACGCGTTCTCGCGCGCGTTCCGCGGCCTGCCGCTCGCCCGGCACGCCAAGCAGCAGACGAACCTGCTGCTGGAGATGGTCGCGGACGACCGCGCCCTGCGGCATCACTCCAGGGACGCGCTGGCGGCGGCGATGTGCGAGGTCGCGGCGGGACGAGCGCCGGCGGCGGCTCTGGGTGCGGGTGGATCGGGAGTCCTCATCCGGCTGCGGCGCGTCCTTGCGCCGCAGCCCCGGCCGCACCGCGTGGCATGGCTGGGCATCATTGTGGCCGCGGTCGCGGCTCCGCTGCTGCCCCTGACGGTGGCGTGCGTGCCCTGACTCCTGTATCAGCCTCCCTTTCATGTTGGCGTGGCACGTGTACACGAAGGGGTAACTGCTCACGCACGGCGATCGCGGCCTCGTCCGGGACGACGTCCGGATACACGTACCCTCGCTCTGGCCTCCCAGCTGGTTCGCCCATACATGGATGAAAGCTGCCGGATCGCGGCGATGCCCTGGTCGGTGCTTGCGGCGACGGGTGCGAGGCGGTGCGGCCGACGAAGGCCGCCCGGGCCGGCCTCGTCCTGATCACCACCCCCGTGGCGACCGCACTGTCCAATGACGAGATCGCCGTGCGGCTCCGAGTAAAGGCCTCGCCATGTGTGTCTGCTGTGTCTGAACGGTCCGCTGTCCGCGAACGTACTAAGTGCATCAGTAGATAATCCGTGTGACAACAAGGGAGAACTCCGTGTCCCGGCACCGCATTGCACTCGTCATGGCCTCGGGCGTCGCCTCGGCGTTGCTGCTCACCGCGTGTGGGTCGTCCAGTGACAACTCCGCGAACACCGGCGCGGCCGCACCTGCGGCCTCCGCACCTGCGGCCTCCGCGCCTGCGGCCTCCGCGCCTGCCGAGACCGCGACGCCCGCCGGCGGCGGCACGTCCGCCCCGAGCGGCGGCACGGGCCACATGGTCAGCACGAACATGCTGATGTCCAAGACGATGTCCGGCATGGGGGCGGTGGTCACCGACGCCAAGGGCTTCACGCTCTACCGCTACGGCAAGGACCAGGTGAACATGTCTATGTGTACCGGTAGTTGTGCGGAGACCTGGATGCCGGTCATGGCCGACGGCACCCCTCAGGGGATGGGCGTGCAGGCCAAGATCGGGGTCCTCACCCGTGACGACGGCATGAAGCAGATCACCCTCGCCGGCTGGCCGCTGTACCGCTACATGGGCGACACCAAGGCCGGTGAGATGAACGGCCAGGGCAAGGACGGCACGTGGTTCGCCGTGACACCGGCGGGCAAGAAGACGGCCGCCTCGGGGTGAGGGGCGCTGCGCGCCCTGCGGAGGCTGGTTTTCGGCCGACGTTGTGTGTGCAGCTCGCTTAGTAGAACCATATACCCCAGTGGGTATAGTGGGTGGGTCGTGTCAGACACAACAGGGCGCGGAAGGCGATGACGACAGCCACAGACCGGCAGGCCGGACCCCGAGGCGGCGCAGCGCGCTGCGCGCGGGCCGTGGTCGTCGCGCTGCTCGCCGCACTCGCCGTACTCGTCCACCACGACACGACGTCCGCGGTCGTGCCCGCCCACTCCATGACCGCGATGGCCGGCATGGATCACACCTCCGCCGCCATGACCCCGTCGGCCGCCTCGGCCGCGCACGGCACGGTCCTCAAGGCCGGGAACATGGCGATGGGCGATGACGGCGGCGCCTGCTCGGGGCCCGGCATGCAGCACTGCTCGGCCGGGGACGTGGGCACGGCGAAACTCCTGCCGCCGCCTGCCGCTGTCACCGTCGTCCGGTCGGATGCCTTCCCTTCCATGTCCGCCCGGCGTGATCCGACCGGGACGGCGTACCGTGCGCCGCCCGCTCTCTCCGTCCTCTCCCGGTTGCTGATCTAGGCCGGACCCCGCGAGCCGCCCCCGCGTCCCCCTGGTACGCGAGCGGTGCTGCCCGCGCGCGGTCCGGCCGACGGCACATCGAGTAGAGGACTCCCCACGTGAACGACATGAACAGCATCAACCGCCGCTCCGTCCTGCTGGCCGGGCTCGGCATCGCGGGCGCGGGCGCGCTCGCCGCCTGCAGCAGCGGCTCCGACAGCTCCGCCCCCTCCCTGGTCAGCCCCGATGACGCGGCGGTCGCCGCAGTCGAGAAGAAGCGCAAGACCACCGGCAGGACGCAGCAGGTGACCCTGACCGCCGCGCGCGCCATGCTCGAACTCGGCGGCGGGGTCACGGCGGCCAGTTGGGCCTTCGGCGGCCGGACCCCCGGCAAGGAACTGCGGCTGTCCGTGGGCGACACGCTCGCCGCCGAGCTGTCCAACCAGCTGCCGGACAAGACCACCACCTCCATCCACTGGCACGGCATAGCCCTGCGCGCCGACATGGACGGCGTACCCCCGGCCACCCAGGCCGCCGTCCGCGCCGGCAGCAACTTCACCTACCGCTTCGTCGCCGACGCCCCCGGCACCTACTTCTTCCACCCGCACGTCGGCGTCCAGCTCGACCGGGGTCTGCACGCCCCGCTGATCGTGGAAGACCCCAGGGAACCGCTCCGGTACGACGACGAGTGGGTCGTCGTCCTCGACGACTGGGTCGACGGGGTCACCGGCACCCCCGACGAGGTCTTCGCCGAACTCAAGCAGGGCATGGCCGGCATGGGCATGGGGGGTATGGACATGAGCGGCGGATCCAGCGCCGGCCCCAGCAGCTCCTCCAGCGACGACATGGGGGGCATGGGCGGGATGGACATGAGCATGAACAGCGGGAGTTCGGACGCGAGCGCCTCGCCGTCCGGCTCCGGCGCCATGTCGACGAAGTTCGTGCTCATGGGGGCCCGGAGCAAGCTGCTCGGTGGCGACGCGGGCGACGTGAAGTACCCGTACCACCTGGTCAACGGGCGTGTCCCCGCCGACCCGGACGTGTACACCGGCAAGCCGGGCAAGCGGGTGCGGCTGCGCATCATCAACGCGGGCGGAGACACGGCCTACCGGATGGCGCTCGGCGGGCACAAGCTGACCATCACCCACACCGACGGATACCCCGTTCAGCACCAGCAGGTCGACGCCCTGCTCGTCGGCATGGGGGAGCGGTACGACGTCCTGGTCACCCTCGCGGACGGTGTCTTCCCGCTGGTCGCCCTCGCCGAGGGCAAGGATGCCAACGGTATGGCGCTGGTCCGAACCGGTTCCGGCAGTGCACCGATGCCGAACGTCCGCCCGGAGGAACTCGACGGAAAGATCATGACCGCCTCCGAGCTGAAGGCGGCGGACGACGTCCGACTGGCGACGAAGAAGGCCGACCGGGTGCACCGAATCGAACTGACCGGCGGCATGGGCAAGTACAACTGGGGTATCAACGGCAAGCGGTTCGACATGAGCAACCCGACCGCGAACCCCATCCTGGTCAAGCAGGGCGAGCGGGTCCGCCTGGACTTCGTGAACAGGACGACGATGTGGCATCCGATGCACCTGCACGGCCACACCTACCAACTCGGCACCGACGGCCCGCGCAAGGACACCACCATCGTGCTGCCGAAGAAGACGGTGTCCGTCCACTTCGACGCCGACAACCCCGGCCAGTGGATGCTGCACTGCCACAACGCCTACCACGGTGAGGCGGGGATGATGGCGCTGGTGGCCTACCAGGCCTGACGAGCGCCGGATCGGGCTCCTCCGTCCGCACCGCTGAGGGCGGCGTGGCGTCTGTGTACGGCCGCAGGATCGGCTGGGCGGGAAAGAGGGCCCTGACCCTCTGAGTGACGGTCGGGTCTTCGAGGAGGCGTCGCTGTGGGTCCAGTTTCTGGGTGGCGACCGCCTGGCCGTCCCCTGCGGGCGGGAGCGTGTCGTAGCGCGGCGATGCGACGATGCTCAGGTCCAGCGGCCTTCGTGCCCCTGTCCTCCGGCGGCGCCAGTCACGTGTCGGCGCGTTTTCCCGCGTTGCGCAGGGCCTTGCGGAGCGCGCTGATCTCGGCGGAAGACATCTGGTCCACGAAGTGGGTCAGCGCCACCGGGCGGTCCTCGCTGGTGCTCAGGGCGTCCTCCATGAGGGCGGCCGCGTACTCCTCCCGCGTGCGGACCGGTTCGTACAGCCAGGCCCGGCCGTCTTTCTGCTCGCGCACCAGCCAGCCCTTGCCGTGGAGGATGTTGGCCACGGTCATCACGGTGGTGTAGGCGACGGGCCGGGTCCGGTTGATGTCGTCGACGACCTCACGCACGGTTGCCGGGCGCCGCCACCTCCACAGACGGTCCATGATCTCCGCCTCTAGATCACCCAGCCGTCGCATGCCCAGCGTCTCCTTCTGTACCGCGGTAATAGGGGTCATCGTAAAGGCTGCGGTACGGCCGGTGGGGTGGCCCGAGTGCGGACGGCCGGACGCGGCCGTCGCGAGCCTGTCGGCGGTGCCACGTGCTGTCGTCGGCCGTCGACCCGGGACGACCGGAACCTGGAATACCGCGCACGTCGAAAACACCTCTTCACCAGCACGGCTTCCGGAGCGGAACCTCTGCGCGGTGGAAAGGAAATCCGTTGCTCGCGGGTTCGGGGTACGGCGCCGAACCGGGAGGACGGACCTCGCGGCGGCCTGGCTCGTCCGTCCAGGACGTGCCCGGGACGCAGGCTGGACACAAGGATCGGAAAAAGACTGACAAGGGTCGAGAAGGACTGAGGTGGAAATGTCTCATCTGAGGTGTGGATTCAGGGCTTTGGTGAAAGGGACTGAATCCGCGGCGCGTGAGTTCGACTCCGTTACCGTCAGCTTTGGTTCGCATCGCCCTGACCCGGGCGGATCCGCGCTCGCGCGAAGCCTGGTGTCTGTCCGGACGGCCCCCAGGGTCTACTGCCTGAGGTCGATCATGTGGACCGGCTGTCCTGTGGTGCGGGCGATGGTTTCGAAGTCGCGGTCGTGGTGGAGCAGGGTGAGTCCGGCTTCCTCGGCGGCGGCCGCCACGAGGAGATCGACGGGACCCGCGCTGCGGTGCTCTCCCTTGGCCGTCAGCTGTTCCTGGACGATGCGGGAGCGCCGGTAGACGCCGTCGGGCACGGGGCACCAGGCGTAGTGGGCGCCGAGGGCCGCCTTTGCGCGGGTGCGGTCTGTGGCTGACCGGGCTGAGTGCAGGACTTTCAGTTCGGTGAGGTCGCAGATCGCGACGAGGCCGGCGGCGATCCTGTCGTCCCGTTCGGTCGTGTTCTGGCGGAGCAGGACGTGGGCGAGGGCGGAGGTGTCGATGAGGTGGTCGGCGACGGTCACTCGTCCGCTCCGGCGCTCGGGACGTCACCCGCACCCGTGGGTCGGTATGCGGCCTTGTCCAGCAGCAGGTCCATGTCCAGAGCCCCGTCGGCCGCCAGGCTGCGGGCCTCTTCGAGTGCGCGCAGACGCCGGTAGCGGGCCGTGACTTCCCGCAAGGCGGTGTTGACGGTGTCGCGCTTGGTGGTGGTGCCCAGTTCCTTGGCAGCCGCCTCCAGCGCCTCGTCGTCGAGATCGATGACCGTACGACTCATGATGCCCTCCGCCGTATGCGGGCTGGGTATATCAGGGTACTTGATCCTTTATATACCCTGGGCTTCGGGGCGGAGAGCGCACTGGGGTGAGGTTGGGGGCTGACGGCCATACCGGGTTCTTGGTCGACCGAACTGCGCCAACACCAGGGGCAGACGTGCTCACGTCCGACCCGGCCCTCAGGGCCCGGGATCTCCCGTGTGCAGGGGCGTCCCCCGCGGATAGGGTGGACTGTGATCGACAGGGACGGGCTGGGCGAGGGCGGCGGGCGGCGTGGGTGGTGCCGAGGACGGCAGGAGCATGGGCACCGGGCGCCCGACGTCACGGGACGTGGCCCAGCTCGCCGGCGTGTCGCACACCGCGGTGTCCTTCGTGTTCAACGGCCGTGCCGAGGGCAACCTCTCGCCCGCCACCCAGGAACGCATCCGGCAGGCCGCCGCCCAGCTGGGCTATCGCCCCGACCCCGTCGCCCGCGGTCTGCGCCGCCGTCGTACGGCCGTGATCGGGCTGGTCACCGACGAGATCGCGTCCTCGCCGTTCGCCGGTCGACTGCTGCGCGGAGCCATGGAGACCGCCTGGGACAGCGACCATCTCGTCCTCACCGTCGACTCCGGCGGTGACCCGGCCAAGGAGGACGCGGCCGTCGCGGAACTGCTCGACCGGCGCGTGGACGGCATCATCTACGCGGCCATGTCACTGCGCCGGGTGCGGGTCCCGGAGGGCCTGCACCGCACCCACTCCGTGCTGGCCAACTGCCTGCCAGAGGACGACTCCCTGCCCGCCGTGGTCCCCGCCGAACGCGCAGGCGGCCGTGCCGCGGCCCGGCTGCTGCTCGGCGTGGGTCACCGCCGGCTCGCCGTGATCGGCGGACTGGACGACATCGCCTCGGTGGAACGTACCCGCGGCTTCCGGGACGCGCTGCGCGCCCAGGGCGTCACCGTGCCCGAGGAGTGGATCGTGCGCGGCGGCGGCGAGATCTCGGCGGGATACGCGGGGGCGCTGCATCTCCTCGACGGGGTCGCGCCGGGCAGCCGCCCGACGGGCGTCCTCTGCTACAACGACCGGGTCGCGGCGGGTGTCCTGCACGCCGCGACCCGGCTCGGGATCGACGTGCCCGCCGATCTGTCGGTGGTCGGCTACGACGACCAGGAGCACATGGCCGCGTTCCTCACCCCGCCGCTCACCTCGGTCGCGCTGCCGCACCGGGCGATGGGCGAGGCGGCGACCCGGCTGCTCCTGGACGCCATCGACACCGGCCGGACGCCGCCCGCGACCGTCCGGCGCCTGGCCGGAGCCGTGGTCAGCCGGGCCTCCGTGGGTCCGGCGCCCACCCGGTGACCCGGGCACCCGGCCCGTCGACCGTCAGCTCGGCGATGTCGCCGGGGCGCCGGTAGACGCGCTCGGTGACCATCGTCCGTTCCGCGACGAAGAGTTCGAGGAGTGAGCCGTCGACGAGCACCCGGAGCGCGAGTTCCGGTGCCTTCGGCACGTGCACGGTGATCGGGGCGGAGCCTTCCCTGCCGGTCCGGGGCCAGGCGCTGCGGTCGAGGTGGACGGTTCCCCTGGCGGGGTCCGCCCGGACGGTCAGCTCCCGGCCCGACGCGTCCTGGAGCAGGCTCACCGTGGTCGGTTCATATGCGGTGATCGTCAGGTCGTACGTCTGCGGAAGCGGAACCCGGTCCGGTGCGGTGACGAACGGCTCGGCCGGGCGCAGCAGGTCGAGTTCCGGAGCCGGGCGGACGCGCAGCGAACCGTCGGGGTGCACGTCGACGACCCGCGGCGCGGTGAGTACGCCTGCCCATCCGGCCCGGTGCACCTCCTCCTGCGGGCGGGCCTCCCACGACCAGCCCCACAGAAGTGCGCGGTCCGGCTCCTGGAGTACGGCGGGGGCGTAGAAGTCCCGCCCCTGGTCGAGCCTGCCCCCGGTGCGGGGCACAAACTTCAACGCGTGCCGACCTTCGGCCTGTAGACGGCCGGTCAGATATCCGGTCGAGCACGGATCTCCGTCCCACAGGGACAGGAGAAGTACGTGGTCGCCGCCCGGTGTCCGGGACAGCTGCGGGCACTCCCAGCCCACCGCCCCCTTGTCACCGAACACCCCTGCGGCCACCGGGTCGTTGCCGTCCAGCAGCACGCCGGCGAACCGCCAGTCGGTCAGGTCGTCGCAGTCGTAGAGCAGGACGGACGGGGTGCCGTCGGCGTGCCCGGCCCCGACGAGGGCCCAACGCCGGTCCGCGTGGCGGAAGATGAAGGGGTCGCGGAACATCACCACGTCCAGGCCCGGTGGTGGTCCCGTCACCACCGGCGTCGGCAGCGGCTGCCACTCGGTCAGCCGTTCGTCGTCCGGGTCCGCCGCCCGCGCCAGGCAGATGGTGCCGAGACCGGTGTGGCCGTGGTCGATTCCCGTGTAGACGGCGGTCGGTGTGCCGTCGTCGTCGACCACGCAGCCGGACCAGCAGCCGGCCTCGTCCGGGCCGCCGGGTGTCGGCGTGAGGGCGATCGGGTGGTGGTCCCAGTGGGCGAGGTCGCGGCTGGAGGCGTGGCCCCAGTGGATGTCGGTGTGGACCGGGGAGTTGGGGTTGTACTGGTAGAAGAGGTGGTGGCGGTCGCGCCAACGGAAGGGGCCGTTGGGGTCGTTGATCCAACCGGCGGGCGGACGGACCCTGAAACGGGGGATGTGGCTCAACGGTTGACTCCTGCCGAGGTGATGCCCTCGCGCAACGGGCGCTGGCCTACGACGAACACGGCGACGGCGGGGAGCATCGACAGCACGACCCCGGCCAGGACCACCGAGATCGACCCGGTGCCGAGGTTGCCCTGGAGGGAGACCAGGCCCAGCGGAAGCGTGTAGTTCTGGCCGGAGGTCTCCAGGATCAGCGGACGGAAGAATTCGTTCCAGTGGTAGTTGAAGGCCAGCACGCCGACGATCGCCAGGCCGGGAGTGGCCAGCGGCGCGTACACCGAGCGGAAGATCCGCCAGGGCCCCGCGCCGTCCAGCATGGCCGCCTCGCCCAGGTCCTTCGGCATGCCGAGGAAGTACTGGCGCATCAGGAAGGTGCCGAAGGCGGTCGGGAAGGCCGGGATGATCAGGCCGAGGAGCGTGTCGGTGAGGCCCATCGACTTCAGCACCAGGAACACGGGCACGATGGTGACCTGCAACGGCACCATCATGGTCGCCAGGACCAGGCCGAACAGCGGCTTCTTGAAGCGGAACTCCAGGCGCGCGAAGGCGTATCCGGCCAGGCCCGCCGTGATCATCTGGCCTACGGCGATCAGCGCCGTCACGAGAGTGGAGTTCAGGGCGAGCAGCCATACGTCGATCTGCTGGAAGACCCCGTGGTAGGCCGCGGTCGTCGGGTGCGTCGGGATGATCCGCGGGGGCAGGTCGAAGGACTGGGCCGGGGTGCGCAGGGAGGTGGAGACGGTCCAGATGACCGGGCCGAGCGTCACCAGGGCGCACACGGTCAGTGCGGCGATCCGGGTCCAGGGGGAGAGTGAATACCGTAGGCGGCTCAGGGCCGGGGTGGCCTGGTTCACAGGGCTCATAGGGCTTGTGGGGCTCGTGGCACTCATGCGGCTCACCGGCTCACTGGTAGTGGACGAAACGCCGGCTGAGCCGGAACTGGACGGCGGTGACCGCCATGATCAGCGCGAAGAGCAGCACGCCCACCGCGGATGCCTCACCGAAGTTCAGCTGCTCGAAGGCCCGCTCGTAGATCACCATGACCACGGTGCGGGTGGAGTCGCCGGGCCCGCCGTCGGTGAGGACGTACGGCTGCTCGAAGACCTGGAGGGCGTTGATGATGCCGACGACCGACGCGACGAGCAGCGTCGGCGACAGCAGCGGCAGCGTGATGCCGAGGTGCTTGCGCAGGCCCTTCGCGCCGTCGAGGGCGGCGGCCTCGTGGATCTCCTTGGGGATGTTGTTCAGACCGCCGACGAACAGCAGGAACGAGAAGCCGAACTGCTGCCAGACGTAGACCAGGATCACCGTGGCCATCGCCGCGTGCTCGGAGGTCAGCCAGGGCACGGGCGCGATGCCGACCAGGCCGATCAGCCAGTTCACCACCCCGAAGTCCTGGTTGAACAGGTACTTCATCACGACCGAGATCGACGCGGCGGACAGCACCAGCGGGAAGAAGAACGCCGAACGGAACACCGACCGCAGCCAGACCGGCATCCGCCCGTTCAGTGTGATCGCCAGCGACAGCGCGATCAGCAGTTGCAGCGCGACCGCGACGACCATGAAGAGGAGCGTGTTGCGGAAGGAGACCAGGACGGTCGAATCCGAGAACATTGTGCGGTAGTTGGCGCCGCCGGCGAAGCGGGGCGGGTCGATCACGTTCCAGTGGAACAGGCTCAGCACGATCGACCCGATGATCGGTACGACCGTGAAGACGACGATGCCGACGACCGTGGGCGCCAGGAACAGCGTGGCCAGCAGCCGGGCGCCGCGGTCGCGGACGGAGGGCCGGGCGGCGGCTACGGGGGGCGTGGTGGGTCGTGAACTCACGGCCTGAACCTGGGTGTTCGTCATATCTCACGCTCCATGGCCTGCTCCAGGTCGCCCTGCATCCGGCGCAGCGCGGGGCCCACCGCGCGCGGCGAGGCCAGCGCGGTGCCGGTGTACTTGAGGAGGACGTCGGTCACCTCGGCGACCTGCGGCGGCGCGGGGATCGGGCCGGTGTCGGGGAACCGGTCGAGGGTGTCGTAGAAAACCTGCCAGTGCGCCGGGCCGCTCTCGGCGTAGCGGGCGGCGTTCAGCATCGAACGGCGGGCCGGGGTGGTCTGGTTGCCCCGGAACAGCCGGGTCATGGTGTCCTTGCGGGCGGTGTACTTGATGAACTCCCAGGCGGCTTCCTGCTTCTTGGAGGTGCGCAGCAGCGCGTAGCCCGCCGCGCCGAACTGGTGGCGCTGGGTACGCCAGCGCGGGAAGTACTGCACGTCGTAGTCGGCGGCCCGCATGCCGGCCAGCTGCAGGCCGCCCGCCCAGAAGCCGCCCGCGGGTGTGACGCCGACGCGGCCGGTGGAGAACACGCCGACCAGGTTGCTGCCGTTGCCGCCCTCGGGCCGGGTGCACAGGTTCTCCTGGACGAGGGTGGCGAGATAGTCGTACGCCTCCTCGACCCGGTCGGCGGTGGCCTGCGGGGTCGTCCAGCGGAAGCCCCCGCCGCGCCCCTGCCGGTCGGCGGCCGGGTAGAAGGTGTCCCACAGCCAGGAACCGCCGGGCGCCTTCGACTCCTTCAGCAGGTTCGTGCCGTTCGCGAAGAGCCAGGGCACCACGCCGCCCCACAGCCGGTTGGTCCAGAAGTACGGCGTGAAGTGCGTGTCGCTCGCCCGCTTCATCTCCCGCAGCAGCGCGGTGAAGTCGTCGCGGCTCCAGTCTGCCGCCGGGAAACCCGCGCCCGCCCGCTTCAGCACCTGCTGGTTGAGGTACATGTCGGCGGCGTTGAACTCCATGGGGAGCTGGTAGAGGTTGCCCTCGTACATCATCGACTCGACCAGCGAGGGGTGGACGTCGGCGAAGTACTCGCGCAGCTCCGCCGCGTCCCGGCGTACCCAGTGGTCCAGCGGCACGCCGAGCTGCCGGGCGAACAACTGCACGCCCTCGGTGGCCACATAGACCAGGTCGGGCGCGGTGCCCGCGGCGATCTGGGTGAGGATCTTCGCGAAGAAGTCAGACCAGTCGACGGCCTGCACCGCGTTCACCCGCAGCGGGATGTCGGGGTGCAGACGGTGGAAGCCCTTGGCGAGGGCGTCGACGGTGGCCGGGTCGAAGGCGGAGCCGAGGGTGGCGACGACGAGGGAGCCGTCGTCGCGGCCGGGGATGTCGGCGCCGGTGAGCCGGTCCCAGCTCACGGCGGTACCGGCCAGGGCGGCGGCTCCCGCCCCGTACGCGCCGTACCGCAGCAGTGTGCGGCGGGGGATGTGCGAGTCAGTCATCGAACGGGCCTAACTCGTGTTAGTTCAGGGACGATGTCCAGATGATGTGAACCGGGCCAGAGCACTGTCAAGGGTCGGGAAGCCTTGACCTTTAACGAGTTAGGTCTACAGTCCTCGTTCACACGAGCCGCTGTTTCACGCCAAGTGCGTGGTGCTTCATGAAAGGGGCGATGCGTCATGCCCGGAACCTCGGGGATCCCCGGGATCTCCCGGAGAGCGTTGTTCGCGGGGTCGGCCGCCGGTGGAGCCGCCGTACTGCTGCCCACGGGAACGGCCACGGCCGCACCGAAGGCCAAGCCCAAGCCCAGGGCCGAGTCCTCCGCAACCGGCCCGAGTTACCGCGCCGCGTACCACTTCACGGTTCCCGACCAGTGGAAGAACGACCCGCAGCGGCCCGTCTGGATCGACGGCGAGTACCACTACTACTACCTCTACAACGCCGACTACTTCACCGGCGCCGTCGGCACCGCGTGGCGGCTGGCCACCACCGAGGACCTGGTCTCCTTCACCGACCGCGGGGTGGCCGTGCCCAAGGACACCACGCCCAACGGCGATCTCTGGTCGGGCTCGGCGGTGGTCGACACCGGCAACACCGCCGGATTCGGCGCCGGCGCGGTCGTCGTCATCGTCACCATGTCCCCCGGCGGCGGCACCGACCACCAGGAGCAGTTCCTGTACTACTCGACCGACGGCGGGCTGACCTTCAGCAACTACGGGACCGACCCGGTCCTGCCCAACCCGGGTGTCGCCGACTTCCGCGACCCCAAGGTGATCCGGGACGAGGACCGGGGCCGCTGGGTGATGCTCCTCGCCGAGAACGACAAGATCGGCTTCTACCACTCCGACGACCTCAAGTCCTGGGCGTACGTGGACGGTTTCGTCCACGACGGCATCGGTGTCCTGGAGTGCCCCGACCTGTTCCGCATCACCGCCGGCGACGGCACCGTCAAGTGGGTGCTCGGCGCGAGCACCAACGGCAAGGGCTCGGGGCTGCCCAACACATACGCCTACTGGACGGGATCCTTCGACGGCAGCGCGTTCACCGCTGACACGAGTGACCCGCAGTGGCTCGACCACGGCTGGGACTGGTACGCCGCAGTGACCTTCGAGAAGAGGGACGCGAGCGGCGCGGTGGACGCGGCCGCTCGGTACGCGATCGGCTGGGTGAACAACTGGGACTACGCCAACACCACCCCCACCATCGACTGCGACGGCTTCAACGGCACCGACTCCGTCGTCCGCGAGGTCACCCTGAAGCGGGCGTCCGACGGCACCCACTACCTCGCCTCCCAGCCCGTCGCCGGTCTCGACGCGCACGTGTCCCGCACCGTGAACCTGGGTGACGTGGCCGTGGACGGCACGAAGCTGCTCGACTACACCGGCATCTCCTACGAGGTGACGACCGAGATCGCCTGGTCCCAGCTCACCGGCGCCGGCCTCCAGTTGAGGCGCTCCCCGGACGGCGGCCGGCACATCGACGCCGGGATCTACGCCGACTACGCCTTCCTCAACCGGCGCAACACGGTGAACGCCGACACGTCCGGCAAGTGGCAGGAGAGCCACACCCCGTTCGACCCGTCCGCCGGCACGGTGAAGCTGCGCATCCTGGTGGACCGTACCTCCGTGGAGATGTTCGTCGACGACGGCCGCTACGTGCACACCAGCCAGGTGTTCCCGTACCTGCTGGACACCCGGCTCGCACTGTTCACGATCGGTGGCAGCGCGGTGTTCCGCAACACGGTGATACGCGAGTTCTCGGTGTGAGGCCGGCCAGGTGCGCGCGCTGACCGTACGCGTGAACCTGATCGGCACGACGGCACCCCGCGACGGACCAGCCGGCCCGGCATCCGGGCCGACCCCGGCTGACTCCGGAACGGGCCGCCCGGTCCTGCCCCGACCTCCCATCGCCTTCCGAGATCAGATCGACAAAGGGCGCCAAGATCCTCAGCGGGCTCATGTTCCGTCGGCCGTGGGAGTTCGACTCCGTTGCTGTAGAAGTTGGTTCGGATTGCTCTGACCTGTGCAGGGTCGATCACACGGACCGGCTGCCCTGCCGTGCGGGCGGCGGTTTCGGAATCGCGAAGTCGCCCGCCATCTGCGCTCGACGCCAGGCCGGCACGACACTCCCTGCGACTCGACCGCCCGTTTTGGACTCAGCCGGTGCCCGTCGGTAGCGGTTCGTCCAGGAGGAAGGCTCGCAGCAGTGCGGTGTAGCGGCCGGGCTGTTCGCCTGAGATGGAGTGTCCGGCTCCCTTGACGGTCACCAACTCGGAGCCTGCAAGTGTGTGTTGGTACTCGGCGGTCACAGCGGGCCTGATGAAGTCGCACTCCCCTCGCATGATCAGGGAGGGGACGCGCAGGGTGCGCAGACGGGGCCGGGGGTCGGGAAGCCGCTCGAAGTCCCTGACGGTCATCTGGTTGCTGTAGAAGCCCTGAGGGTTGTCGTGCGCCGTGGTGGGCGCAGCCCCCTGGCACGAGGTGCTGTCCTTTCCCTGGAGGGCGACCTCGTGCATCCAGTGGTCGACCTCGCGGTCGCCGACCATCGCGTGCGCCGCGCGCGGGTTGATCTGGAGGAGCAGACTCGCCGCGATGATGCGAGGTGCGCTGTTCAGCCGGTCGAGTCGGGCCTTCTGTGCGGGGGAGAGGCGGTTCCAGGGTTCCCCGGCCTGGGAGCCGGGGTATTGACGGCCCCACAGCGCGCGGCGAGGTGAAGACCGCTTTGGCGACGTGCTCGGCATGGGCGGCCAGGTACTGGGCGGTGAGTGATCCGCCCCAGGACTGGCCGACCAGGATGATCCGGTCGGCGCCGAGTGTGCGCCGGATCGCTTCCAGGTCGGCGACCTGGCGGGCGACGGTGTACCCGGTGACGTCCCGCAGCCGTGTGGAGCGGCCGGCGCCGAGCTGGTCGTAGGAGTAGACGTCGAAGCCGTCCGCCGCGAGTTCACGGCCCCCGGTGGGGACGCCCTCACCGGGAGTGCCCGGACCGCCGTGCAGGAAGATCACCGGGGTCGGTCTGGCCTTGCCGGTGGCGGGGGCGTGGACGTAGGCGATGTGTGAACCGGTCGGCAGATCCCAGAACCGCACGCCGGGCGGGGCGGGGGCGGCCGTCGTGATGGGCATCGGATGGAGGACGGTGACGGCGGCGAGGACGGCGACGGCCGCGGTCAGGCCGACCGCGAGGAACGCGGACGCCCGCAGGGCCGGGCGGCGGGCGAGGCCGAACAGGGCGAACGCCGCCCGGCCCAGCAGCCCGCCGGCCAGGGCGCCGCAGACGAGGCCGACGAAGACCAGGACCGACACGCTCGCGGTGACGAACGCCGCGGCGAGGAAACCGGCCACCGCCACGGCAGGGGTCAGCAAGAGCGCCAGGAGCAGCAGGACACCGCCGGCGACACGGAGAAGTATGCGTGACATGTCTTCGAGGCTAGGAAGCAGACGCGGGCGATCCGTCCAGCTCAGGGACGGTCCCGCCGCGTCCGAGGGCCGCCCTGCGGCGGGGCGGCATCCCCGCCTCACGGCGGGGTGCCGGTTCACCTCACGGCCCGCCGCCGGGGCGGATCAGCCCCGTCTCGTACGCAGCGATCGTCGCCTGCACCCGGTCGCGTACGCCGAGTTTGCCGAGGAGGACGGAGACGTGGTCCTTCACGGTGGCCGGACTCACCCCCAGCACCGCCGCGATCTCCGCGTTGGACAGCCCCCGCGCGACCTGCCGCAGCACCTCCGTCTCGCGCGGGGTGAGCAGGTCGAGCCCGGCCGTGTCGAGCGGGCCGGGCCCGGCCGTGAAACGGTCGATCAGCCTGCGGGTCACCGTCGGATCGAGCAGCGCGGCGCCCCCGTGGACCACCCGTACCGCGTCGATCACCCGCTCCGGCTCGGTGTCCTTGAGCAGGAAACCGGCGGCTCCGGCGCGCAGCGCGGCGAACAGGTAGTCGTCGAGGCCGAAGGTGGTGAGCACCAGAACACGGGTCCCAGGGCTGCGTTCGGTGATCGCTGCGGTCGCCGCGAGCCCGCCGATCCCCGGCATGCGGAGGTCCATCAGCGCGACGTCCGGCCGCGCCGACAGCGCGAGTTCGACCGCCGTGTCGCCGTCCGCCGCCTGACCGACGACGCACAGGTCGGGTTCGGCGTCGAGGATCGCCGCGATCCCGGCCCGTACGACGGCCTGGTCGTCCGCGACGGTCACTCTGATCGCCATGGGAACGCCTCCGGGAGCCACACGCGTACCGCACCGCGGTCGGTCGTCGAGAGGGTACCGCCGGCGGCGTCGGCGAGGGCGCGCAGCCGCCGCTCCACCGCGGGAACGGCGGGTGCCGGACCGGAGACCTCCACGCCGTCGGGGAGCGTGCGCACGGTGAGGGTGACGCCCACGGCCATGAGCGCGGAGGCGGTCCGGTACGCGAAGACCTCCACGGCGGCGGGCAGCGGACGGCGTGCTCCGACGTACCGGACGACGGCGCCGTGGCGCGCGGCCAGCGCGGTGATCCCGGAGACGGTGGGCGGAGGGGCGTCGTCCGCGTCGTCTGTGTCGTCCCCTGTGGGCAGTCCCGACAGCAGGTCCCGCAGCGCGGTCAGTCCGGCGCGGGCCTCTTCCCGCACGGCCCGCAGGTCCCCTTCCTCCGCCGCGGCGACGACCGCCCGCGCGTGCCGGAGCGCCGTGGCCCGCAACGCGGTGGCGAACAGCAGACGCTGCGCGGACACCGCCGCGTCGGCGTCCCCGTCGAGCAGGACCCGCCGCCGGGTGTCCGCGGCCCGCAGCCGCTCATGCCGCCGGGCGGTCCGGCGCCCCCACGACCAGACGGCGAGGGCGGGGAGGGCCAGCGCGCCCGCCAGTACGGCCCAGGCCGCCGTACGGCCGCCGGTGATGCCGCTGCCGCTCGCCAGCGCGAGCCCGCCCACGGCGGCCACGGCGAGCGGCGCGCACAGGCCTCGGCGCCACGGCAGACGCACCCCGACGCTGTGGACGAGCGTCAGCTCGACCCACCCGTACACCAGGAAGATGTCGCTCACCGGCGGCTGGGTCCAGCCCGCCCGGTCACAGGCCCACCACAGCAGCAGCGCCGACAGCACCGCCGCGAGCGCGCGGCCGGGCGCTCGTGAGCGCCAGGCCAGCGGCACGGCATGCAGGCCCGACAGCACGACGGTCACCAGCGCGGGCAGCACGGTGCCGAATGGAGCCGGTACGTCGGCCGACAGCAGGCTCGCACCGAGCGACAGCGCGATCGCCAGGGCCACCAGCGCGTAGTCGAGCGCGGCCGTCCCACGCCACAGGGGCCACCGGCGGAGGGGAAGAACCGTCGCCGCGGGCAGCGAGGCCCGCACGCTCCAGCCCGCTCCCGCGTCATGAGGTCCGGCGCGGAACGTCCCGCCTGTCGCGGTGACCGTGGCCGCCAGCCCCGCGAGACCGCGCCCGGTCCCCAGGCCCGGCTCGGCGGCCGTACCGCCGTCGTCCGTGACGGTGACGACGAACAGGTGATCGCCGCCGGCCCGTACGGGCTCGTCCCGGTCGTCCGTCGGCTCGATCCGGACGCGCACGGTCGCGCCCGCGGCGTACCGGGCCGCGTTGGTCAACGCCTCCCGGACGACCCGGTACGCCGCTTCCGTACTGCCCGCCGGTGCCTTGTCGACCGTGCGCCGGTAGTCCACCGCGTGTGCGGCGGCCAGCGCGTCCACCTCGGTGAAGCCGGCCGCGGTCGCGTCCAGCTTGGTGAGGCGCTCCAGTTCGCGGACGGCCTCCCGGCCCGCCTCGTCGGCGTGGCGCAGCGCGTCACCGGTCCGTACCCGGTCGGCGAGCCTGAGCGCGGCGCCCGCGGCCACCACGATCCCGGTCAGCCGATGCGCGGCCACGTCGTGCAGCTCCGCCGCCAGCCGGTCCCGTTCTGCCAGCGCCGCGAACAGCGGGACCGCCGCCGTGCCGGCCTCGTAGTCCGCCCGCGCGGACCGGCGGGCCGACCGGTGCCGGCGGGAGCGGCCCGTCGCCCAGACGACCGCCACCACCCCACCGGCCGTCAGCGCGACCCCTGCCACGTAGTGCGGTGGTTCACCGCGTAGGGCGGGGATCGCGGCGACGGCCAGCGTGAGCACGACGGCTCCCGTGAGGGAGGAACCGGCGGTCCTGCGTACGGCCAGTAGATGGACCGTGATCAGCGTGCAGACCGCCGCGACGAGGGCGAGGACCCACACGTGCCCCGCGAAGCCGTTCATCGCACCACGCCGACGACGGGCGACCGCTCGACGCTCCCCATTCCGGCAGACTAACCCGGCTTTTCCGGTGGGGGTGATGAGACGTCGTCGACCGTCGACCGGCGCGAGACGGAGGGCACTTTCCACGTGCGGGGTATGAGGTTGCGTCCCAAGATCCAGGTCAGTGCCGACGGTTCGGGGGCGGTCCCCCAGGCCAGGAAGACACTTTCGCGTTTCCGCCACAACAGCCGCCGTGCCCGACCGAAACGGCGAAGCCAGGGGAACCCTGATCCCGGCCTCGGGGCGGGCGGACCGTTGTTCGGGGAAATCCCTTCGTCCCCCGGGTGGATTCGTCGTACTGGCGTGGACGGGCACCATCGTCCACGCCGACGGGGAAAACAGGGAACAGCGAGGGCGGGAGAACCATGAGGGGCTCACGATTCGGGGCGTTGGCACTGCTGACGGCGTGCGCGCTGGTTCCCACGGCGGGCGGCGCGGTCGCCGCACCACCCGCCGTGATACCGGACACGACCGCGTTGCAGGCGGCGCTGGACCGGGTGACGGCGACCGGAGCGATCGGCGCGGTCGCCGAGGTCCGGCAGGGCGACGCCGTATGGCGCGGCAGCAGCGGCAAGTCCAGGATCGGCGGCCGGCAACCGGCCCCCGCCGACGGCCGCTTCCGCGCCGGAAGCGTCACCAAGACGTTCACCGCCACCGTGGTGCTCCAACTGGTGGGCGAGGGGCGACTGCGCCTGTCCGACACCGCCGAGCGGTGGCTTCCCGGACTCGTCCCCGTCCCCGGAGGCGACCGGATCACGGTCCGGGACCTGCTCCAGCACGCCAGCGGCCTGCCCGAGTACACCGACGGACTGCTCGACGGCGACGCCCCGCGTGACCGCTTCCGCACCTGGACACCCGTCGAGCTGGTCCGACGGGCCGTCAAGGACGGCGACCGGGACCGCCCTCTGCTGTTCCCGCCGGGCACCGATCACCACTACTCCAACACGGACTACATCGTGCTCGGCATGATCGTCGAAAAGGTCACCGGCCGCTCGTACCGCACCGAGATCGACCAGCGCATCATCCGGCCCCTCGGACTCCGCGACACCCGCCTGCCGGGCGCCTCTCCCTTCATCACCGGACCCCACTCCCACGGCTACGAACCGGTGGAGAAAGCGGACGGGACACTCGTCCCGGTCGACTACACCACCGTCGACATGTCCGTCGCCGGCGCCGCGGGCGAGATCATCTCCACCACCGCCGACCTCGACCGCTTCTTCCGCACCCTGCTCGGCGGTGGTCTCCTGCGCCCGGCCGAGCTGCGTGAGATGACCGTCGACCCCAGCGGCGGCGGCTGGGGCCTGGGCCTGGAGATCGCCACGCTCCCCTGCGGCACGATCGTGGGCCACGGCGGCGGCACCCCCGGCTACCGCACCATCTCCTTCCACACACTCGACGTCACCCGCCAGGTCACCGTGGACTGGACCGACTGGGGCACCGACGCCGCCGCCGACCCTGCGGCCCTCGCCCTGATGACCGCTGCCCTGTGCCCCTCTGACACCCGGTCTGCCACGGTGTCCTGACGCGGAGGCCGGGACTTCCGCGCCGACGCTGCCGGCCCCTTCCCGCCAGGCCTGTGTCCGCGACCTGGAACGGTGTGCGCGACCCGGCGTCCCGCCCCGTCGAACGCGATGCCGTCGCCCGTCGGTGCGGGTGAATCCGAGCACGTCGCGGCCTCGGGCTCATCCTGCCGACCCTCGGTACAGGTCTCGGTCACACCGCGCCCAGGCTGCGGGCGTGGATTACAGCGAGCTTGAAGCGGACGTTCTGCGGCTGGTCGTCGGGGCGACCGAGGCAGGCGTTCGTGCCTTCGGCGAGGAGACGGTCACTCGTCTGGTGCGGCCGGAGCTGCTGCGCGGTGCGGCCGAGGACGAACTCACCGAAGCGGCCCGGACGGCACTGGCCACCGCGTGCGCGAACGTCCTGACGATCAGCGCCGCCGAGCTGCACGACGAGCTTGCGACGATCTATGACGGCATCCTGGTCGACGACGATCTGGACCCTGGAGTCCTCACCGCCATCACCGCGTTGGCGCACTGGAAGAGCTACCTGGAGCAGAACCGGCGCGGCGAGCTCTACGAACTCGCCATCCGTTCCATCGAGGACATCGACCACGAGGTCTCCGCCGACCTCGACGACTTCCTCGCCACACCGGAGATGGCCGCCGAGTACGAGCGCATCCGCCGGCTGCTGGACCCCGGCGCAGGGCAGGAACGCGGGACCCAGCAAAGGTAGTTCTGGAACCACGGCGACACGGGTGGCCTGGCGCTCTGCCCGTCGCTGTTCAGTCCCCGGCCCGTATCAGGCCGCTCTCGTAGGCGAAGATCACCGCGTGGATGCGGTCGCGGAGGCCGAGTTCGGTCAGGATGCGGCCGAGGTGGGTCTTGACGGTCGTCTCCCCGACGAAGAGACGGCCGGCGATCTCGCCGTTGGCCAGCCCCCGGGCGACCAGGGCGAGGACTTCCCGTTCCCGGTCGGTGAGCGCGGCCAGGCGGCCGCGCTGGGCCGGCACAGACGCGGGGGAATCCCGGACGAAGCGTTCGACCAGGCGCCGGGTGAGTGAGGGAGCCACCATGACCTCGCCCCGCAGCACCGCCCGGACGGTCACCAGGATCTCCTCGGCGGGGGAGTCCTTGACGAGGAAGCCGTTCGCACCGGCCCGCAGGGCCGCGTACGCGTACTCGTCCAGATCGAAGGTGGTGACAACGAGGATCTTGGGCCCATGGGGTTGCGCGCAGAGGTGTTCGGTCGCGGCCGGCCCGTCCGGACCGGGCATACGGACGTCCATCAGGACGAGGTCCGGTTCCAGGGCGGCCACGCCCGTGATCGCCGCGTGGCCGTCGGCGGCCTCGCCCACCACGGTGAGATCGGGCCGGCTGTCGATGACCATGCGCAGTCTCTCCGGATCAGTTCCTGGTCGTCGCAGATCAGCACCCGCGACGATGCCGGAGCGGGAGTCGGGGTCGGGGCCGGGCCGGTCATGGGGTCGCCGCGCTGGGCTCGGGCCCGGTGGGGCGCAGGGTGGCGGTGACCCGGTAGCCCCCGTCGGGTGTGGGCCCGGCGTCGACGCTCCCGCCGTACAGGGCCGTGCGTTCGCGCATGCCGGTGAGTCCGTGACCGGAGGAGAGCGCTGGGGCTGGGTGCTCCGGGACGGTTCCCCGTCCGGCTCCGGCCGAGTTCTCGACCCGGACGCGGACCAGCCGCCCGGGCCCCTCGGTACCGGTGTCGACCCGTACGTGGATCCTGGCGTTCGGCGGCGCGTGCTTGACGACGTTGGTGAGCGCCTCCTGCACGATGCGGTACGTCTGCGCGGTGAGATCCGCCGGGAGGCCGCCCCGCTCTCCGCGCAGGTCCAGTCGGGCGCGCGTGCCGTTCGTGTTGAGGCGCCCGACCAGCCGCCGCAGATCGCCCGAGAGCGACTCGGCGGCCCCACCGTCACCGTCACCGTCACCGGGGCCGGGGCCGGGGCCGTCGGCTGGGGCGTCCGTGTCGGGGGTGCGCAGCACGTCCAGCAGTCGGCGCAGTTCGTCCAGGGCCTCGCGGCCGGTCGCGCTGATGACGCCGAGGGTGCGGTCGACGACAGTGGGGTCGGCGTGCCGCATCAGCCTGCCGCCCTCGGCGTTCAGCACCATCACGCTCACGCTGTGCGCGAGGACGTCGTGGATCTCGCGGGCGATGCGTGCCCGTTCCTCGGCGACGGCGACCCGGGCCAGGGCGAGTCGCTCCGACTCGGCGAGCGCGGCCCGCCGTTCGAACTCGGCGACGTAGGCGCGCCGGGCGCGGACGTACTCGCCGAACACCCAGGCCCCGGCCAGCAGGAGCCCCACCGCGAGCGGGGTGAGCCAGGCGCCGCGGGCGCCCGGACCTCCGTAGTCCCGCTGCCACGCCGGGATCCACAGCAGCACGCAGCCGGCGATACAGAGTGTCGTCGCCGCGGCGGCGCGGCGCAGGCCGCGGACCGTGAGGGTGGCCAGGACCGCGGCCAGGGCGACGGCACCGCGTCCCGGTTCCTGTCCCCACACCTGTCCGAGGTACTGCGCCCAGAACGCCGCCGTCACCAGGGCCGCGACCAGCACCGGCCGGTGGCGGCGCCACAGCAGGGGCAGCACCAGGGCCACGTACACGCCCGCCTGTACCCAGACGGGCCGCCAGCCGGGCTGCGGGCGGATCACCGGAGGCACGGCCACCAGCACGACCAGCAGCACATCCGTCAGCCACGGATGGCCGCGGCGCAGGCGGGGCAAGGTCTCGATCAGCCGTTGCACCGCCTCACGCTACGGCCGGGGGCCGCTCCCCGGCATCGTCCTGGCGGGCGTCACCGGGTCCTCCCGCAGTCGTACGGACAGCGGTCGGCCATACGACGTGCGGCCCCCCTCGGGGCGCTTCCAGCATGGCCGGCATGTCGATCACCACCGAGTTCCTCAGACGGCCCCTCATGACCGGTGCGGTGGCGGCCAGTTCACGGCGGCCGGCGTACGCGATGACCGAGGGCATCGGGCTGGAGCGGGCCCGGCTCGTCGCCGAGCTCGGCCCGGGGACCGGGGTGTTCACCGACGCGATCCTGGCCCGGCTCGCTCCCGGCGCACGGCTCGTCGCGGTCGAGCTCAATCCGGTGCTCGCCGCCCGGCTGTCGGCCACCCGGCGCGACACACGGCTGACCGTGGTCCAGGGATCGGCGGCCGAGCTGGCCGCCGTGGTCGGTGAACCGGTCGACACGGTTCAACTCTGTGGCCGTCGGTCTGCGTTGGGACCGCTTTGACCTGCGCGGACGTGTCGGCCTGCGGCTGGAGGACGGCGTCGTGGGTGGGCTGTGCGAGCGTCTGGACGTCGAATTCTGGACGCCGGCTGGACGCGAGGATCCGGAAGTGGTGTCGCCCGGTGACCCATGGGTGTCGGGAGACGGCCCAGGTCGCAGCGGACTGACCGCCAGGCGGCAGGGTCGGTCGGAAGCTCGGCGTCCGTCGGCATCGCGCGAGCTTTACTGTCTGAGGTCGATCGTGCGGACCGGCTGCCCTGTCGTGCGGGCGATGGTTTCGAAGTCGCGGTCGTGGTGGAGGAGGGTGAGTCCCGCTGCTTCCGCGGCCGCGGCCACCAGGAGGTCCATGGGGCCCGCGCTGCGGTGTTCTCCCTTGGCGGTCAACTGTTCCTGGATGACGCGGGAGCGGTGGTGGACACCGTCGGGCATGGGGCACCAGGCGTAGTGGGCGTCGAGGGCCGACTTCAAGTGGGCGCGGTCCGTGGCCGAACGGGCCGAGTAGAGGACTTCCAGTTCGGTGAGGTCGCAGATCGCGACGAGGCCGGCGGCGATCCTGTCGTCCCATTCGGCCGTGTTCTGGCGGAGCAGGACGCGGGCCAGGGCGGAGGTGTCGATGAGGTAGTCGGCGACTGTCACTCGTGCGCTCCGGTGTCGTGGTCATCGTCCGCCGCGCCCGCGCTCGTGGGGCGGTATGCGCTCTTGTCCAGCAGTAGGTCGATGTCCAGAGCGCCCTCGGCCACCAGTTCGCGGGCCTCGTCGAGTGCTCGCAAACGCCGGTAGCGGGCCGTGACTTCCCGCAGAGCGGTGTTGATGGTGTCGCGCTTGGTAGCGGTGCCGAGCTCTCTGGCAGCTGCTTCCAGTGCCTCGTCGTCGAGATCGATGACCGTGCGACTCATGATGTCCTCCTTCGCTCGCCGACTGTCATATATCAAGTTGCTTGATCGTTTATATATTGGCCGGTGCGGACGGGGAGGGTCGCGTCATCACGGAGGGGTGCCGCGCGGGTGGCCGGAGACTGGTGCGGTCTCGGTCGTGAGTCGTAGAGAGCGGTCGGAAGTCGTAGGACGAACTTCCGATGTACGGGCGTACGAGCCGGTCGGCAGCATTACAGGCATGCTGGAAACGACTGACGTAATTCGGACTTCTGCCCGTACTGCACCTCCCACTTGGCTGGTGGTGACGCTCGCCTGTGCGGGTCAGTTCCTGGTCGTGCTGGACATGTCCGTCGTCAATGTGGCACTGCCGTCGATGCGAGCCGGACTGGGACTGAGCGCGCAAGGTCTGCAGTGGGTGGTGAACGCGTACGCGATCGCCTTCGCCGGGTTCATGCTGCTGGGCGGGCGGGCAGGGGACCTGTACGGGCGCAAGCGGATGTTCCTCGTGGGGCTCACGCTTTTCACGCTGGCCTCGCTCGGTGGCGGGCTGGCGCAGGAGGGCTGGCAGTTGCTGATCGCGCGGGCCGTGCAGGGGCTCGGAGCCGCGGTGCTCGCGCCGTCGACCCTGACGATCGTCACCTCCGCCGTCCCGAACGGCACCGCGCGGATGCGTGCCATCGCGACGTGGAGCGCGGTGGGTGCGGGCGGTGGGGCCGCGGGCGCCCTGGTCGGTGGTGCGCTGGTGGACGGGGTGTCATGGCGGTGGGTGCTGCTGATCAACGTACCGGTCGGGGCGATGGTGCTGGCCGGCTCGCTGCGGTGGTTGACGGAGAGTCGCAACGGCGACCGGCGGCGCCTCGACCTGCCGGGCGCGGTGCTGGTGACGGCTGGGTTCGCGACCCTCGCGTACGGGATCTCGCAGTCCGAGTCCGAGGGCTGGACGGCGACTTCGACCCTGCTGCCACTGGTCGCCGGCCTGGCTCTGATCGCGGCGTTCCTGCTTGTAGAGGCGCGTACGGCGGCTCCGCTGATGCCGCTCGGGCTGCTGCGGCTGCGGTCGGTGTCGTCGGCGAATGCGGCCATGTTCCTGAACGGGACCGCGGTGTTCTGCATGTGGTTCTTCGTGACGCTGTACGCCCAGAACGTGCTCGGGTATACGCCGCTCCAGGCGGGTCTCGCGCAGGTGCCGAGTTCCCTGACGGTTGTGCTGGCCGCTCAGCTCGCACCGCGTTTCATGCGGGTGCTGGGGCCACGGAACCTGGCGGCAATCGGCGCGGCGGTGGCGGCGGCGGGCTTTTTCCTGCAGTCCGAGATGACTTTTAAGGGGGACTGTCTCACCGACATCGTACTGCCGGGAATCCTGATGATGCTGGGGTCCGGGCTGACGGTGACCCCGCTGGCCGCGCTGGCCACATCAGGGGTGGCATCGGGAGAGGCCGGTCTGGTGTCCGGACTGGTCAACACCTCGCGTATGTTGGGCGGCTCACTGGGACTCGCGATCATGTCGACGATCGCGGCGGCCCGTACGGGAGGCAGCGGCAACCCTCGCGCGCTGACGGCGGGGTACGCGCTGGTGTTTCGGACAGGAGCGGGGGTCATGGCCGCCGCTGTGGTGCTGATGCTCCTGTGGCTGCCGCGGGAGCCCTCCGACCGGTGAGGCTTGGTGAACTGCTTTTGGCGTGACCGAGACCAGCGCCTTCGTGGTGCCAGGGCCGGCACCGGCCGCCAAGCGGATTGCTTCCCGGGAGACCGGTCCGATGGCCGGCCGCCGCGCGTCACAGTTCCCGACCGATTTCCTGCACAGCTGCGAGCAGTGGCTGAGCCAGGTCCGCGAGCTGAGCGCGGGTGCATCGGACGGAGAGAGCCGCCATGGCTACGGCGGCTACGGCGGCTACGGCGACGCCTACGGTCGCGCACACACGTGCCGACGGCGTGCACTCCATGCTCGCTCTCTTGGGCGTGCCGGTGCGGTGGCTGACACGCAGCGCCTCGGGGCCCTCCACGCCGTCCGCGCAGGTAGTGGGTGGGCGACAGCGATCAGATCGGGGTGTGGGGTTGACCGGTCCCCTCGGATCGCCCGCAGGGTCGGCCCTGGCCGCTAGACCTTGGGGCGGTCCTGCACAGCGAAGCCCTCGGCGACGAGCATTGCGAGGACCCGGTGGGCGGTGGAGCGTGCCACCCCGAGTCGTTCTGCGACCCCGGTTACTCGGAGTTCGTCGAGTTCGTGCAGCAGCTGGACGCCCCGCAGGGCGTTGCCGGCAGCGCTCACGGGAGACGTGGAACTGGATGAACGGCTACTGAATTCTTCACAGTGGAATTGTGGGTGTCATTAATTCCTTTGAGAGGAAATACCCGCGTAGCGTCGGGGCACCGGAATCGAATGCGCTTCCGGCGGTTGCCGAACACACAACGTGGAGGTTTCCGTGACCGACACCACCAGCGAGGCCGAGCAGAAGCTGCTCGACGAGCTGTACGCAGAATTCGAAGAAGTAGGTCTCATACCGCTGTGGACCCAGGTTGAGAACCTCATGCCGATGTCGCCCCGGCCCGCGGCGGTCCCGCACCTGTGGCGGTGGGCACAGCTGCTCCCCATGGCACGGCGTTCCGGGGAACTGGTGCCGGTAGGGCGTGGTGGTGAGCGCCGCGCCATGGCCCTGTCCAACCCAGGTCTTCCTGGGCTTCCCTATGCCACTCCGACCCTGTGGACCGCGATCCAGTATTTGGGGCCGCACGAGACTGCGCCCTCGCACCGGCATTCTCAGGGCGCCTTTCGGTTCGTTCTCGAAGGCGAAGGCGTCTGGACCAACGTTGATGGTGACGCGGTGGCGATGCGGCGGGGTGATCTGCTGCTCACGCCGAGCTGGGCTTTCCACGAACACCAGAACGTCGGCGACGAGCCGATGGCCTGGCTCGACGGCCTCGACATCCCGCTCGTCTCGCAACTCGACGCCGGATTCTTCGAGTTCGGCCCTGACGAACTCTCCACCGCCGCCACCCCGCGGCGTTCTCGGGCGGAGCGACTGTGGGCTCACCCCGGACTGCGCCCGATCAGCCAGCCCGACCGCCCCAACTCGCCGCTGGCCGCCTACCGTTGGGAACACACCGACGCCGCCCTGAACGCACAGCTGGAACTGGAGAACGAAGACGCGCCCGGTGTGATCGAGCCTGGCCACGCCGGAATCCGCTTCTCCAACCCCACCACGGGCAGGGACGCCCTGGTCACGATGCGCACCGAGATGCGCCGGCTGCGGGCCGGGACCCGGACCGTCCCGGTGCGCTCGGTCGGCTCCGCGGTCTGGCAGGTGTTCGAGGGCGAGGCAATCGCCCACGTCGGGGAGAAGGTCTTCGAGATCGCCAAGGGCGACCTGTTCGTCGTCCCGTCCTGGTGCGAGGTCTCGCTCACCGCCCGCACCCGGACCGATCTCTTCCGGTTCAGTGACGAGCCCGTCTACGAGGCCCTCGGCCTCGCCCGGACTTCCCGAGGAGAACACAAGTGAAGCTCTCCACCATCCGGGTCGACGGCGCCACGCGCGCCGTACGCGTCGACGGGGGGACGGCAGTGGACCTCGGCGAGAGCGACCTGGTCTCCTTCCTGCGCCACGACGACTGGGCGGCGCGGGCCGCGCGCGCCGACGGAGCCGTGTACGAGGGGGCCTTCGACTACGCCCCGGTGGTGGTTGCCCCGGAGAAGGTCGTCTGCGTCGGCCTCAACTACCGCAACCACATTCTGGAGATGGGCCGCCAACTGCCCTCGCACCCCACACTGTTCTCCAAGTATGCGCGGGCTCTGATCGGCGCCCACGACGACGTGATCCTGCCCGTGTCCTCCACCCAGATGGACTGGGAGGCCGAACTCGCCATCGTCATCGGGGCGAAGGTGCGGCACGCCGTCCCGGAGGTGGCGCGGACCGCGATCGCGGGATACACCGTGCTCAACGACGTCACCGCCCGCGACTGGCAGTACCGCACCACCCAGTGGGACCAGGGCAAGACCTTCGAGGCCACCACCCCCATCGGACCCTGGCTGGTGACCGCCGACGACCCGGCGGTGGCCGGTCAGGGCCTCAGCCTGACCTGCGAGGTGGACGGCGACACCGTCCAGAAGGCCGACACCGCTGACCTGGTCTTCGACCCGGCAACACTGGTCGCCTACCTGTCCGAGATCATCACGCTCGTGCCCGGCGACGTCATCGCCACCGGCACCCCGGGCGGGGTCGGCCACGCCCGCAAGCCCGCCCGCTACCTCCAGGACGGCTCGGTCCTCGTCACCCGGATCGAAGGGATCGGCGAGTGCCGCAACACCTGCCGCCAGGAGACACGGTGAGTACCGTGCCCGGGGCGACGCTCGACTGGGCGGCCAAGGGCACGGCCGCCTTCGAGGCCACCGTGGACTGGCTGACCGACTCGGGCTTGACCAGGCCGTCCTGTCTGCTGGGCTGGAGCAGGGCTCATGTCATCGCCCACGTGGCCCGTAACGCCGATGCCCTCGTCAACCTTCTGACCTGGGCGCGTACGGGGGTTGAGACACCGATGTACGCGGATGCTGGTCAACGAGCGCACGAGATCGAGGCCGGCGCACGACAGTCGGCCGACGCCCTGCGCGCTGACCTCCTCACGGCTGACGCACGACTGGCCGGAGAACTCGCAGGCCTGCCGGACGCGTGCTGGAGTGCGACCGTACGGACGGCACGGGGACGCGCCGTCCCCGCCTTCGAGGTGCCGTGGATGCGGGTGCGGGAAGTATGGGTCCACACCGTCGACTTGAACGTCACCACCTTCGACGACGTCCCGCGCGAGGTGTGCGCGGCGCTCATCGACGACGTGGCCGCTGCCTTCCGGACCCGGCGCGACAGCGCACGCGTCGTCCTGCGGTCCGAGGACAGCGACGCCCGTGTCTGGAGCCTGGGCGCGCCAGGCGGCGCGGAGCCGGTCATGGTGAGCGGTGACCTTTCGAGCCTGGCGGCCTACGCGACCGGACGCCCCGTGCCCGGCCCCCTGCACTCACAAGGGCCGGGATCTGTGCCGAAACTGCCCGCGTGGTTGTGAGCGAGCGTGAGACGGTCGCACCCTCCTTTCTGCCAGCGGCACACCAAAAGCGGAAAAACCTCGTCGCGACTACAGCAACTCGGCGAGGCGGTCCACCTGATGGGGGTCGACGCCATGGCAGTACAGCATGACCTCATCTGCGCCCAAGTCGGCGAACTCGGCGAGGAGCGCGGTATCGCGCAGTGGAGCGAGCAGCACCTCGGTCTGGACGCGGATACGGGAGGTGGCGCCGGCCAGGACAGCGAGTGTGATCAAGGGTTCGGGGTTGTCGTAAACGAGCCGGTCGAGCAGGCCGAGTGTGCTGAAGGGCCCGGCTTCGGCACACTCGGCCCAGGTGTGAAGGGTGTCAGGTGCAGCGATGGGCAGGCCGATACGGACGTCCATGAAGGGAACCTCCAACGAGAAGGATTCGGGTGGGGTGGGGCATCGGGTCGGACCTCTGGCCGACTCCCTGGTCAGGCGGCAGGACATAGCCCATGCCAATCTGTCCTCCGGCGGCTCCGAGATCATCTGCGTGATCCGGGCACCCGTCGACGCCGAGCGCGAGGATGTCCTGCTGCGCCAACTACCGCGCTCGGCCTCCGTCCTTGACGTCACCATCGACCTGGTCCTGCACAGCTTCGGCCAGACCGACAGCCGCGACTGGACCGGCTACGGTGCAGGCCTGACCTCCGACCAGGTCAAGCGACTCACTGGCAGCGACCGAGCCCTCACTCCCACCGGCCGCCCGCAACCCCCGACGGACGAGGACAGCCTCTTGCTGAACGCCCTCGCCGAGGACGGCCGCACCACCCACACCCGACTCGCCGAACTCACTGGCTGGTCGAACACCCGGGTCGCCCGCCGCCTGGACGCTCTGGAGACCTCCGGCACGCTTTTCTACGACGTCGACCTGCTGCCCGAACGCCTCGGACACGCACTGAACGCCACGCTCTGGCTCCGCGTCGCTCCCGCCTGCCTCAATCAGGCCGGTGAGGAGCTCGTTCGGCACCCCGAGGTAGCCTTCGCAGCTGCCGTCAGCGGACGGCACAACCTGATGGCTACCGTCATCTGTCGTGACGCTGAGGACTTCTACCGGTATCTCACCACTCGCGTCGCCACGATCGCAGGCATCGACGCCTACGAGGTGAGCATCCGCGTCCGCCGCCTCAAACAAGCCGCCTCACTCATCCACCACGGTCGCCTCGTCCGCCCGGCGCCCGCACCGGACCTCAGGACCCGGGCCGGCCGGATGCACGACGGCCGCTGAGAGCACGCGTCGGGACCGGCGCCAGGGCGCGCAGGCGAAGCCGGGTTCCGCACACGGTCCGAGGTCGTAAGACCATCGACGCATGGCGTGCGATATCAGCCCCCAGTAGCGTGACAGCGTCTTGTACCGGTGCGCGCCAGCCGAGCCATGGCCGCCCGCGACTCACCCGTGCGGGCTCGGGCTCGCAGAAGGTCCGAGTCCGGGTCGATTGCTCACGCGGGAGCCAAGAAACCCCTGCAGAGCGTCGCGCCCGCGTTGCACATCTGAAAGCAGAGAAGTGGCGATCACAAAGAACGCTGAAACAGTGCGCGTCTGATGTGCAGGAGTAGTCAAAATGCTGCCGGACGGCCACCCCGGATAACGTCCAGCAGATCCTCGGTTCTGCACAGCGAAAAAGCTGGGGCACACTCTGCCGTCGCCGTCGACGGTCAGTTCTAATGGTTCTTATTGGTCAATGCCTCATCGCTGACATGGCGAGCCGCTAACGACTTCAACCGTGTGGCAACGACCCGACAGGAGGAGCATGTATTTCGGAGGACTCAACCACGCTCACATCAAGGTGAGCGACGTCGAGCGATCGGTGAAGTTCTACACCGAGGGTTTCGGCATGGTGGTCGCGGAGAGCGGTTTCGACGGAAAGCTGGTCACCCTCACCTCGCCCGGCATCGGGGACAACCTGACGGTCAGCCAAGGCGTCCCCTCGGGGCTCCTGGACTTTACCGGCGATGCCGAACCCGGTACCAGTGGCGGCGTCGATCACATCGGGTTCGCTCTCAAGAACGTGTCGGATCTGGACAACGCCATCGAGGCGCTCGTGGAACTGGGTGCCACGCTGGTGTGCACGTTGCGCCCGAACAAGGAGTCCGCGTTCCTTCGCGATCCGGACGGCTACGTCATCCAGATCTAGCGTCCCGCCACCCCACAGCCCCCTCAAGGCTCATCACCCGCCGGAGAAAAGAAAATGCAACTGAACCACACGATCTACAAGGCGCGGGACAAGTACGCGACGGCGCGGTTCCTCACCGATGTCGTCGGCCTGCCGGAAGCCGAGAGCTTCGCCAAGGACCGCTTTCTGATCCATCACCTGGACAACAACGTCTCGGTCGACGTGGGGCAGGTGGACGAGCCGTTCGACCCCGAGCACTACGCGTTCCTCGTCACCGAGGCCGAGTTCGACGAGATCCTGGCCCGTGTCCAGGAGCGGGGTATCGACTACTACCCCGACCCCTTCTACGACGTCCCCGGCAGCATCAACTACAACGATGGCGGTCGCGGCATGTACTTCCGGGATCCCAGTGGACACGACCTGGAGGTCATGACGACGCCGTACGGCGAGGACTCTGCCTCCGTGGGTCGCGTGCACACCATGAACAACCCCGGCTGACCAGACCTTCACCAGTTCTCGCTTCACCACGAGAACGTGGTCGAGTTCGAGTTCGCCGGCAAGAAGACCGGACGGCGGGGTCGAGGGAAACGACACCCTGACCCCGCCCAGCGATGTCTGACGTGATGACCTGCAACCCCGCTGACGCGGGCGATCCCGTCGCCGCGGCGTCACGAACAAGGAAGTGCGCACTGTGGACGCGACGCCTCGCCTGGCTCTCATCATCGGATCGACCCGGCCCACGAGATACGCTGACAAACCAGCGGACTGGCTGTTGAGGCACGCCATGTCCCGCAGCGACGTCAGGCTCGACAAGCTCGATCTGCGCGATTTCGACCTGCCGCTCTTTGCGGAGACGGCATCCAATCTGCACATGCCGAGCCAAGACGCACGGGTGCTTGCCTGGCAGGACGCGGTCCGCCAGTACGACGGCTTTGTCTTCGTCGTCGCGGAGTACAACCACTCGATCACCGGGGCGCTGAAAAACGCCCTTGACCAGGCCTACGTGGAATGGGTCCGCAAACCCTTCTCCGCGTTGGGGTACGGCAGTGTGGGCGGCGCCCGGGCAATCGAGCACCTGCGCGGCATAGCCGTGGAACTACAGATGGTTCCCTCCAAGTTCACCACCCACATCTGCGGCAGCGACTTCTTCAAAGTCCATCCCTTTGGTGAGAACGCGCCGATCAATGCGATCGAAAGCGCCCTCAAACCATCCGTCGACGCAATGCTGGACGACCTCGTGTGGTGGGCAAGAGCCCTCAACACCTTCCGAGAGACGGCCTGATCCGCTGCACCGGAAACGCGGTCCGCCGACGACGACACCACCACTCTGGCCCTGAGCAGAGGAGACAACCGGATGAACCGGGCAACCACGTCGGACGTCATCGTCGTCGGCGGTGGAATCGGAGGCCTGGGCGCTGCGCTCGGACTGAGCCGCCAAGGCCTCCACGTCACCGTCTACGAGTCGTCACCCGAGTTCGGCGAAGTCGGTGCCGGCCTTCAGATCGCCCCCAACGGCACCCGCGTCCTCGACCAGTACGGCCTGCTCGACGAAGTCAGACGACATGGAGTGTCTCCCGACGCAATGGTCATGCTCGACGCGATCGAGGGCACCGAGCTCACCCGGCTGGACCTACGCGACCTCGAACACCGCTACGGCTACCCCTACCTGGTCACCCACCGCAGCGACCTCCATGGAGCCTTGCTGCGGGCCTGCCAGGACGCCGAGGTCAAGCTGCTCACCGATCACAAGGTGACGGAGTACGAGAACATCCCCGGTGGCGCGCGCGTCCACTTCGAGAGCGGAAGTACGGCATCCGCCGACATCGTGATCGCCGCCGACGGGCTGCACTCGACCGCTCGCCGTCAGTTCGTCGGCGACCGGACGGTCAACTCCGCCTACGTCGCCTACCGAGGTGCCGTGCCGATCGAGCAGGCGCGCGACAACCACATCTTCGAGGACTCCGTCGTCGTCTATGTGGGGCCCCGCTGCCACTTCGTCCAATACCCCTTGCGTGGCGGCGAGATGTTCAACCAGGTCGCCGTCTTCGAGTCGCCGAAGGCACTGGCCGGCATGGAGGACTGGGGGACACCCGACGAACTCGACCACGCCTTCGACGGAACCTGCCAGGCGGTACAGGACGGACTTCCGCTGATGTGGCGGGACCGACGGTGGCGGATGTACGACCGCGACCCGATCAGGAACTGGGTGTACGGCAACGTCGTGCTCCTCGGTGACGCCGCGCACCCACCTCTCCAGTACATCGCCCAGGGCGCGATCATGGCTTTGGAGGACGGGTGGGTCCTCGCCGAACACGTCAGCCTGCAGCAGCGGTCACGACACCGGCCAGGGGCGGGAGTCGATTGGCGCGAAGTCACCCGCGCCTACAACGAGGTCCGGCCGGCACATTGCGAGCGTGTCCAGCTGACCAGCCGGAAGTGGGGTCGGCTCTGGCACCACGATGGCGCTCAGCGGGAACAGCGCAACCTCCTGCTCCGGGCCCGGGACACCTACGACTACACCTACACCGACTGGCTGTACGGCCCCACTGCCCTGACCACGGATCAAGAGCCGCGGATCTACCCCAGCATCGCGCTCGGAGCGGAGTCCATGCGATCCGCTTCGCGGTGACACCGGCCCTCGGCCTTCAGCGCGGGCTTCCGCGCAGCGGTTGTGTGCCCCGCCGAGCCTTCGCTCTCGGCGGGTGCGCCTGTCAGCCCGGCCTGTTCGCCGACCGCAGATCCTCCTCGATCGCTGAGGCTGAAGACTTCAACGTGTCGAGCAGGATCGGCAACCGATCAGGCTCGTATCGCACCGACGGCATGGAAAGCGACAGGCCGGCGATGGGGCGGTCGTCCGCGCCACGAACGGGCACGCCCACCGCGACCAGTCCCCGCTCGGACAGTTCTCTGTTGACGACATGGCCGGATCGTCGAACATGGGACAAACGGGCCTGCAGCGCGGTGAGGTTGGGACGGTCCGGGGAGTCGTCGGGGAATCGCCGTACCGCGTAGAGCTCGCTCAGTTCATCCGGCGGGAGTGCGGCGAGGAGGAGTAGCCCGCCGGTGGTTCGGTGCGCGGGGAAGACCATGCCTTCGCGGGAGCCCACGCGCAGTGCCTGGGAGGACTCCGCGCTGGCGATGAACCTGACGGTATCGCCGGTACGGATGATCAGATTGGCAGTTTCGCCCTGCGAGTCGGCGACGTGGCGAAGGTGCGGCACAGCGGCGGCGCGCAGGGCCGCCACGAGCGATGGGGACTGTACCGACAGCTCAAGGACGGGGCCTGCGCGGTAGGTGCGATCGTCGTTCTGTACAGCGAAGTCACGGTAGACCAGCATGGCCAGCAGACGGTGTGCAGTCGAGCGGGCGACGCCGAGGCGGTCCGCGATGTGCGAGACGGTCAGCCCGCCTTCGAGTTGCAGCATGATCGCAGCGCGCAGCGCGTGGTCCACACTGTTGATGGCATAGGGCGGCGGCGCCTTGAATGCGTTTCTCGCCATGTTCTGCCCTTTCTACGCCTTGGGATGTGACAGTCGCTCGGACTTGTACGCCCGAGCGAGGTTCAGGCAGCTCACAGTTGAGCGCCCAACTCCGCCGCCGACGACCGCAGTGCTGCGACGGCCTGCTGCTCGACCGCGTCGGTGAGGCGGTCCAGCGGCATGGCGACGCTCAGGGCGGCCCGGGGCTCACCGGCCGCGTTGCAGACCGCCACCCCGACGGAGCCGACACCGTTCTCGCTCTCGCCGCGACTGGTCGCGTAGCCCCGTTCACGGGTCGCCGCGAGGTCCCGTTCGAGCGCGTGGGGATCGGAGATCGTCCGCTTCGTGACCGCTACGAGATCGGCGTGGCCGTACAGCGCCTGGAAGCGATCGGGCGGCAGTGCTGCCAGAAGGGCCTTGCCCACGGAGGTCGCGTGTGCCGGGAGGAGGCGTCCGGTGCGACTGGCGACCCGCAGCGCGTGGATGCTCTCCACGCTGTCGACGAACACGACATCCCGTCCGGAGAGGACGACCAGATGGACCGTCTCACCGGTGGCTTCACGCAGCGCCTCAAGGTGGGGTCTGGCCGTGGCACGCAGATCGGTGACAACCGACGCCAGCGCCAGGCATGTCGGGCCGAGGCGGTAGCCGCCGGTGCTCGCGCGCTGGAGGTAGCCGCGAGCCGCGAGCGTCGCGACCAGCCGATGTACGACGGTTCGATCCAGGCCGACCGCCGCGGCGGCCTCGGCGACGGTCAGGGAATCACCGGTGTGCGCCACTGCTTCGAGGATCTGCAGCCCGCGGTCCAGGGTCTGGGCGATCGGCGCCGGTGCTTCACGGCCACTCATCGGAAACCACCTCTTGACGACTCGGAAAACCCCATGCTACATGTGATGTGCCAATTTAGCACGGCACTGTGCGAGTATCGCACATCATAGTCGGGTCGGTCGCTTCGGTCGACCCGCCCAGGAGGCGAATGTGGACAACGAGATACGAAGAACAGTCGCTCTGGCGTCCCGTGTTCTCGGCGCGGCCGGCCACGGGGACCTGGTGTGGGGGCACGCCTCGTCCCGGGACCCCGGGTCGGACGCCGTATACATCAAGGAAGCCGGCTGGGGCCTCGAAGAGGTGCTTCCAGAACGCGTCCATCTCGTGGACGCGGCCGGGACGGTCGTCGACGGATCGGGTCCGCGGCACAGCGAGTACCCGATCCACACCGAGATCATGGCGGCACGTCCGGACGTGGGCGGGGTGGTGCACACCCATGCGCCGTACGTCCTCGCACTTGCCGCTGCGGGACAGCCGTTGCTTCCGGTCAGCCACGCGGCCAACTACTTCGCGCCGCACGGCGTTCCGCGCTTCACCGGCACGGCCGACCTGATTCTCACTCCCGACCTCGGCAAGGAGGTCGCGGCTCGGCTGGGTGAGGCCTCCGCCGTGTTTCTGGTGAACCACGGGATGGTCACCGTGGGCCCGGACCTTCCCACCGCCACCGTGGCCGCGATCCTGCTCGAACAGGCCGCCAAGCAGCAGCTGCTCACGCGCACGTTCGGCGGTTGGGCCACCTGGTCCGACGAGACGGAGTCGGCGTCCAAGCGGGCCCACATCCATTCCGACACAGCCGTTCGCTCGGTGTGGGACTACCTGGTGCGCGGGCTCACCACTCGGTCGGCGCCTGCGGCCGACCTGCCCGAGGGACTGCTGACGACCACATGAACAGAAGGAAGACAGTGCGGCTGACACACCTTGGCCACTCATGCGTTCTGATCGACGATCCGGCCGGCTCCGCCGGCACCGTACTGATCGACCCCGGAACCCTCGCGGACAGCATCGACGCCATCGGTGACGTCGACGCGGTGCTCATCACCCATGAGCACCCTGACCACCTCGAACTGGCGAAACTGCACCAGTTGCGTCGAGCCAACCCCCAACTCGAAGTATTCGTGAGCCCCGGCGTCCCCAGCATGCTGCCGCCCGACGAGCGCGAGCGAGCCGTCGTGCTCTCAAGCGACGACGTCGCCCGAGCGGACATCGCCGGCTGGGACGTGACGGCGAGGACGACACCCCACGCGACCATCCATCCGGCACTGCCGGAGCTGACGAACAACGCCTACGGAATCGGCCGGCGCATCTGGCACCCAGGTGATGCGCTCGTCGTACCCGACCAGCCTGTCGACATTCTGCTGCTTCCCATCGGCGCACCATGGATGAAGCTGTCGGAGGCGGTGGACTACCTGCGCGCCGTCGCGCCGCGTCTGGCGGTCCCGATCCACCAAGGTGGCCTGGCCCCGGCTCATCGCGAGCTTCACTGCGACCTGCTCGCCAAGTTCGCCCCTGCCGACACCGAACTCCTGCTCACGCCGACCGGCGTACCCGTGGAGCTGTGACGCACATGCCATCTTCTGACCGTGCGGAGCGGCCCGAGACGAGCGAGATCACCGTAGGATCCGCTTCCCTGTATGAGGCCGCGGGGAAGGTGGGTGCCCTGCCGGCCGTCATCCGATCCATCCATCCGGGCATGCGGGTAATCGGGCCGGCCCTGCCGGTACGCAGCCCGGCCGGCGACAACCTCTGGCTGCACCGTGCCATTTATGCCGCCGAGCGCGGCGATGTTCTGGTGGTCGACACCGGCTCCGGCCTGGAGCACGGCTACTGGGGCGAAGTGATGACAGCCGCCGCGCAGCATCGCGGCATCGCGGGCCTGGTCATCACCGGCGGGGTTCGCGACTCGGCCGAGCTGATCGCGCGTGGGTTCCCCACCTTCGCGGGTGCGGTCAGCGTCCGCGGAACCACGAAGAACCCCCAAGGCGACGGGGACGTCGGCTCAGCGGTACGCATCGGTGACGTGGTCGTGCGGCGTGGAGATCTCGTGCTGGCCGACGACGACGGCGTGGTGGTGCTTCCCGCCGCGGACGCGGTGAAGGCACTCGCGGAAGCGGAACGGCGCGACTCGGCCGAGGCCGACATCATGACCCGGCTGAGCGCCGGCGAGACCACGATCGACATCTACGGCCTCCCGACGGAACACACCGGATGAGTGGGGCCGTCAGCCGTTACGGACCTCGAAACCTCCATTCTGTGGCCGACCGTCGGCAATCTCCGTTCGCAAGGAGCGACCATGCAGATGCGGGCTGAAGACGCTCAGCATATTTTGAAGACCCTCAGCACCACGGACGTCAGCGACGCCCTCGACCGCCTGGGCATCGACGGACAGTGCCTCGGCATCGCGCCGCTGGACCGCAGCTTCCGACTGGTCGGGCAGGCCTGGACGCTGCGCTACGCGCCCGCGGGCGTCGATGCGGGCACCGTGGGCGACTACATCGACGACCTCGCCGCGCCGCAGGTCGTCGTCATCGACAACTCCGGCAGGACGGACGTCACCGTGTGGGGTGACCTGCTGACCTCCACCGCATCCCGAAACGGCGTGGCCGGCACGGTGATCGACGGTGTCTGCCGCGACGTCGACCGCTCACTGGAACTCACCTATCCCATCTACTCCCGCGGCAACTTCATGCGCACGGGCAAGGACCGGGTCCGAGTCGACTCGATCGGCGAGCCCGTGACCATCGGTGGTGTGCGCGTCTCGCCGGGCGACTGGCTGCTCGGCGACGGGGACGGCGTGGTCGCCATCCCGGCAACCCGGACCGAAGCGGTGCTCGAAGCCGCTGTGGGGATCAGAGACGCCGAAGCGCACATCCGCCGAGCCGTCGAGCACGGAGCAACCTTGCGCGACGCGCGCGCCGAGTTCGGCTACCACCGGCTCCAGACTCCGCGGTGAGTCGGAGCAGAGACGACTGCCGCCCGGGAGACACGCAGTCACAGCGGCGAACCGGGGTGTGCGAAGCAGGTTCGCGAGCATGAGACCGGCGGCCTTGTCGTTCGAACGGTGCATGCGGCGCCGAGTACCTCGGCCGAGGGCCGAGGTCACGACCACTGCTGTACCGCTGTTCGTGCCGGGTGGCCCACATTGAGCCACCCGTCGTCGTCCGTGACCGTGCCCGTCGGGCCGGTCTCGGCCGCACCCAGCCAACTTCCGAAAGGGTGATCTCCGACTTGTCCAAGAGAATCGACAGGCTGCCCGGTTCCCTCCGTGCTGTCGTCGCGGTGGCCGGCGCTCTGACGATCACGACCCTGAGCGTCGTCATGCCGGACCCGGCCGATGCCGGTGGGGACGGCTCCGGCTTCAGCCGCCACACGGTCACGCAGGAGGTCTCGCTCACCGACGGGGGACGGGCCGACCAGGTCCTCAGTTCCGTGATCTACGAACCGGAGGGCCGGCATGTCCGAGGGGTCCAGGTGCTCCTCCCCGGTGCCACGTATGACCACCGCTACTTCGACCTGAAGACCTCCCGCGGCTGGGTTTCCCAGGCACGGGATGCTGCGGGCGACGGGTGGGTCTCCGTCGTCGTCGACCGTATCGGGACCGGCAGGTCCAGCCGTCCGGCCGCGGACGAGGTGAACAACACCAGCCAAGCCACGACCGTTCACCAACTCGTCACGAGGCTCAGGGCCACCTACGAGGGGCTGCCCGTCGCATTGGTGGGCCACTCTCTGGGCAGTGCGGTGGCAATCCAGGAAGCGGCGACCTACAAAGACGTCGACGCGGTCGTCGTCACCGGACTGCTGCATCACGGAGGCGGCGCCGCGGGGCTCTTCGGCACCCTGAACCACCCCGCCGCCGAGGACCCGGCCTTCGTCAGGCGTCCCGTGCCGGCGGGCTATCTCACTACCCGGCCCGGCCTGCGCCACCTCTTCTACTGGCCCTTCAACGCCGACCTGACCACTGTCGACGCCGACGATTCGGTGAAGCAGACCGCCACCGAGGGCGAAGTCTCCGACTTCACGGAGGAACAGTCCGCCGGGCACTTCGCCAAGGGCGTCGTCGTCCCGGTGCTGTCGGTCGTGGGTGAGCACGACACCTTCTTCTTCGATCCTGCCGATCGCGACAGGACCGTCGCCGCGGAGCCGGCCGCCTATCCGGCCAGTCCCCGTGTCGAAGTGAAGGTCGTCCCCGACGCCGGTCACGACCTTGCCCTGCAGCGCAACGGTGAACGCACCACCGGCTGCATAGACGCCTGGCTGAACCGGAGACTGTGATGCCGGCCGGGCCGGTGATGCTCAGGCCGAAGGCGTCAGGTGACGGCCGCACGCGCGTCACGTTCCTCCGCAGGCACGGCCCGGTGGGCGCGCAGAAAGTCGTCCACGACGTTCTCGACGAACTCACGCGTGATGTCCTGCCGCCCCAGGAGTCGCTGGAAGACGAGGGGCCCGGCCAACTCGGCAATCGCCTGTGAGACATCGACGTTGTCGTCGACGTCCCCGCTCTTTCCCGCCGTGCGGACGATCTGTGCAACGGTGCCTGAACAGGCCTCGTACAGCTCGCCGCACAGCTGCGCGAACTCCGCGTCGCGCGAGGCCCGGTCCATGATCGTGGTCATCGGTCGCTCCAGCGAGGGGCTGCCCAGCTGTACCCGGAAGCCGTCGAGTTCCTCGATCAGATCCTCGCGCGTCGCACCCGTCGGGGTGTGGTGGGTCACAGCGCAGTTACGCAGCAGAACGTCGCGGAGGAAGTGCTCGATGGTCGGCCAGTGCCGGTACAGCGTGGTGCGGCCCACCCCGCTGCGCTCGGCCACCGTCACATAGGTCACGGCTTCCGCACCTTCCGACCGCAGGATCTTCTGGCCGGCGTCCAGGGCCGCCGCCTGCGAGCGTGCCACCTGCGGATTGAGTCCGCCGTCCGATGGTGTCATGACCCCGATTCTTACAGATGGAACAGCTTGCCCCAAGTTCAGGCATGGGGCATTCTGTTCCAGTCGGAACATGTTGTTTCAACTTGGGAGCCTCGATGAAGACATTGATCATGTGTGCCACGAACGTCGCCGCATCGCCCGAGGAGCGACGTGCCCGCCGGCCGATCGCCCGTGACACCGACGCCTACCAAGGGATGTTGCGCAGTTACGGAGACATCGCCGGATGGGCCGACGAACTGGGCTTCGACGGTCTCGGCAGTACCGAGCACCATTTCCAGACCGAGGGCGGCGAGACCATCCCCAACGCCCTGCTGTTCTACGCAAAGCTCGCGGCGCAGACCGAGCGGATCATGTTCGTCCCCCTGTCCATCATCCTTCCCGCGCAGAACCCCATTCGCGTCGCCGAGGACCTGGCGTTGTTCAGCCACATGTACCCCGGCAGGATCGGCGTCGGCTTCGCCCGCGGCTATCAGACCCGCTGGATGCAGACGTTGGCCCAGGACGACGCCGTCACCTCCATGCAGCCGGACTCCGACGCACGCAACCGGGAGATCTTCGACGAGTACCTGTCGATCGTGGAGCGGGCCTGGGACGAGGACTCCTTCCAGCACAACGGCAAGCACTTCCAGGTTCCTTACCCGGCCGAGGGCATCCGGAACTGGGCACTGGCCGACTGGACCCGCGCCTACGGCAGCCCGGACGAGGTCGACGCCGAGGGCACGGTGCACAAGATCGGTGTGCTCCCCAAGCCTCTGCACCGGCCGACGATCTTCATCCCCAACACCTACTCACGGCAGACCGCGATCGACGCCGCACGCCACGGCCGGACCCTGCTGTCTCTCGCAGGCGTCGAGCACCTGGGCCCGCTCACCGAGCAGTACCAGGACATCGCCCGCGAAAACGGCCGTGATCTGCCGCGGGGAGAAGGCGTCGGCATCGTACGGAAGATCGTCCTCGGTGACACGTTCGACGAGGCATTCGATCTCGCGGTCCGAACCGCCGGCTACTGGTACCAGAACTTCTTCCAGGCGTTCGGCATCAACGAAGCCTTCCGGATCCCCTCTGACGCCCCGGACCGGCGCCTGGACCTGGGCGACGCACGGGCACTGACCCGCCGCATGCACGAGACGGGCGCGCTCCTGTGCGGCACCCCGGACCAAGTACGCGACGATCTCGAGAAGACGGTCCAGGCGGGCGGCGGCCGACTCGATTGGCTGGTCTGGGAGTTCTGGGCACAGGCCCTGTACGGCGATGACGCACCGGAGATCCAGCGCGGCCAGCTCAAGGCCTATGCCGAGCAGATCATGCCCGCATTCCGCTGAACCGCGCCCGCCGACAGGCGGGTAGCACGACGTCGGCGCCGTGGCCGCAGACTCCGGCGATCACCGCCGCTCCCCGGGTCGCTGACGAAGCCATCCACTGAAATGTGAGGAGACAGAGTTGAACGACAACACCGGACCTGTCACGTTCATCAACGTCTTCGAAATGCCCGCGGAGCAGGTTGACGCCTTCGTCGCGCGATGGCGCGCCCGCGCGCACATCATGGGCAACGCCCCCGGCTTCCTGGGTACGAAACTGCACCGGGCGATGTCATCGGAGTCCCGATTCCAGGTGATCAACGTCGCGCGCTGGGCGAGCCGCGAGGCATGGGAAGCCGCCCAGACGGCACTCCGGGAGCCGGGTGCTCCTCCGAGCCCCTTGGATGACCCGGCGGTAGAGGTTTCCGCGAACCCGGCCCTCTATGAGGTGGTCGCCGATGTCGGCGAGCCGCCGGATCAAGCCGACTGAGCACGCTGACCCGGTACAGCCGTCCGGCACGGCTCAGCCGGACGACCACGCAGATACCGGAAGCGGCGGCAGGCCGGACCGCACCGGGATTCGCCGTCGCGCTGGTGTCCATGGCCGCCACGCTGCATCAGCGGCGATGCGCGGGAGGCCGACCCTCCGGAAACACTGGATATGGCGGGCCACGTCGGGGCGGCCGTGTTGGCCGGCGGTCGGGCTGTCGAACATCGGTGTGTGCAGGGCTCGGGCCGGCGGATTGCTCACGATGACATCCTGGCGGCCGTTGCGTACGAACGCCGAGGACAACGTCATGGAGTCCAGCGGCCACTGGATGCGGGGCGGAACCTCGACGTCCCTGCGGCGGGACGACGTACGGCGGGCAGGCCGGGCCGCGCGGGCCAGGTCGAACGAACTCGCGGCGGCGCCGAAGGAGCTCTGCTCCGTTCCTGACGCCGGACACGTGGACCTCTACGACAAGACCGGCCTGATCCCGTTCGACAAGCTGGAGGAGTTCTTCACGAAGAACCTCGCGTGATCAGCCTCTGGAGGCCGGGGCCCTGCGCCGGGGCCCCGGCCTCCGGCGAAGCGGAGGCGGCGCACACAGCCGGTTCGCCCGTGCGCTGCTCTGGCAGCCGGCCTAGGCCCAAGTGCCGAGTCGGGTTCGGGCTGGGGCCGGTCCCGCCTGGTGGGATGCGTCGCTAGCGTTGCCGACCAGCCGAAGCACACGCGTGACATGACGGACGGGCGGATCTGTCCGCTGCACCCAACCGAGCCGGTGGCCTGCCCGCTTGTCATAGATGTATCGAGGAGACCGATGCCCCGGATCGACTACACGTACCTCTGCGAGTTCGACCAACTGGAGGAGGGCGTTCCGTGGCGCTTCGAATTGGAGCGTGGCGTCGCTGTTTTCCCCTCGACCCTCCGGCGACCCGCCCGTTCCCGTCTATTCGGTGCAAGTGCAGTACGGGCGCGTGTACGTACGTGGGATACCGCGGAGGAGCGATGAAACAGCCACCGCACGATGTGACGGCGGAGCGGGCGGACGCCGTCCGCAACCGAGCCCGGTTGCTGGACGCGGCCACCCGGCTGGTGGCCGACAGGGGAGCCGAACACGTGACCATGGACGAGGTCGCCCGGGAGGCCGGGGTGGGCAAGGGCACGCTCTTCCGCAGGTTCGGTGATCGTGACGGACTGCTGCTCACGCTGGTCGACGACGTCGAGGCGCAGTTCCACGAGGCCTACACCTCCGGTCCCCCTCCGCTCGGGCCGGGCGCATCGCCGGGCGATCGGTTGACGGCGTTCGGTTGTGCGCTGATCGAGCGGGTCGCCGACGGCACAGACCTGGGCCCCGCGCTGGGCCGCCAGATCCCCTGCGACCGCCGCCACACCTCGCACTACGGCCGGGCCTTCCACCACCACGTCTCGTCACTCCTGAAAGAAGCCGGAATCGACGGTGACCACGACATGCTCGCCCACGCCCTGCTCGCCTTCGTGAACCTGGAAACGCTTGACCACCTGCGCAACGATCCCCAGGTCACCACCGAGCGGCTGCGACGCAGCTGGGCCGATCTGGTGCGGCGGGTGGCCGGCATCGCCGACGCGGAAGGCCTCCAAGCCGCACCCTGACCGGCAACGCCGTCGACGGGTCGGGCCGCCGACACCGCCGTCATGGCGGGAAGACGTTTCCGACGCCCGCGACTGCACGGGCTGGGAAGGGCGACCGTTCCTTCGACGGCTGCGTCCCGCCCTACGGGGTGGTGCCGACCGGCCCGGAGGTCTCCTCCCGGGCCGCGGCTCACCGAGGAGTTGATGCCCGACGTCCTCGACGGCACCGCCGAACCTGGGAAGCTCTGCGGTGCGGCGCCCGACTTCGACGGTGCCGGACCGGCCCCTGGCGCAAAGAGCGTTGCTGACACCGGCCCGGGCAGCCGCACAACAGGAGGGTTCTCGCCGGCTTCGCAGGCAGGTGGCATCGACGACGAAGCCGACGAGAGTCTGGTTCCGGCAGTGCCGGATACGTGGTCAGATTCCGGAAGCGGGATCCTCCACCAGTTCGGCCGCGGTCTCCTGGAATTCACGGAGCACAGCGTGGAAGCCACTCGCACCCCACAACGCATGCCCCGTGACAACCACGAACACCGCCGTCATGTGCACCGCCCCGACCAGGTCATGGCGCGCCATCGCGAGCAGTGCCGACTCGTCTCCGTCGGCCCACGCCCGTGCTGCCGCGCCGATGGCGAACTCGTAGTGGGGCGGGGCCGCGGCGGAAACCTCATCCACATACCGAACCAGGTGGCACAGCTTCCACCGTTCGCCCGTCAATTCCATGATGCTGATGGTCGACCGCAGTAGGCCGCTCAGGACCGCGTACACCTCGATCCAGCGGTCGTCCTCCAGACCGGTCAGCGCGTCCCCCACCGCGACGGCATCGTGGTTCGCGTAGCCCCGGACTGCTTCCAATGCGCGGTCGTGGGTGGTATTTCGCGCTGCGTCGCTCATGAGATCGACACTAGTGACTGTCCGCACTGCGGGAATCGGTCTCTTGGCGCAACCTGCATCGGAAGAAAGCACTAAGCCCTCCTCAGTAACACCGTTCCCTGTCGCCCGGCGCCCTTCCGGCTTCTGGTGGAGGAGGACGGTGTTGCCGAGTCGTTTGAATCCAACCCTGCGACAGCGTGGTCGGCGGAGCGGCGGGTGGCGCGGCCTCTACGTGATGTCCAGCAGACCCCGGCGTACCGCTTCGGACACCGCGGCCGCCCTGTTGTCCACACCGAGCTTCCGGTAGACGCGGATCAGATGCGTCTTGATCGTGGCCTCGCTCAGGTACAGGGACTGCGCGATCGAACGGTTGCTGTTCCCCTCCGCCATCAGCCGGACGACCTGGATTTCCCGCCCCGTCAACTCAGTGGAAAGCATGTTCACTTGGGTCACCAGCCGATCGACCAGCGGGTGAGAGGCCCATGCCGCCCTCGGCGGTGCCGCGTACCGCCCGGAAGAGTTCCTCGGGCGGTCCCGCCGCTGAAGCCCCTCATCAAGGGTGCGGATTCAGGTCTTCGGGTCACGGGGCTGAATCCGCTGCACGTGAGTTCAAGTCCGTTTCCGCCGACGCTGGTTCGGATCACTCCTACCCGCGTGGATGTCTTGGTCCGGTGCGAGGACGGGGCACCGAGCCCGGCGTGCGATTCGAGGCGTGGCCATGGCATTCGGGTCGGACACCAAGAGTGCGCAGGTGATTACGCTGTGCGATAAAAGTGTCATGGTGGAGACCCTGACGGCCACGGCCGCCGAAATCAGGATCAGCTATTCCGGCGACGAGGCCCGGCGGGCGATCGCTGCGCTGGGGCTCCAGGACGGCGAGGGCCGTCGCCGCACCATCTACTTCTGTGACAGCCCGAGGAAGGGCGGCGACGGCATCTCGCTGCCCTTCCTCAAGCTCGGGGTCATCTTCCGCCTGCGCGTGGACTCCGAGGACCACGGGGACAGGCGCGAAATGGACATGACGGTCAAGCTGCGGCCGTGTCCGCCTCTGCCGCCGGAGTGGCAGAAGGACCTCGGGGACGAGGACGAGGGCTGGGAGTTCAAGATCGAGGAGGACCGGACCGGTCCCGCCTTCAGACCCCTGCTGTCCGCGTCGCTGCAGGCCGACCGGAAGGCCGACGAGGAGCTCGTGGAGTCGGCGCTCAGGCCCGAGCGCGGGGCGTTGGACGAGCTCCTCACCAAGCCGCACCGCCACCTGTTGCGGGATGCGGTCGCATTGGGGAAGGGAGACCTCAAGGGCCTGAGGGCACTCGGCCCGGTGCACGCGGTCAGGTGGAAGCAGGACTGGGACACTCTGCCCCACTCCGTGGCCGTCGAGGAGTGGACCGTCAAGGACCTGCACTTCGTCGAGGTCTCGGTGCGTGCGGACATCGCCGACGCGATCAGGACCGAGGAACTGCTCGCACAGGCTCTGCGCGACCGCGGCGTCGACCTGCCGCGAACCGGCGAGATGAAGACCCGGCTCGTGTTGACCGCCCTCGCCCGCGACCTGGAATTCTGACGGCGCCTCAGCGTGAAGAACGACTCGACCCGGAGCTGCCGGCGGCCGACGGCAGTGTCCTGGGCGTCGCCGCGTCCGACAGGACGGGAAAGGGCGGTCGATACACCGTCACGCCCTCGCCGTCCTCCTCGAAGGAGTGCGTCCGGCATCGGGACAGGCCGGCCGGAGGCTCATCCACGATATGGGAGCGGGGTCGACAGGCTGGTCGGGCCGTGGGCGAGCAGCACCGTCCGCGTCACCGCGACGCTGTCGAAGGGCAGGCATGGCTACTTGCCCCACACCTTGCGGTACGCCTCGCGGTAGCCCTCGGAGTCCCAGGACGGTGTGCCGCCGCTGTTGGCCGCGGTGGTGATGTGGGCGGGGGCGACGTACCCGCTGGACGGCTTGCCCGCGAACGCCCGGTTGAACTCGTCGATGATCTGCCACCCCTGTTCGGACAGCGGTTCGGGCACGGTGGCGGCCTGGAACTCCTTGCCGTTGATGCGCTGGAAGGCCGACGGGTCGCCGTCACCGGCACCGATGTTGAACGGGGCCCCCGCGCCGTTCTTTCCGGCGGCCCGCAGGGCGGAGCCCGCGTAGTCGAAGTACAGGTCGTTGATGGCGGCGGAGTAGGTCCACCTGGTGCCGAAGCGGGCGGCGAGGGAGGAAACCCTGCCGATGGTACGGCTGTTGGCCTGGGAGATCGGGATGTTCTCGTAGCTCAGCAGCGTCACGCCGGAGCAGGTGGCGAGTTCCTTCCTGATCAGGTCGGACTTGTGCTTGGCGAACGGGATGGTGGCGTCGGTGAACAGCACGACGCCCGCACGGCCGTCGGACTGCGCGATGATCCAGTCGGCACTGAGCCTCGCCACGTCCTCGACCCTCGTGGTGATGTTGCTGAACAGCTTCGGGTTCGCGCTGGGGCCGGGGGCGCCGACGGCGTGCCAGCCGATCAGCGGGATGCCGGCCGCGTTCGCCCGCGCCACCTGGTCGGCGGTGGCGGAGGGATCGAAGCCGCCGATGACTATGCCGTCGGGCTTGAGGGCGAGGGCCTGGTCGAAGGCGGTCCTGAGCCCTGCCTGCGTGCCCTGGCCGTTGATGGTGCGGACGTGCCAGCCGATGATGTCGGCGGCCTCCTGGACGCCCTTCGCGACGCCCTCCACGCCGGGATTGGTCAGCGTCTGGGCGATGTAGACGATGCTCCGGTCCGGGACCGCCGCGGGCCCGCGGGTCGGTCCGGACCAAGGGGCGTTGACGTCCTCGGCAGCCTTGACGTCCCGCTTGGCCCGGGAGAGGGCGCTGGGGCAGCCGGGTCCGGACGAGCCGTCGGAGGTCGCGCTGACGGATGCGGCGGTCGTGGAGCCGCTCTCGCAGCCGGCGACGAGCGTGGCGGTGGCCAGGAGGGCGGTCGCCGTCAGGGCCGCCTTGTAGGTGGGGTGCACGAGGTCTCCAACACGGGGCATGAGCGGGCAGGCAGGGCTGGGTGAGGACAGGATTTTCAGGGTCTGGCGACGGCTCCGGCGGGTGATCCGTCCGCGGGCCCGCCGCGCCTCGGACGGAGCAGCCTGCGGCGACTACGGCATGGTGGCTGATTCCGAGCGGTGGCTCGGAGTGACGGGGGCGGCGGCGTGCTTGCTGCCGAGGATCATGCTCAACCGGTCGGTTCGCGTCAATTCCCCCCGCTCGGCACCATACATCGGCCGACGGCTTGCGATACGACGCGTGCCACCGCAGCCAAGACGTCACGGTTCGTTGACCGCCAGTAAGAATTTCGTGATCAATTTTTGATGATCACAAACCTGTGCAGTCGCTGAGGGTGCAGTTACGCTCACGCAGCCGGTTTCGGTCAATGGCGCGATCTGTTCGTTCCTCTAGGCGGCGAACTTCCGGGATCCGTCATGTCCGTTGCCGGTCGCCGGCGGTCCAGTACGACGCGGCCGCCGCAGCTCAGCACCATGTCGAAGGAGGCCCGGGTGTCCGGGAACAGAGGCAACCCGCCGCCCGCCCCCGAGCCGCCGGGGACGGCCGACGGGAGTCCGCAGCCGCGTCCGGCCGCGGTGGGCTTCCTCGACCGGTGGCCCTTCCGCCGCAAGCTCAACGTCCTGGTGGTCGCGCCCATCGCGGCGGTCGGCGTGCTCCTCGGAGTCGCCGCCTACGGCCAGGCCCAGCAGGCCCGGGACGCGGGCCGGATCGCGGAACTGGTGCGCGACAGCGAACAGGTCGCGAAGCTCATCAACGACGTACAGGCCGAACACCAGCAGGCGCTCGTGCTGTCCGTGCAGTACGACGAGACCGGCCCCGGAGCCGCTCTGCCGCAGACCGCCGACTACCGCCGGGCGCAGCGGAACACCGATGCGCAGGTCGCCGCCGTGCGTACGGCGTTCGCCTCCGGCCTGCCGCCCGAGGAGGTGCAGGCGCTCGACTACATCCGCCGTCTCGGGGTCCTGCGCGACAGGCTGGAACGGGGCTACGTCGCCGTCGCCGACATCGACCCCGCGTACGCTTCCGCGGTCGACTACCTGATCGACGGCATCGGTCTGGAGGGTTACTCCGGCACTTCGTCGTCCACGGTCACGGCACTTCTCGACACGGAACTGCGCGCCGACGCCGCCCACGCGTCCTTCGAGAGCGCGGTGTTCTCCGCGCAGACCCGTGACGCCAACGCCCTCAACGAGTACAGCCGCGCGGTCGCCGCCCATGCCCTCTACGACCAGCAGTCGCGCCGGTTCCAGCAGATCGCCGCACCCGCCCAGGTGCTGACCATGGAGGGCATCGAGCGCAGCGCCGAACAGAACGGGGTCGAGGCCCAGTTCGCGCAGCTGCAGATCGATCCCGGTGCCCTGCAGGGCAAGACGCCCGCGCAACTGCGCACGGAGATCGCCGCCGGGACGCGCCAGTCCGGGACCCGCCTCGGCATCACCCGGTCGTTGATCGAGCAGACCGCGGCCGAGGCCGACACCGCCTCCGAGGGAGCCCTGCGGGACGCGCTGTACCTGCTCGGTCTGGCCGTTCTCGGCTTCACCGTCTGGCTGGCCTTCTGTGTCCTGGTCCGGCGCTCGGTCGTACGTCCCCTGGTGGCCCTGACCGGCGCCGCCCAGCAGGTGGTCGACGTGGCGGGCGAGGAACTGGCCCGGGTCGCGGACGACGAGTCCGACGACACCACCCCGCTGCAGCCGCGGCCGATCCCCGTCCCGGTGCGGGACGAGATCGGCGGACTGGCCGAGGTGTTCAACCAAGTGCAGGTGACCGCCGCGCAGTTGCTGGAGCGCCAGGTGCTGAGCCGCCGCAACGTCGCCGAGATGTTCGGCAACGTCGGTCACCGGGTGAGCATCCTGACGACCCGTCAGCTGTTCCTGATCGATGCGCTGGAACGCGAGGAGACCAACCTCGAACTCCTCGAACAGCTGTACCGCATCGACCACATCGCCGTACGCCTCCAGCGCAACGCGGACAGCCTGATGCTGCTCGCCGGCATCCGGGAGAGCGGCATCGAGTCCCGGCCGACCCCCCTGGCCGACGTCATCCGGGCGTCACTCGCCCAGATCGAGGGTTATGAGCGGGTCTCCTTGCGGTCCGGGACGGAGGTCACCGTCGTGCCCGACATCATCGGTGACCTGACGCTGATGTTCGCCGAACTGCTGGAGAACGCGGTCGCGTTCTCCCCCTCCCACACATCCGTCGAGGTGGTGCTCCGCCCCGGCACCGACGTCACCGAGGACGGCGGGGCCCTGATCGAGATCATCGACCACGGCCTCGGCATGGACGCCGAACGCCTCGCCGAGGAGAACGCCCGGCTGATCCGCCGGGAAAGGCTGGATCTCGCGCCGACCGAGGTGCTGGGTCTCTTCGTGGTCGGGAGCCTCGCCCGGCGCTGGGATGTGCGGGTGACCCTGATCCGTACGCCGGGCGGCGGCGTCACCGCCACCGTGTGGGTGCCCGCCGCGCTCCTCTCGGACGTGAGCCCCGTGGACCTCCCGGAGCCCGTGACCGCGGGCCCGGTCGCGAACGTGACGCCGTTCCCGGCGAGGACGGGGAAGGGGGCCACCGGGCCGGTACCGGCGCCCCCGCCGGCCGCCGCCCCCGCGGTCCCCCCGCAGCGGCCGGGGGCTCCCGCGCAGCGCGGTGAGCTCCCCCGGCGCGTCGCGCCCCCCGTCGGCGCCGGGCCGGCCGGCGTGGCGGAGACCGTCGCGCGGACCGACGCGGAGCGAACCCCCGCCCCGGACGGAACGCCGTCACCTCGTCCCTCCCGGCCGCTGCGCCGGCGCGAGCGGGGAGCGACACTCGCCCGGACGGCCGCCCCTGCCGACCGGACATCGTCGGCCGAACGGCAGCCCCTGGACGCCGAGGCCGTCCGTTCGGAACTCGACGAGTTCGAAGCCGCGGTACTCCAGGCGGAGCACGACTACGACCATGCTCCGACCGAGCCCGCACCATCTCAGCACCAGAAATCCCAGAAGGAGCCGGGCAGTGGCCACGCCGACAGCTGACATGAGTTCCGAGCAGCCGGAACCGACCGACCTGCGCGCCGCCGCGGCCGATTTCACCTGGCTGCTGGAACGGTTCGCCACAGATACCGCCGGTGTGTCCGACGCCATCGCGGTGTCGTCCGACGGCCTGCTGATCGCCGCCTCCCAGCGGCGCGACCAGGCCGACTCCGAACGACTCGCCGCGATCGTGGCCGGTCTGACGAGTCTCGCCGCGGGCGCATCCGGAAACTACGGTCTCGGCCGCCTCAACAAGGTCATCCTCGACCTGGAGCACGGCCATGTGCTGGTGTCGGCCATCGGAGCCGGCGCCGTCCTCGGCATCGTGACCTCCGAGGCCGTGAAGCTGGGCAACATCGCCTACGCGATGACCCTCTTCGCCAAACGGGCCGGGGCCGCGCTCACTCCCCAACTGGTGCTGGAGCTGAAGAACAGTGTCGGCGCGGCGTCGGCGCACTGACCTTCCCCGGGCCGGGGGCACGCGTGCAGGCATGTCTGAAGGGATCGTGATGTCCGTCGTCGGACCACCGCACGAGGCAGCAGGGGACGGTGAGGTCTCGCCGGAGCCGCGTCGCCGCGCCCCCGCGATCCGGCCGTTCCTGCTGACCGCCGGCCGGGTGTCGGCAGGCGGTAACGCCCCGCCGATGCCGGTGGAGGCCCAGGTGGTGTCGACCTCGGCCGGGCTCCTGGCCCTTTCCTCGCTCACTTTCGAACACCAGGACATCGTCGCGGCCGGCCGACGACCGCTGTCGGTGGCGGAACTGGCCGCCGGGCTGCGACTGCACCTCAACGTGGTGCGGGTGCTGGTCGAGGACCTGTGTGCCGCCGGGCATCTCGCGGTCCATCGGCCGAACGCCGCGATCGCCCAGGATCTCTCCGTACTGCGAAGGGTTATCGATGGTCTCCGTGCCGTTCCCGACTCACGGGACACACTCCGTGACACCAGCTGAACAGCCTCCGACACCGGTCAAGCTGGTCATCGCCGGCGGCTTCGGAGTCGGCAAGACCACGACCGTGGCCTCGATATCGGAGATACGGCCGCTGACCACGGAGGCCGCGATCACCGAGGTCGCGGCGGGAGTGGACGACCTCACCCACACCCCGGGCAAGACCACCACCACGGTCGCCATGGACTTCGGCCGCGTCACCATCGACCCGACACTGAAGCTGTACCTGTTCGGCACCCCGGGGCAGGACCGGTTCGGCTTCATGTGGGACGACCTGGTGGAGGGCGCCCTCGGCAGCCTGGTCATCGTGGACACCCGCCGACTCGACGACTGTTATGCGGCGGTGGACTACTTCGAGCACAGGAACGTGCCCTTCGCGGTCGCCGTCAACGCCTTCGACGGGGAGGTCGAACACGACCTGGAGGAAGTGCGGTGGGCGCTGGACATCGCCGAGCACGTACCCCTGATCGTCTTCGACGCACGGAAGACGGGCTCGGTCCGTGACGCGCTGCTGACCGTACTGGAGGTCGCCGTGTCCCGCGCGGAGGCTGCCCTGTCGCCCTGACGGCGGGCACGCCTGGATGCGGGCCGAGTCGGACGAGGCGACCTGATGCCGATCGCCGTCGACATCGACGGTGGTACTCAAGAACGGCCCCGCCAGGGCGGTGCGCTTTCGCGGCGCGCTGCGAGGTGTTCGATGCACTGGGTGAGCGGCGGTCCTGGGTGGCGCGTCTCCGCCGAGCTGTCCGCCGATCCGGTACGACGCCGGTTCGTCGAGATCGGGGACGAATGCTGTGCACGCGCAGTCGCCGACGGGCCGCCGGTCGTCGCCGCCGACTACTTCGAGTTCGGCCAGTGGCGCGCCTCGGCGGAACTCGATCTCGGCGGTCGTCACCGGCAGGTCCACAGGATGCGGTCGCACAAGCCCGACTGCCGTTGCGGGGACGGTCCCCACGAGGTCGCGGAGAGCAGGGCGGCACTGCCCGTACGGCCCTGCTCACCGTCGGCGAAACCGACGCCTCCGCGCCCCTGGTCCACGCCCATGCGACTGTCTGGCCGGTGCGAAGACGGTCGGCACGCGGCCGCCCGCCGTGGACCACTGGGTGGAACAGGGCATGACAATCGCGGTGCCGCGGACCAGGCTCCCTGGCGCACCTGTCCGATCCACTCGCCGGATCACGGACACGCCGACCGCGAGGAAGGGGCGAGGATGACCACGGGGGAAAGTTCCGGGCTGGAAGTGCGCGTACTGGGACCGCTGGAAGCCGTTGTGCACGGCCGGCCCGTCGATCTGGGCGGTCCTCAGCCGCAGGGCGTCCTCGCCCAGCTCGCCGCCGTGCCCGGGAGGACGGTGAGTGTGGGGGCCCTGGTCGACGAGCTGTGGGGGCCGCTCCCGCCGCGGGACGCGCACCGCACAGTGCGCACGTATGTGTCGAGGCTGCGCGCGGCCCTGCGCCACGTCGCCGGCGCCGACGCGGCGACGGCGCTGGTCACCCGGTCGCCGGGCTACGAACTGCGCGTGGACCCGGGCTTCGTCGACGCCGCGCGGTTCCAGCGCCTGGTGACCTCGGGGCAGCAGGCGCTGGGGGCACAGCCCCGGCTCGCGTTCGAGAGACTGACCGCGGCGCTCGGCCTGTGGCGGGGCGATGCCTTCGCCGAGTTCGGCCATCTTCCGGGGATCGCCGCGAAGTCGGAACAGCTGGAGCGACTGCGGTTGTCGGCGACGGAGGCCCGGATCGAGTCCGCGCTCGCTCTGGGACTCGACGCGCAGGCCGCCGCCGAACTGGAGGTGCTGGTGCGGGCGCACCCCACCCGGGAACTGCTGTGGGGTCAGTTGATGATCGCGCTCTACCGCCTGGGACGGCAGGCCGACGCGCTGGGAGTGTTTCGCGTGGCGCGGGCCCTGCTCAGGGAGGAACACGGGGTCGAGCCCTCACCGGCGCTCCGCGCGGTGCATTCCCGGATCCTGCGGCATGATCCCTCGCTGAGCGGGGCGGGGCGGTCCTCACTGCAGGGGACGGCCGTCATCGGTTCGACGGCCGTGGTCGGTTCGACGGTCCTGCAGTGACGGCCGGCCGAGTGCTGCCGGTCGGGGGAGTGGTGCCGGTCGGGGGTGACGAGCGGGTCCCCGCCCCGGCACCGACCGTCCCGCGATCAGGAAACGACGATCTGCACCCACGCGTTCACGGAGTTCTTGCACTGGTCCCCGGTGCCGTTGTCGTGTGCGGTGTAACCGTTGTCGGAGTAGCCGTCGTCCTCGTAGCCCAGCTTGAGGCTGCCTCCGCGACCTCCGACCACGTACGGCCGGCCGACCACGTTCACCAGCCGCACCAGGTCACCCGTCGCGCCGGGAATGGTGATCAGGCCGTGGTAGAGGTCGTTGTCGGACGCCGGGTCGACGTACCGCTTCCAGGTCAGTCCGTGGCCGCCGGTCTGCACACAGCCTCCGGCGTCCACCGTGACGTGGTCGCCGGGAAGGAAGGAGAAGGGGTACGTCGTCTCGTGCTGGGTGACGACCGGCTCGGTGATCTTGCAGACGATCGGCAGTGTGGTGCTGGAGCAGCCGTCGCTGTAGATCACGTCCGCCGCCTTCAGCGCCGCGGGTATCCGCCGGACGTCGCGGTCCACGGACTGCCCGGGGGTGCCGGTCCCGGCGGCGTCCGCGCGGGCCGGGCCGGCGGGTGCGGCGCCCGCGGCAGGGGCCGTGGCCATCGCCGCGCCCGCGGCCAGGACTGCCGCGGCGACGACGGTCATGATGCTTTTTCTCATGCTGGATCACTCCAAGAGTGGGGGGTTCGCCGGTGGAAGTTCTCCGGTCTGGACACAGCTCAGTCTGGCGAGAGCCGTCCACAGTCCGACTGCACTCCGTCGACAGCTCGTCGACACGGCGCTGCCCCCTACGAGGGCGGGGGGTCCTCGTTGTCCTCGAACAATTCCCGGGTACGGCGCAGCAGCGCCTCTCTCACGTCGTCCGGGGACAGAACGCGTAGCGGGGTGCCCAGGCGGAGCAGGTAGCCGGCCAGACCGTCCGCGTCAGGGCCGCCGATCTCGACGACGGTGTGCCCTGGGCCGTCGGGCCGGTGGGTGCCGACCGTGGGCGGGACCAGCCGCAACGCCCGGTCCAGGGGCAGTGGGAGACGGACCGTCACATAGAGCGGGTACGTGCTGCCGGCGATGCCTCGCGAGACGAGGATCGCCGGGTCGGGCGGGTCGAGGAGTTCCACCACCTGCCCGGTCGGCTGTACCTGCGTCACCCGGTCGGCGCGGAACGTCCGCCACTCGTCCCGCGTCACGTCCCGGGCGACGAAGTACCAGCGGCGCCCTGCGCGTACGAGCCGGTAGGGGTCGACGTCCCGGACGGTGGCGGTTCCTTCCCGGTCCCGGTACGACAGGCGGGTGCGCTCGCTCCGGCGGCACACGGTGGCCAGTTCCAGCAGCATCCCCGGCGCGATCTGCCGTTCGTCCTGCCTGTGGGTGTGCACGAACGCGCCGTCCAGCTCGCCCAGCCGGTCCGCGATCCGCGGAGGCAGCCCCTGACGCAGCTTCAGCAGCGCGGACAGCGAGGCCTGGTCGCTGCCGAGGACCCCGCTGAACGCGGCTTCGCGCAGGGCGACGGCCACGGCGAGTGCCTCCTCGTCGTCGAGGACCAGCGGCGGCACCCGGGTGCCGCCGCCCAGCCGGTAGCCACCCCACGGACCGGGCTCCGACTCGACGCCGTAGCCGAGCTCCCGCAGCCTGGCGATGTCCCGGCGGACGGTGCGCTCGGTGACCTCCATCCGTCCGGCCAGCTCGCGGCACGTCCACGACGGCCGCGAGGACAGCAACGAGACCAGTCGCAGCAGGCGGGCAGAGGTGCTGATCACATCCCGAACTTTCTCTCCCGACCAGGACAGCACCTGTCCTGGTCCCGTCCTAGCGTCTTCCCCATGAGCACCGAAACCACATCCGCGCCCGCCATCCGCTACGCGGCCGTCACGTTCGACTGCCCGGACCCCGCCGAGCTGGCGCGCTTCTACGGCGAGGCCCTCGGCCTCCCTGTCCGCTACTCCGGCGACGACTTCATCCTGCTCGGTCAGGAGGGCTCGGCCGGACTGGGCTTCTCCCGGCTGGCCGGCTACCAGCGCCCCACCTGGCCGGACCCCGCTCGCGAGAAGCGGGCCCACCTCGAACTGGGGGTCGACGACCTGGACGCCGCCCAGGCCCGGCTACTGGCCCTCGGCGCCGTAGAGCCCCCGGCGCAGCCGCAGCCCGATCGGTGGAGGGTCCTGCTGGACCCCGCCGGCCACCCGTTCTGCATCACCACCCTGGCCTGAGTACGACAGAACTCCTGTCACCGTAGCCGAGGAACGGGCGTGCCGGTCAGAAGCCCGGGGCGAGGACGTGGTCGATGCCGATCCGCTCCTGGGCCTCGGAGTGCTCCCCCATGGCTTCCTCCCTTTTCCCGGTGTGGTCTTTGCCCGCCGGTGATGTCGGACGACGGATGGACCGACGTGTCGTCGGCGTGGAGTGGTTCGGTCCGGCGGGGCAAATGATCAACAAAGGATTGTTGGGCAACGCTTGTCCCGTGTGCGGGCGGGCTGCGGCGGCGTGCCGCCTAGCATGGCCGCGGTTGGTTCGGGCAGGTGGAGGAACGAATGGGAACGAGTCGGCGGATGGTGCTGGCGGCTTTGGCCGGGGGAGCCCTGGCCGGCTGCGCGGCATCGACGAAGGGGACCGGGGCGGCGACGATGGCCTCCCCCTCGCCCGCCTCCGGCTCCGGCGACGGTCCGTCGCCCGCCGTCTCCGCCGCTGCGTCGCCCTCGGCCACGGCCACGCCGGCCGGTCTGCCCGCCGTCACCCGCGCCGAGATCATCACCCGGTACGGTCACGCCGTGCCCCACACCTGGGGCTTCGACGCGCCCGGCGTGGTGCACCGGCTGCCCGCCGGCCATCAGGGGATCGCGCTGACCTTCGACGCCTGCGGCGGCCGGGGCGGCAGCGGCTACGACCGTGCCCTGATCGACTTCCTGCGCAAGCGCGAGGTACCGGCGACCCTGTTCCTCAACTCCCGCTGGATCGACGCCAATCCGGCCGTCTTCCGCGAACTGGCCGCCGAGCCGCTCTTCGAGATCGCCAACCACGGCACCCGCCACCTCCCCCTCTCCGTCACCGGCCGCTCCGCCTACGGCATCCCCGGCACCCGCAGCGCCGCCGAGGTCTACGACGAGATCGCCGGCAACCGGGCGAAGCTCACCCGGCTGCTGGGCAGCCCCCCGCGTTTCTTCCGCTCCGGCACCGCGTACTGCGACGACGTCGCGGCCAGGATCGTCACCGCGCTGGGCGAGCGGTTCGCCGGCTTCTCGGTCAACGGTGACGCGGGGGCCACCTTCAGCCCCGAGCAGGTCCGTACGACCGTCGGGGCCGCGACCGCCGGCTCCGTCGTCATCTGCCACATGAACCACCCCGAGGGCGGCACGGCCCGGGGCATCTCCGCCGCCGTACCCCGGCTGCTGGCTTCCGGCCATACGTTCGTACGGCTCTCGGACGCACTGCACTGACGGTATTGACGACCTGTCAAATTGCGCCTCGGGAAAGGCAATTGACGGTCGAATCAGGGCAGTGAAAGGGCGTACGCACACCTTGCCCGCCGTGTAGCTTCTACCCGTCAGTAGAGGGCTGAGCAAGGGTGGATGTGTGGTTGCCTCTCCGCATACCGAGAAGTTCGCCGCCCGCCTTCGGATGCTGAAGGACCGCAGCGGCCGGGGCTACGACCGCCTCGGCAAGGAGGCGGGCGTCAGCGGTTCCAGTCTGCACCGGTACTGCTCCGGCCTCAGCGTCCCGTCCGACTACCGGGTGGTGCACTCCTTCGCCAAGGTGTGCGGTGCCGACGCGGAGGAGCTCCGCGAACTCCACCGGCTGTGGGCACTGGCGGACACCGACCGGGACGCACCGGCTGCCGAGACCGCCGAGAAGAACCCGGAACCCGAACCGGAGCACGCACCGGAGCGCGAACCCGAACCGGAACCGGAGCGCGAACCCGAAGCCGAACCGGAACCGCTGTCGGATGACGTCACCCCGTCGGAGGTCACTCCGCCGGAGGCCATCCCGGGCGAGGCACGGAAGCCGTGGCGGTCCCGGCTGGCCGGGAAGGTGTCCTCCCGTTTCGCGATCCTGGCCACCGTGGCCGCGGTGGTGCTGGTCGTCGGCTTCGTGTGGCTGCCCGGCCGGAGCGCCGGCGGTGCCGCACCGGCGGCCGGTGACCGGCTGCTGTACTCCCCGGCCTGCACGACGGTGAGCATGGGGCAGCACGACGCGTGCGTGCGTGAGGTCCAGACCCTGCTGGCGCGGGCGAAGGGCAAGCTCGCCGTCGACGGGGACTTCGGGCCGGAGACCCTGCGCCGGCTGACCGCGTTCCAGGTGCTGGCGGGGCTGCCGGCCACCAGTGTGGCCGACGACGCCACCAAGAAGGCGCTCTACGCGCAGAAGGTGAGCATGACGACCTGGTCGCCGGCCGAGGTGGCGAAGCGGATCCGTGCGGTGTTCGTCGAGGATCCCGACACGGCCGTGGCCGTCGCCCGCTGTGCGTCGTTCCTCGACCCGTTGTACGTGCTGCCCAACACCAACGGCAGCCGCAACTGGGGCGTGTTCCAGATTTCCGACGCCCGGCTGCGCGACCTCGACGGCACACCGCTGCGCGCGTTCGACCCGGACTGGAACATCAAGGCGGCCCACCGGCTGTGGAGCGTCAGGCACGACTTCCACGACTGGCCCTCCTGCGAGGCGGCGCTGAAGAACACACCGAAGAGCTGACGCCCGGAGCTCCGGGCACCGCCGTGGCGGTACCCGGAGCTCCACTCCCCCGACAGCGACGGCATCAGATCGTGCCGTCCTCCCACCACCAGTCACGGCCGAGGTCGGCCCGGCTGTCCACGTGCTGGTGGTCGGTGCTGTACGTCTCCAGCCCGGAGAACCCGCAGGTCTCCGCCTTCTGGTAGACGGTCTTGTTGGCCACGCCGGGCACGTCCAGGTCGGCCGCGGTGCCGTACAGGTGCATGCTGTCGGCGGCCCCGCCGATGTCGGCGTTGTGCGCGATGCTGCGGAAGCCGGAGTTGACCGTGACCGGCTTGTCGCCCAGCTTCTTGCGGAGCGCCTCCAGCTTGTACATGCAGCGCCGGACGTTCTCCTTCACCGCCGACGCGCTCAGCTTGCCGCCGTCGAAGGTGCCGCTGGACCGGTCGGCGAACTCGCTCCAGTCGAAGTGGGCGGTGGAACCGTCCGACTGCTCAAGGGCGTTCAGCTTTCCCTGGGTCAGCGGCCCGACGCTGCCGTCGTCGGCGAGACCGTACGCGGTCTGGAACCGGCGCACGGCCGCCGCCGTACCGGGGCCGAAGTCCCCGTCGATGCCGACCCTGCTGTGACCGGCGCTGTCCGCGGCCCAGCCCGCGACCCTGATCTGCAACTCGGTCACATCCGCACCGCTGTCACCCTGCGTCAGGGTGCGCGACCACGCATAGGCCTGTGCGGTGCCAGGGAACAGCAACGGGCCGAACGCGATGCCGGCACCGGCGGCCAGTGTGCCGCGCAGCATGGTGCGGCGGTCGACGGAGCGGAAGGAGGAAGCCATCGTGGTCCTTTCGGAACGGCGGTGCGGTGAGCGGTCGGTGGGAGGCCCCTTCGGCCCGGCGGGGCCCGGCGAGCCGAAGGGGCCCGCCGGGATCAGCGGTTGGCCAGCCGGTCCAGGTCCGCCTGGGTGCCGTTGAACACGTCCCCGGTCGCCGGTGCCTCGATGCCCGGGAACAGCGCGGCGTCGGTGTACTGCCACACCGTCCAGGTCGTCGCGCCGTCCGGCAGCGGCGGCCGGGTGATCGACTGGCGGTAGTCCGCCAGTTGCAGCGGATACCCGGCGAAGGCCGTGGTCGAATCCAGGCAGTCGTCCAGGAAGGACTTCTGGGTGTAGATGATCGGGGTGCGGCCGAAAGCGGCCTCCACCCGGTCGAGCCAGGCCTTGATGTCGTCCACCGTGCCGTAGACGGGGCAGCGGCCGGTGCCGTCGTCCATGCGTTCCAGGTCGAACACCGGCGGCAGGTCGCCCGCGCGCTGTCCGGTGTAGCCGGTCGCCCGCACCGCGGCGATGAACCGGTCGGCCTGCGCGGCACCGGTGTCGGGCGCCGAGCCCGTGTAGAAGTGGTACGGCGCGACGGCCAGCCCCGCCGTCCTGGCCGCCTCCAGGTCGGTGGCCAGGTACTCGTCGGTGACGTTCAGGCCCCGGGTGGCCTTGACCGTCGCGAACTCGACACCCGAGGCCCGTACGGCGTTCCAGTCGATCGGCGCGCCGTCGGGGTGCTGGTACTCGGCCGTGTCCAGGCCGTCGATCGGGTAGCCGGCGGGGCGCGGTGGTGTGCAGTACGTGTTACGGCTGGACCAGTCCACCAGTTTCGCCCAGGTGTTGGGGCCCACGACGCCGTCCGTACCGAGGCCGGCGCAGCTCTGGAGCTCGATGACCCGGGCCTCGGTGCCGCCCCCGAAGTCGCCGTCGATCGTCAGCGGCGGATAGTGGAACGGCTCCATCGCCAGGTTCAGTCGGCACTGCAGCTCCTTGACCTCGACGCCGTTCGCGCCCTTCTGCAGGGTCGGGCGGGTGTCGGTGTGGCCGCACACGGTGGCCTGCGCCGTGGCCGATGTGCCCTGGGTCGCGCAGGTGTGCGGCGCGGCGGCCCAGGTGTTCAGCGCCGCCCAGGTCAGTGGGCCGAGCACACCGTCCGGGGTCAGCCCGGCACACGCCTGGAACTCCTTGACCCGGGTCTCCGTCGCCGCCCCGAACGAGCCGTCCGCCGCGATCGGCGTGTACCGGCTCGGCTTCGTCGCCAGATCGAGTTCGCACTGCGCCTCGACCGTCGGATCCCCCGTCGATCCCCGCTGCAGCGTGGGCTGTTCGCCGGTGTGCCCGCAGACCGCGACCGCGGTGGCCGCGGCCTGGGCCGCCCCTGCCGCGGCGGGCCCGTACAGGGGCAGGACCGCCGCCACGGCAAGGGTCAGGCCCCGCAGAAGCGCCCTCCGTCCCATCTGTGTTCCCCCTCCTGTGACTCGGCCGGGAGCCCCCGGCACGGATCATGCTGGCAGCGGCTGTCCCGAAGCCCGGCCGCGCCGGCCCGGATTGGGACGCCGGGACGGTCACGCGTCCCTGACCTGCGAGGACGGATCACCGCTGGGACGGAGAGGGGACGGAGAGGGGATGGTCGGCGATGGCCGGCCGCCACGGGCGAACACGAGAACGGGGGTCACCACCCGAAGGTGATGACCCCCGTACGTCGATGGCTCGTCGCCGGACGGTGGAGGCGGGGCAGCGGAGGCGGGGCGGTGTTCAGCCCGTGGTGCGGTTGCCGGGGTCCGGCTGGTCCAGGTGGGAGGCGAGGACGGCCGCCTGGACGCGGCGCTGGACGCCGAGCTTGGCCAGGAGGCGGGAGATGTGGTTCTTGACGGTCTTCTCCGAGAGGTACAGCTTCTTGCCGATCTCGCGGTTGGTCAGGCCGTCGCCGATCAGGGCGAGGATGTCGCGCTCACGGGGCGACAGGCTCGCCAGCTCGGGGGCGACGGCGGGGGTCTCGGCCGGGTCGGCGCGCAGCGAGCGCATCAGACGGGCCGTGGTCGCGGGGTCCAGCATGGACTGTCCGGAGGCGACCGTGCGGACCGCCGAGACCAGGTCGGAGCCCTTGATCTGCTTGAGGACGTAGCCCGAGGCCCCGGCCATGATCGCGTCCAGCAGGGCGTCGTCGTCGTCGAACGACGTCAGCATCAGACAGGCCAGCTCCGGCATCTGGCTGCGCAGCTCCCGGCAGACCGTGATCCCGTCGCCGTCCGGGAGCCGTACGTCGAGGACCGCGACATGGGGGCGCAGCGCCGGACCGCGGACGAGGGCGTGCGCGACGCTGTCCGCGTCGCCGACCACGGAGATGTCCGGTTCGGCGTCGAGCAGGTCGGTGATGCCGCGTCGTACGACCTCGTGGTCGTCGAGCAGGAAGACACGGATCGGATCCTGCTCCGTGAAGGTGCGCGCCTCGGCCATGACGACCCCCTGTTCCCTGGTGGCGATCGGGCAAAGGGCTGCCCGTGAACACGATCATCGCCCGCCGGACCCGGATGTACTAGGGCCGACCGGCCCAGTACCGGAGGCGGGGCACGATCCCCACGGCGGATCCCCACGGCGGATCCCCACGGCGGATCCCCACGGCGGTCTTCTGCTCAGACGTGGCTGCCGGCGCCGTACGGGGCGTACAGGTCCAGCAGCCGGGTGCGGGCGGCGTGGAGGCGGTGGGCGAGTACGTCGCCGACCCACTGGGCGACGGCGTTGCCCAGGGCCGGGTCCTCCTGGCACATGAGGCGGACGGCGGTGGCGTCGAACTCGTAGGCCCGCACCGGGGTCGCCGCCTCGGCCCCCAGGTGCCAGGCGTGCGGACTGAACAGCCAGGACCAGCCGACGAGCTCGTTGTGCCGGAGGGTCTCGATGACCGCGGAGCGGCGGCCGGGGATGTGCATGTCGAGTTCGACCGTGCCGGTGCGGATGATCCAGAACCGGTCGGCCCGGCCACCCTCCTCGAACAGCCGCGCGCCCTGCGGGAAGCTCACCTCGCGGGCGACGCGCAGGAGCCGCTCGCGTTGCTCGGCGGGCAGTGCCCGCAGCATGCTGGGCGTGGGGGTGCTGGTGGTGGTCATGGCGTGCCTCCCGACAAGGTGTGGAAACGGCCATGGCCAGCGTGTCTCCGACGCCCACCGCCGGACCATGGGCCACCCGGCCCTGCGCGCGGGCCACCCGGCTCCGACCGCCCGCACGACCGCGCCGCGACGGCTTCCCGGACGGCTTCCCGAACTGCTCCACGGGACCGCGGGTCTGGGCCCGGGGTCCCCGGACAGGGCCCCGGGCACGGTGCTCCGGACACGGCGTCCGGGACCGGACACGGCGTCCGGGACCGTCCACGGCGTCCGGGACCGTCCACGGCAGATACGGCACCGGCCGGCCCCCCCCCGTGTCCCCGGGCACCCACCCCGACGGCCCCGGACACAGGGCCGTTCAGCCCTGGTGGCAGCGACCTTCGGCATCCGGTGGCCGGCAGCCCGCCCGCACGAAGGTAGGAGGCGCCAGATGACCGACCCACTGCGAAGGAGCAGACACGATGAAGGCAGCGGTCGTACGAGCTTTCGGTGAGCCCCTCGTCATCGAGGACCGCCCCGACCCCGAGCCCGGCCCCGGACAGGTCCGTGTCCGGGTCGAGGCCTCGGGGCTGTGCCACACCGACATCCATGCCGCCCACGGTGACTGGCCCGTCAAGCCGGACCCGCCGTTCGTGCCCGGCCACGAGGGCGTCGGCCTCGTCGAGAAGCTCGGGGCCGGGGTGACCCACCTGAGCGTCGGGCAGCGGGTCGCCGTGCCGTGGCTGGGCAAGGCCTGCGGGCGGTGCGAGCACTGCCTGTCCGGCTGGGAGACGCTGTGCGAGCAGCAGATCAACACCGGCTACGGCTGCGACGGCGGGTACGCGGAGAAGATGCTGGCCTGGGCCGACTTCGCCCAGCCCGTGCCCGAGGGGGTCAGCGCCGTCGACGCCGCCCCGCTGACCTGCGCCGGTGTCACCACGTACAAGGCGCTCAAGGTCGCAGGTGTCCGGCCCGCCCAGCTGGTCGCGGTCTCCGGGATCGGCGGCCTCGGCCATCTCGCGGTGCAGTACGCGAAGATCGCCGGGGCCACCGTCGCGGCGATCGACGTCACCGACGACAAGCTGGAGCTCGCCACCTCACTCGGCGCCGACCTCGTGATCGACGCCCGCAAGGAGGACGTCGGCGAGGTCCTCAGGCAGCACGGCGGCGCGCACGCGGCGATCGCGCTCGCGGTCAATGACGCGGCCTTCGAGGCGGTCAACGCCGGTCTGCGGCGCGGCGGCAAGCTTGTCATGGTCGCCCTGCCCGCGCACGGCACCGTCCGGGTCCCGATCTTCGACACCGTCCTGAACGGCACCAGCGTGATCGGCTCCATCGTCGGCACCCGGCAGGACCTCGCCGAGGTCTTCCAGCTGCACGCCGCCGGACAGACCAAGGTCATCTGCGAGACCCGCCCGCTGGACTCGGTCAACGAATGCATCGACGAGGTGCTGCGCGGCGAGGTCAGGGCCCGGATCGTCTTCGACCTCGCCGCGGGGCGGTGAGGGCGATGATCCTGCCGATCGTCGTCGGCGTCGACGGCTCCGGGACCGGCCTGCGGGCCGTCGACTGGGCGGCCGACGAGGCTGCCGTACGCGGAGCGCCGCTGCGCCTGGTGTACGCCTCGCTGTGGGAGCGCTACGAGGGCGGCCACCTCGCCGAGGACCTGCACAAGCCGTCCGAGGAGATCATGGCCGAGGACATCGTCGAGAGCGCGGCCCGGCGCGCCCGGGGCCGGCGTCCCGATGTGCGGGTCTCCACCGCCGTACTGCCCGAGGAACCCGAGTACGCGCTGGTGCGGGAGAGCCAGGAGGCTTCCCTGCTGGTGACGGGCGCCCGGGGCCGCAGCGGCCTCGCCGCGGCCCTGCTGGGCTCCGTGAGCCTGACGGTCGCCGGGCACGCGCACTGCCCGACCGTCGTCGTACGCGGCGACCTCGGCGACCGGGCCGGTGCCGGTGCCGCTGCCGGAGCCCACGGCCGGGTCGTCGTGGGCGTCGGGGAGAAGCCGGCCGGCTCGGCGGCGGTGCGCTTCGCCTTCGAGGAGGCGCGGCGGCGGGGCGTGCCGGTGGAGGCCGTACGGGCCTGGCGCTGCCCCGCGTACGAGACCACCGATCACCCCCTGCTGGCCGGAGAGCCCGCCCGGCTGCACGAGCGGCAGGCGGTGGAGGCCCTGGAGGAGGCCCTCCGGGACGCCCCCGCCGGCGTCGAGTCGCGGCGCCGTACGGTCGAGGGCCGTACCCGGACCGTACTGGTGGACGCCTCCCAGGGCGCCGGTCTCCTGGTCGTCGGAGCCAGGCGCCGCCCCGGACACTTCGGGCTCCAGCTGAGCCGGGTCGTCCACGGGGTGCTGCACCACTCCGCCTGCCCCGTCGTCATCGTCCCGGAACCCGGGTGACCGCGCTGCCGCCCGGCCCGGCACGGGGGGCCCGACCGGCCCAAGCGGGGTTCGTGCGGGTGGGGCAGGCTGGACTTACGGGGCAAATCCGGCGCGGGTGGCGACAGCACCCTCACGGCCGGCCTCGAGGAAAGGACGTGACGGCCATGCCCGAACGAACACCGACCGGCGTCGGGCCGACGGGCGGACGGCCCCTGGGCGACCTGGGGCGCCGCCTCGCCGCCCGGCGCACGGAACTGGGGCTGACCCGGGAGGAGGCGGCCGCCCGTGCGGGGGTGGCGGCCAACTATCTGAAGCACCTGGAGGAGCACCCCGGCGCCGCACCGCAGCGGGGCACCCTGCTCGGCTTGGCCGCGGCCCTGGAGACGACGTTGTCGCAGCTCACCGGTGGAACCGCGAACCTGCCGCCCGGCCCGGAACAGGCCGTGCACGGCGCGGAGTTCGCCGAGCTGGACCCCGACGAGTGCGACTCCCTCCTCGGCACGCACGGGGTCGGGAGAATCGCGCTGTCGACCGATTCGGGGCCGGTCATCGTGCCGGTCAACTACAGCGTCGTCGACGGTTCGATCGTCTTCCGCACGGCCTCCGGTACGACGCCGTCGCTGGCCGCCGGTCACCAGGTGGCCTTCGAGGTCGACCGGATCGACGACGCCTTCAGCTCGGGCTGGAGCGTGCTCGTACGCGGTCCCGCGCTGACCGTCGCGGACCCCGACGAGACACACCGGCTCGACGAGCGGGCCCACAGCGAGCCCTGGGCGGGCGGCGACCGGGACGTCTGGGTGCGGATCGAGCCGGACACGGTCACCGGGCGCCGGATCTCCGTGTGACGGCCCCGTCCCCACGACCGCAGAGGAAGTACGGCTGATGTACGCCGACGAAGGGTTCCGCGAACTGGACCGGAGCGAGTGCCTGCGCCTGCTGGCGCTGGCTCCCGTCGGCCGGGTCGTCCACACCCGCCAGGCCCTGCCGGCGGTGCTCCCGGTCAACTTCGCCCTCGACGGTGAGGCAGTGGTCGTACGTACCTCGGCCACCTCCGAACTCGTCCGCGCGGTCGACGGTTCGGTGGTCGCCTTCGAGGCCGACGAGGTCGACGCGGGGGCGCACTCCGGCTGGAGCGTCATCGTCACCGGACCGGCCCGCCTGGTCACCGAACAGGCCGACCACGAACGGCTGTTGCGGACCGGTCCGCGCTCCTGGGGGCCCTGGCCCCAGGAGGTCTTCCTGCGGATCGAGCCCGAGCTGGTGGCCGGCCGGGAACTCGTCGGCGGACTGTCGGTCCACGGAGTGGACCTCAGGTCCTGAGAAGCCGCGTCGCACGCGTCATCGCCCGCCCGGTGCGCTCGGCACCGGGCGGGCGATGGTACGAGAGGCGGACGACCGCCCCGCCTCAGGCGGACGGCTCCGGCGCCTGCGCGCCGAGGCGGGCGCGCACCGCCTCCACGGCCTCCCACTGCCCGGGGTCCAGCAGCGCCAGGGCGGCCGGGAAGACACCGTCCTGTTCCTTGAGGATGTGCTCGCGCAGCAGGCCGACCGCGGTGATGAGCCGTTCCGGCCAGCCGGGGTCGGTCAGGAACGGGCCGTCCGCCTCGGCCAGCACCGCGTCGATCCGGCGGTGCTCCTGCCGCAGCGCCTCGATCTTCTCGGGGAACTCCCCGGCGAGCGCCGGGAACAGCCCCTGTTCCTCCACCTGGGTGTGCGGGCCGAGGATCGCGGCCATCTCCCGGGCGAGCTCGGCCATCCGCACGATCTCCCGGTCCCGCCAGGCGTCCCGCACCCGGCCGATGAGCGTCACGACCTCCTCGTGTTCCCGGGTCAGTTCGCCGATGCTCGCCACTGCCTGGCATCCGCAGTACTCACACATGACGTGCTCCCTTCCAGTTCTGCCGCTCGGTTCCGGCGCTCAGCTCTGCCGCGCGGGCCGGCGCCGGCCCACGGCGTGGCGGACGCCCGTCCCGGTGAAGGTGAGCGCCCCGGCCGCGACCGCCGAGAGCAGCACCAGACCGATGGCGTACGAGCCGTACGTGCCGTACAGCGAGCCCATCAGCAGCGGCGGGACGAACCCGCCCAGGCCGCCCGCGGCACCGACGACGCCGGTGACCGAGCCGACCTTGTTCGCCGGGGCCAGCAGGGCCACCAGGGCGAACACGGCACCGCTGCCCGCGCCGAGCGCGGCCCCCATCGCCAGGAAGGCGACCGTGCCGACCGGTACCAGGCCGGGCGTGAACGCCAGCGTGACGGCTCCGGCGAACACCAGGGCCAGCGAGCCGCCCAGCACGTCGACCGGGCCGAACCGGTCCGAGAGCCAGCCGCCGAGCGGCCGCATCGCCACCGCCAGCAGCACGAACCCGGCCATCCGGTCGGCCGCGTCGGCCTGGGCGAGGCCGTAGCCGGTCCTGAGGTACGTCGGCAGGTAGACGGAGAAGGCCACATAACCGCCGAAGGCGACCGCGTACAGCGCCGACGCCTGCCAGGTGACCCCGAGCCGCAGTGTGGCGGCCAGCCGACGGGCCAGCGGCTCGGTGGGGACGGTACGGCCGGGCGCGTCCCGCAGGACGATCGCCGCCATGACCGCGTAGACGGCCAGCACACCGGCGCTGATCAGGAACGGGCCGGCCGTGCCGTGCGCGTCGACCAGCTTCACGGTGGTGAGCGCGCTGATTGCGGTGCCGCCCATACCGGCGCCGAAGATCCCGATGGCCAGTCCGCGCCGCTCGGGCGGGAACCAGGCGCTGACGAACGGCACACCGACGGCGAACGCGGTGCCGCCGATGCCGAGGAAGAAGCCTCCCGCCAGCAGGGCGGTCAACGAGCCGTGTCCGGCCAGGCCCAGGTAGAGCACCGGGACCACGGTGGCCGCCGACACCAGCGGGAACATGACCCGCCCGCCGAACCGGTCCGTCAGCGCGCCGACCGGGACACGGCCCAGCGAGCCGACCACCACCGGCACGGCCACCAGCAGCGACTGCTGGAAGGAGGTCAGGTGCAGGGTGTCCTTGAACCGGGGACCGAGCGGGCTGAGCAGGGCCCAGGCCCAGAAGTTCACGGCGAAGCCCAGCGTGGCGAGCGCCAGCATGGTCCACGCCCGGCCGGAGACGTGTCCGCCGGCCGCCGGAGTCTGTTCGTTCTGTTCTCTCGAAGGCTGCAACATCCCACCGGTTCCTCTCAGTTCGCGGTGTCGGCAGGGGGTGTCAGACCGCGTCCGGCAGCCACAGGTCGGGGCCGAACACCTCGTAGTGGATCCGGCTCGGCCGCACGCCCAGGCCCAGCAGTTGGGTGCGGACCGCGCGCATGAACGGGACCGGGCCGCACAGGTAGACGGTGGCGTCGGCGGGTACGGCCACGCCGTCGAGGTCCATCAGGCCGGTGCGGGCGCCGGGTTCGGCGGTACCGGGGCGCTCGTACCAGAACACGGTGTCCGCGTGCGGGAGTCGGGCCGTCAGTTCGCGGGTCTCGGCGCGCAGCGCGTGGTCGTCGGGGGAGGCGTCCGCGTGCAGGACGAGGACGGGGCGGATGGCGCCGGTCGCGGCGAGCCGGGCGAGCATGCCGACCATGGGGGTGCAGCCGATGCCCGCGGAGACGAGGACCAGGGGAGTGCCGGCCTCGTCGAGGACGACGTCGCCGAAGGGCGCGGACAGGGTGAGCTGGTGTCCGGGGCGCACCTTGCGGTGGAGCAGGTTCGACACCTCGCCCTCCGGGGTGCCGGCGACCCGCTTGACGGTGATGCGGCGCAGGTCGCCGCCGGGGTCCGAGGACAGGCTGTACTGGCGCAGCTGGTGCACACCGTCGGGCATCCGCATCCGGATGCTGACGTACTGTCCCGCTCTCGCCGCCGGGGCCGGACGGCCGTCGGCGGGGCGGAGCAGGAAGGAGACCACGTCCGCGGTCTCCTCGCGGCGTTCGACCACGGTCCACGGCCGCCAGATCTCGCCGGGCGCCACCCCGGCCTCCTGGTAGATGCGGGCCTCCTGGGCGATGAGCGCACCGGCCATCAGCCAGTAGACCTCGTCCCAGGCGGCGGCCACCTGCGGGGTGACCGCGTCGCCGAGGACCTCGGCTATCGCACCGAACAGGTACTTGTGGACGATCGTGTACTGGTCCTCGGTGACCCCGACCGCGGTGTGCTTGTGTGCGATCCGCGCCAGCAGCGCGTCCGGCCGGGCGTCCGGGTCGGCGAGCAGGGCGGTGGCGAAACCGGCGATCGACCCGGCGAGGGCCTGCCGCTGGGCGCCGCTGGCCTGGTTGCCGCGGTTGAACAGTCCGTCCAGCAGCTCGGGCCGGTCGTGGAACATCGTGGCGTAGAACCGGGTGGTGATCTCGTCGAGGGCGCCGGCCACGGCGGGCAGTGTGGCCTTGACGACGGCGGCGGAGTCGGCGGACAGCATGACGGCCTCCCAGGAGGAGTGGTACGGGGTGCGGGAAGTGAGGGCCGCTCGGCGCCTGGCGGCCCGTCCTGTATAGCAAGCCAAATTCCGGCATTTGCGGGCACTTCGGGCAGCCGGTGGTGGTGAGGGACCTTCGGCACCGAGGTCGGGGACCTAGGTCCCGGCGCCCCGCTCCGGACCGGGACCGACCGGGCCGCGGCCAGGGCCGTTCGGCCCACGGCGGGGGACACGACGCCGCGCCTAGCGTTCCCGGTCATGGAGAACGAGCAGAGCGCACGTCAGGGGCGGCCGCGCGCCGCCGAGGGCTGGCCACTGGCCGCGCGCCGGCTGCTGACGCGCCGTGAGGTGTCGGCCGACGGGCGTGCGGTGTTCGGCACCGGCGACCCTCGCTGGGAGGGCTTCTACCGGGACCGCTGGGCGCACGACAAGGTGGTGCGCTCCACACACGGGGTCAACTGCACCGGATCCTGCTCCTGGATGGTGTACGTCAAGGACGGCATCATCACCTGGGAGCACCAGGCCACCGACTACCCGTCGATCGGCGCCGACTGCCCCGAGTACGAGCCGCGCGGCTGCCCCCGCGGGGCGTCCTTCTCCTGGTACACCTACTCGCCCAGCCGGGTCCGCTACCCCTATGTGCGGGGCGAGTTGCTGAAGCTGTGGCGCGAGGCGCGCCGGCGGCTCGGCGACCCGGTCGCCGCCTGGGCGGAGATCACCGGCGACCCCGCGAAGGCCCGTGCCTACAAGCGGGCCCGGGGCAAGGGCGGCCTGGTGCGCGCCGACTGGGACGAGGTGTCCGAGCTGGTCGCCGCCGCCCATGTGCACACCATCAAGGAGTACGGCCCCGACCGCGTCGCCGGCTTCTCGCCGATCCCGGCGATGTCGATGGCGTCCTTCGCCTCCGGCGCCCGCTTCCTGTCGCTGATCGGCGGCACCCTGCTCTCCTTCTACGACTGGTACGCCGACCTTCCCGTCGCCTCCCCGCAGGTCTTCGGCGACCAGACCGACGTCCCCGAGGCCGCCGACTGGTGGAACGCCGGCTACCTGGTCATGTGGGGCTCCAACATCCCCGTCACCCGCACCCCCGACGCCCACTTCCTGACCGAGACCCGCTACAACGGCACCAAGGTCGTCGCCGTCAGCCCCGACTACGCCGACAACGTCAAGCACGCCGACGAATGGCTCGCCCCGCACCCGGGCACCGATGGCGCGCTGGCCATGGCCATGGGCCACGTGATCCTGCGCGAGTTCCTGGTTGACCGCGAAGTGCCCTATTTCCGGGACTACTTGAAGACGTACACGGACGCCCCGTTCCTGGTGGCCCTGCGCGAGCACGGCGACCACGGCCTGGTCCCCGACGGCTTCCTCACCGCCGCCGACCTGGGCCGGGACGGCGAGGAGCATGCCGCCTTCAAGACCGTCCTCCTCGACCGGGCCACCGGTGAACCGGTGGTCCCCGGCGGCTCGCTCGGTTTCCGGTGGGGAGAGGCCGGGCGGGGCCGCTGGAACCTCGAACTCGGTGACATCGAGCCCGAGTTGAGCCTCCTCGACCGGGCCGAGGACACCGTGGAGATCGCCCTGCCCAGGTTCGACGAGGGCGCCACCAAGGGCGGTACGACCATGGTCAGAGGCGTCCCGGTGCGCAGGATCGGCGGCCGTCTGGTCACCACCGTCTTCGACCTGATGCTCGCCCAGTACGGCGTCCACCGCCCCGGCCTGCCGGGCAGCTGGCCCGACTCCTACGAGGACGCCTCCCAGCCCTGCACCCCGGCCTGGCAGGAGACCATCACCTCGGTCCCGGCCGAGCAGGCGGCCCGCATCGCCCGCGAGTTCGCCCGCAACGCCGAGCGCACCCAGGGCCGTTCGATGATCGCCCTCGGCGCCGGCACCAACCACTGGTTCCACTCGGACACCATGTACCGCGCGTTCCTGGCCCTGGTGACCATGACCGGCTGCCAGGGCGTGAACGGCGGCGGCTGGGCGCACTACGTCGGCCAGGAGAAGATCCGCCCGCTCACCGGCCTGCAGCACCTGGCGTTCGCCTTCGACTGGCAGCGGCCCACCCGGCACATGGCCGGTACCTCGTACTGGTACCTGAACACCGACCAGTGGCGCTACGAGGCCTTCGGACCCGACGAACTGGCGTCCCCGCTGGGCGAGGGCCGGTTCACGGGCAAGGCGACCGCCGACTGTCTCGCCCAGGCGGTCCGCCTCGGCTGGACGCCCGGCCACCCCGGCTTCAACCGCAACCCGCTCGACCTGACCGACGAGGCGGTGGCCGCGGGCCGCCCGGTCGCCGAGCACATCGTGGACGAACTGAAGTCAGGGCGGCTGAAGTTCGCCGCCGAGGACCCCGACGACCCGGCGAACTTCCCCCGGGTGCTGACCGTCTGGCGGGCGAACCTGCTCGGCTCCTCCGGCAAGGGCAACGAGTACTTCCTGCGCCACCTGCTCGGCACCGACAGCGCGGTGCGCAGCCAGGAGACACCTCCCGAGGGCCGCCCCAAGGACGTGGTGTGGCGGGAGGAGGCCCCCGAGGGCAAGCTCGACCTGCTGGTCGCCATGGACTTCCGGATGACCTCCACCGGCCTGCTCGCCGACGTCGTGCTGCCCGCCGCCACCTGGTACGAGAAGGACGACCTGTCCAGCACCGACATGCACCCCTTCGTGCACGCCTTCACCCCGGCCATCCCGCCGCCCTGGCAGGCCCGCACCGACTACGACACCTTCCTCACCGTCGCCGACCGGTTCAGCGAACTCGCCGCCGAGCACCTGGGCACCCGCACCGACGTCCTCGCCGTGCCGCTGCTGCACGACACCCCCGACGAACTCGCCCAGCCCGGCGGGGTCGTGAGGGACTGGAAGGCGGGGGAGTGCGAACCGGTCCCCGGGCACACCATGCCGAAGCTCGTCACCATCGAGCGGGACTACGCGGCCGTGGCCGAGAAGATCCGCGCGGTCGGCCCGCTCCTGGACCGGCTCGGCACCACCACCAAGGGCGTCACCGTCCAGGTCGGCCCCGAGATCGACGACCTCCGCCGGCGCTGCGGCACGGTCCGCGAGGGCATCGCCGCCGGACGGCCCTCGCTGGCCACCGCCACCCATATGTGCGAGGCGATCCTGGCTCTCTCCGGAACCACCAACGGCCGCCTGGCCACCGAGGGTTTCCGGGAGCTGGAGGGGCGCACCGGCACCGAACTCGCCTCGCTCTCCACCGAACGCGAGGCCGACCGCATCACCTTCGCCGACACCCGCACCCAGCCGCGCGCGGTGCTGACGTCGTACGAGTGGTCGGGCTCGGAGACCGGCGGCCGCCGCTACTCCCCGTTCGTCATCAACGTCGAGCACAAGAAGCCCTGGCACACCCTCACCGGCCGCCAGCACTTCTTCGTCCAGCACGACTGGATCGCCGAGCTCGGCGAGCAACTCCCCGTCTACCGGCCGCCGTTGAACGCCCCCCGGCACTACGGCGACGAGCGGCTGCACGAGGACGGCCGGGCCGAGGTCACCGTCCGCTATCTCACCCCGCACTCCAAGTGGTCCATCCACTCCGAGTACCAGGACAACGCCTACATGCTCGCCCTCTCCCGCGGCGGCCCGGTGATCTGGATGTCCACCGCCGACGCGGAGAAGATCGGCGTGAAGGACAACGAGTGGATCGAGGCGTACAACCGCAACGGCGTCGTCGCCGCCCGCGCCGTGGTCACCCACCGGATGCCCGAGGGCACGGTGTACATGTACCACGCCAAGGACCGCACCGTGAACGTCCCGAAGACCGAGGTCAGCGGCAGGCGCGGCGGCATCCACAACTCCCTGACCCGGCTGCTGGTCAAGCCCACCCATCTCGCGGGCGGCTATGCCCAGTTCACCTACGCCTTCAACTACTACGGCCCGACCGGCAACCAACGCGACGAGGTCACCGTCATCCGCCGCCGCAGCCAGGAAGTGGAGTACTGAGATGCCCCGTGGCGAAGCCACTATCGGACGGGTCATGGCACAGGTGGCGATGGTGATGAACCTCGACAAGTGCATCGGCTGCCACACCTGCTCGGTCACCTGCAAACAGACCTGGACCAACCGCACCGGCGTCGAGTACGCCTGGTTCAACAACGTCGAGACCAAGCCCGGCGTCGGCTACCCGCGCCGCTACGAGGACCAGGAGCACTGGAAGGGCGGCTGGACGCTCGACAAGCGGGGCCGCCTGGTCCTGCGCTCGGGCGGCCGCGTGAAGCGCCTGCTCTCCCTCTTCTCCAACCCCGACCTGCCGGCCATCGAGGACTACTACGAGCCGGTCACCTACGACTACGACAACCTGGTCAGCGCCCCGGCCGGACCGGACCTCCCGGTCGCCCGGCCCCGCTCGGTCCTCACCGGGCAGCCCACCACCATCACCTGGGGCGCCAACTGGGAGGACGGTCTCGGCGGCGCCCCCGAGCACGCGGGCGGCGACCCCAACCTCACCGGCGCATGGGCCGAGAAGGTGAGGTTCGAGTTCGAGCAGACCTTCCTCTTCCACCTGCCCCGCCTGTGCGAGCACTGCCTCAACCCGGCCTGTGTGTCGGCGTGTCCGTCGGGCGCCCTGTACAAGCGGGTCGAGGACGGCATCGTCCTGGTCGACCAGGACCGCTGCCGGGGCTGGCGGATGTGCGTGACGGCTTGCCCGTACAAGAAGGTGTACGTCAACCACGCCACCGGCAAGGCCGAGAAGTGCACCTTCTGCTTCCCGCGCATCGAGGCCGGCCAGCCCACCGTCTGCTCCGAGACCTGCGTCGGGCGCCTGCGCTACCTCGGACTCCTGCTGTACGACGCCGACCGTGTCGGCGAGGCCGCGGCCACCCCCGACGAGCAGGACCTGCTGGAAGCCCAGCGGGGCGTCTTCCTCGACCCGCACGACCCCGAGGTCCGCGCCGCCGCACGGGAGTCCGGGATCCCGGAGGACTGGCTGGACGCCGCCCGCCGCTCCCCGGTGTACGACCTGGTCATGCGGTACAAGGTGGCCCTGCCGCTGCACCCGGAGTACCGCACCCTGCCCATGGTCTGGTACGTCCCGCCGCTCTCCCCGGTCCTCGACGCCGTCGACGCGGCGGGCGGCAACCAGGACGACCCCGACCACGTCTTCGCTGCCGTCACCCGGCTGCGCATCCCGCTGGAGTACCTGGCCCAGCTGTTCACCGCGGGGGACCCGGACGTCGTCGCCGGGGTGCTGATGAAACTCACCGCCCTGCGCTCCTACATGCGCGCCCGCACCCTCGGCGAGCCCGGCGACGAGGCCGCCCTGGAGGCGGTGGGCCTCGCCCCGCGCGACGCGCAGGACCTGCACCGGCTGCTCGCCGTCGCCAAGTACGCCGACCGGTACGTCGTCCCGGCCGCGCACAAGGAGGACGCGGCCGCGCTCTCGGCGATCGAGAGCCGCTGCCCGGTGGACTCCGCCGAACCGTCCGAACGCCGGGTCCTGCTCGGCATGCCCACCCTGCGCCGCGCATCCGACGGAGGCCGAGCATGAGCCCTCTTCCCGCCACCATCCCGGCGATCGTCCGCACCCGGGTCCGGGCCGCCACCCGGCGCCGTACCCCCGCCCCCGAGGAAGCCGAGCGCCGTGCGCTGCTGCTGCGCCTGCTCTCCCTGCTCCTGCAGTACCCGGACGCCGAACTGACCGACGGCAGACCGCTGTTGGCACAGGCGGTCGGCGCGCTGCCGAAGTCCCCGGCCACCGACGGACTGGGCGCCTTCATCGAGTGGTTCACGGCCGAGGAACCCGACGCGCTCGCACGCCACTACGTCGAGATGTTCGACCTGCGCCGCAAGAGCAGCCTCTACCTCACCTACTACCTGCACGGCGACACCCGCCGCCGGGGCATGGCCCTGCTCACCCTCAACCAGAGCTACAAAGCCTCGGGTTGGGACGTCGACGGCGGTGAACTCCCCGACCACCTGCCGACCGTCCTGGAGTTCGCCGCCCTCGCGGGTCCCGGCGTGGGCGAGGCACCACTGCGCCGCCACCGGCGCGGGCTGGTCCTCATCCACCACGCCCTCACCGACGCCGGCTCCCCCTACCGGCACGTCCTCGCCGCGCTGCTCACCCTGCTGCCCCCGCCCACCGAGGCGGACCGCGCGGCGGTGGTCCGGCTGGTCGCCGAGGGCCCGCCGAACGAGGACGTCGGCCTGGACCCGTACGGCGTCCACCCCGCCTACGGGAACGGCGAGTTCGCCCCGCCGGACGCCTTCGTACCGCCGCAGTCACCCGCTCCGCACGCCCGCACGGAGGGCCCGCGATGAACGATCTGCTCCTATGGGTCGCCTTCCCCTACAGCTGTCTCGCCGTGTTCGTGGTCGGGCACGTCTGGCGCTATCGGCACGACCAGTTCGGCTGGACCACCCACACCAGCCAGCTCCTCGAACACCGCTGGCTGCGCTGGGGCAGCCCGCTGTTCCACCTGGGCGCCTTCATGGTGATCGCCGGCCATGTCGTCGGCCTGGCCGTGCCCGCCTCGTGGACCGAGGCCGCCGGGATCAGCGAGCACGCCTACCACGCGACCGCCGTGTGGGCGGGGTCGGTGGCGGGCGTCACCATGGTCACGGGGCTCGGCATGCTGTGCGCCCGCCGACTGCTGGCCCGCCGGATCCGCCTCACCACCGACCGCAGCGACAAGGTCCTCTTCCCGCTGCTGTCCGCCACCGTCCTGCTCGGCATCAGCGCCACCGCGGCACACAACGTGTTCGGCGGCGGCTACGACTACCGCGCGACCGTCTCCGTCTGGTTCCGTGGCGTCTTCACCTTCCGGCCGCAGCCCGAGGCGATCAGCGGCGCCCCGCTGCTGTTCCAGCTGCACGCCCTCACCGCCTGCCTCCTCTTCGCCGCCTGGCCGTTCACCCGGCTCGTCCATGTGTGGAGCGTCCCGGTCGGCTACCTGGTCCGCCCCTACCTGGTCTACCGACGCCGCCCCACGACACCGGCACCGACACCGGCACCGGCCGTCGCGGCCGGCCCGCCCGCCCCACTCCCCCTCAAAGGTCACAGAGGTTCCCACGCGTGATCTCCCCGCCGACCGGGTAGCAACGCCGTGCTTCGCCGCCGCGTTCATGAGGGGGACCACAGGGTGTCGGACGACGGCCCGCCGCACGACTGGGATGCCCACGAGCGGCGGTTGTGGGAGGCGTACCGGCGCGGCGAGTGGTGCGAGGACGCCCCGGTGATCCGTGCCGAGGCGCTGAGATGGCTGCTCCTCGCCGCGCCCCGACCGGTGCCGGGAAGCCTGGCCCGGCTCCGGCTCCGCGGCGCCCGTGTCACCGGCACGCTGGATCTGGCCGAGGCGGTTGTCCAGGGCGCGATACGGCTGGAGTCCTGCCGCTTCGACGAGGCGCCCTGCTTCGACGGCGGCCAGTTCGGTGTGCTGCAACTGAAGGACTGCGCCCTGCCGGGGCTGAGCGCGGCGGGCGCGCGGGTGGGCCAGGGGTGCGAGATCGTGGGGTGCGCGCTCGACGGCACCCTGAACCTCCGGTCGCTGAGCGTCGGTACCCATCTGCTGCTCGACGGCTCGACGGTGACCGCGCACGACGGCGGCGCGGCCGTCGACGCGGAGTCGCTCGCGGTCGAGGAACACCTCTCGGCGGCCGACCTGGTCTGCACCGGGCCGGTCCACCTCAACAGCTCCCGGATACAGGACACCCTCGGCTTCCGCGGTGCCAGGATCCAGGGCGACCGGGCCTACCTCCAGGCTCCCGAACTGACCGTGGGCGGCGGTCTGTATCTCGACCGGGGATTCACCAGCGACGGCGGGATCAACCTCTACGGAGCCTCGATCGGCGGCTCGCTGCACCTGGAGAACAGCACCCTCACCGGCACCGGCGAGCGACGCGGCGAACCCGCCCTGCAGTTGATGTGCGCCTCGGTCGGAGGCGACATACAGGCCGGCACAGGGCTTGTCGTGCGGGGGTGCCTCGATCTCAGGGACACCACGGTGCGCGGCACCGTCGTGCTGAAGCGGGCCAGGCTGCACCATCCGGCCGGCACCGCGCTCAACGCCAAACGCCTGCACGTCGGCGGTGACCTCAACTGCCGCAGCGGTTTCGTCGCCGGGGGCACGGTGAACCTCTGCGATGCCCGGGTCGGCGGATCGGTCCTTTTCGAGGGCGCGGAGCTGAGCGGCTTCGCCGGGGCCGCCGCCCTGCGGGCGAACGGTATAGAGGTGGGGGCGGAGTTCAACTGCTGCGACGGTCTGACGGCGCATGGCCGGATCTCGCTGAGCAGCGTCACCGTACGGGCCAAGCTCTGTTTCCAAGGCGCCGCGCTGGACGTCCCGGCGGGGGAGCGCGCACTGGTGTGCCGGCGGTCCGCCGCCGCCGAGCTGATGCTGAAGCCCCGTGAGGCACCGCTCGGCATCGTCGACCTGAGCCACACGCGGATCGGCGTGCTGCGGGACGACCCGGCGGGCTGGCCCCGCTCGCTGGTCCTGGAGGGTTTCGCCTACGACAGCACCCAGCCCGCGCTGCCCGGCCAGGAGCGGCTGACCTGGCTGGACCGTGACCCGTCAGGCTTCGCACCACAGCCCTACGAGCAACTGGCCGCCAACTACCAGCGCCACGGACGGGACTCCGACGCACGCGTCGTCCTGCTGGCCAAACAGCGCCGGATGCGCACCACTCTGCCCTGGCCGGCCCGGATCTGGAGCCTCCTGCAGGACCTCACCGTCGGCTACGGGTACCGGCCGCTGCGCGCGGTGCTGCTGCTCGCCCTCTTCTTCACCGTCGGCACCGCGCTGTTCGCGACCTGGCCGCCCACGCCCGACGGAGAAGGTGTGCCACCGGACTTCCAGCCGGCCGTGTACACCCTCGATCTGCTGCTTCCGGTGGTCGACTTCGGGCAGGACCGCGCGTTCAGCGCACACGGCGCCATGCAGTGGGTGGTGGTCGTCCTGGTCAGCGCGGGGTGGATCCTCGCGACCACGGCCGCGGCGGGAGTCAACCGGGTCCTGCGCAGATCCTGACGGAGATCTCCGAACCCGGGCGGGACTGCGGGGCAACCACGACCGGTCGCCACGGGTCTAGCCGGTGTGACACATCATCAGCTTCGCCGTGGGGAGACGGCGGGCCCGACGATCCCGAAGATCCCGAAGATCCCGAAGGGGGACCCCATGCGCACCCGCCCGGCCGTAGCGGCCGTATCCCTTGCCCTCGCCCTTGCCGCGTCGGTGGTTCCGGCGGCCGCTCAGGCGGCCGACCGGACCGCTTCCGAAGACGCGACGTTCACGAACGTCGTCGTCAACGGCGGCAAGGACATCGTGCTCGGCCTGACCACCAGGAAGACCGTCACCATCACGTGGACGGCGACGGACCCGGACGGGGTCGCCGCGTCCTGGGCCTACCTGTGGCACGGCCCCAACACCGACGACGCCGACGGCGTACTGCCGCACTACCCGCCGACGGGCACCTGCACCGTGTCGTCGGCGGACCCCACCACCGCCACTTGCAGGACGAGCTTCGGGGTGGATGCCGCGCGGGACCTCGACCACAACGGCGTGGCCGGCACCTGGAACGTGCTCGCCGGGGCGCAGGACACCACCGACGACTCGACGGAGATCGATGCCGCGGGCACGGCGAAGATCAAGCGGTACGCCGTGGTGACGGTCAACGCCTCGCCCGAGCCGGTGAAGAAGGGCAGGACCGTCACGGTCACCGGCAGACTGACCCGCGCCGACTGGGGGAGCGGCAGCTACACCGGCTACCGGGGCCAGTCCGTGAAGCTGCAGTTCCGCAGGAAGGGCAGCAGCACCTACACCACCCTCAGGACCGTCACGACCGGCAGCGGCGGCGCCCTGAGGACGACCACCAGGGCCACGGCGGACGGCTACTTCCGCTACGTCTTCACCGGCACGGCCACCACCGGCCCGGCCACGGCAGCCGGGGACTTCGTCGACGTCAGGTGACGGTGTCCCGAAGCACGGCACGCTGCTGACGCCGTTGAGTTCCGGGCGCGGGCGCGGGCGCGTCGTGGTTGCTCGCGCAGTTCCCCGCGCCTCCGAAAGGGGCGCGGGGAACTGCGCGACCAGCCCCCACCGGGCCGCACCCGGAGGATTGCCGTCTCGGGGCCCGCACGCGTGACCGGGCCGGCGCGGACCGGGAGTCGTCCCGGTCCGCGCCGGCCTTTGTGGCCGTGCGGTCAGCCGAGGAGCTTCGTCGCCAGGGTGGCGGCGTTGTACGAGCCCCAGCCGGTGGTGAAGTCCCAGCCGGTGGCCGCGGAGTAGGCGCCGTTGCTGCCGCTGGTGATGTCGTGGAAGCCGGTGCCGCTCGCCGAGTAGAGCGAGGGGTTGGCGAAGCCGAGGTTGGCCTTGCCGGCCGCCGCGGCCTGCTGGTTGTACAGGGCCGCGAACGCCGCCCACTCGGGGGCCGCGGCGCTGGTGCCGCCGACCGAGGACCACGAGCCCTGGGAGTAGATGGAGACGCCGGGGCTGGGGTTGGCGTGCGCCGAGACGTCCGGGACCTGCCGGTAGCCGCCGCCGGCGCTCTTCTGGACCGCGGTCTGCCAGCTCGGGATCTTGAAGACGGTGGACTTGCCGCCACCGCCGCCGGACCAGGCCACCTCCTTGCTCCACGCGTTGGCGGAGGTGACCGTCAGCTTGGTGCCGCCGACGCCCGTGACGTACGGGTCGCTGGCCGGGTAGTCGACGGAGGTGCCGCCGTCGCCCGCGTCGTCGGAGCCGTCGTCGCCGGAGGCCGCGTAGAAGCCGAGGCCCTCGGCGGCGCCCGCCTTGAAGACGGCGTCCACCGCGTTGATGTTGGACGTGGTGCGGGCGCTCTCCGCCGCACCCCAGCTGATCGAGGTGGTCGGGATGCCGCTGTCCACGATCGCCTGGTAGGTGTCGACCTCACCGGCGTCGGAGTTGGGACCCTCGAACACCGTGACGTTCGCCTTCGGGGCGATCGCGTGCAGGACCTCGATGTCCAGCTCGACCTCGACCTGGCCGTCACCGAGCGCGCCGGAGCCGCCGTCCACCTTGGACACGGTCGGGGTGGGCGAGCCGAGGCTGTAGTTGGTGTCGTACTTGGTGATGTTGGACTGCTGGTAGCCGTCGAACTCCAGCAGCGCGATCTTCTGGCCGCTGCCGGTGTACGTGCCGGAGACGTTGTAGCCGCCCTTGAGCTGGGCCGGGGTGTAGCCGCCGCCGGGGCCGTTGTGGGGGACGACGGTGTGCGGGGTCGCCTGGTGGTGCAGCTGGACACGGTTGTTGAGGCCCGCCACGTCGCTGACGATGGCGGCGAGGGAGGACGGCAGCGTCGGCGCGCTGTCGTTGGCGTAGAAGGAGCGGCCCGACTCGGCGTCCTTCCAGGTCGACAGCTGGGTGCCGAAGGCCTTCTGCAGCTGGGCGGCGGTGCCGCTGGCGTCGACCAGCAGGTTGCCCGAGTGCACCTTGCCGACGGTGACGCCCTGCGAACGCAGGTAGTCCTTGAGCTGCTTGACCTCGGCGTCGGTCCGGCCGAAGCGGGCCGCGAACTGCCCCTTCGTCAGGTAGTGGCCGTAGGAGGCCGAGTGCGGGTCGCTGACCTTGGCGATGAAGGTGTCGAGAGCCGAGCCGCCTCTGGGGGTCAGGCTGATCGCCACCGATATCCGCTTGCCGGAGGCCACTTCGCCGGTGCGGGACGCGTTGTGCTTCAGACCGGGCAGGACGTCTCCGGCGACGGCGGCGCGGGCCGTGTGCGGGGCGTCGGCCGCGTAGGCGGCGGGGACGACCGCCGCGACCAGGGCCGGCGCGGCGACCAGACCGAGCAGTTTCAGGCGTGACTTCACTGAAGTCCTCCGGAAAGTGGGGGGTGGGGAGTGTGTCCCGCAAGCGGAACGGGATCACCGTAGGAACTCCGGCCCCACCCCCGTAAGCGGGGGAACCCTTGCGTCATGTGTTAACTGCGGATGTCACTGTGGAGGGCACATCAACGGCGTGTGTCGAGGGGGCGGGGCAGACGGGCCCGGGACGGCTGACTCGACGTCACCACCTGGGCGACGGGCCCCGGTCGGTCGTCGTCGCCCGCGGTCACGGCCGCTCCGGACGCGATGACCGCGACCGCCATCGCATGGGCCAGCGCGGTGCGCGAGCGGACACCGAACTTGCGGTAGACCCGGGACAGGGCCCCTTCCACCGTCTTGACGCTGATGAACAGCTCGGCGGCGACCTCCCTGTTGGTCGCCCCGCCGCCGACGAGTTCGGCGATCCGGGCCTCCGTGGGCGTGAGTTCTGGCCCGCCCGCCTCGCCGCCGCGCTCCCCGGCGTCCAGCCGGGCCAGTTCCTCCCCGGCCCGGGCCGCGAGCGGAGCCGCGCCGATCCGGGTCGCCGTCTCCAGGGCCTCGGCGAGCGCCTCACGTGCCGCGTTCCGCCGGCGGGCCCGCCGCTCGACCGCGCCGAGTGCGATCAGGGTGCGTACCAGCTCCATGGGCAGCGGGAGCAGGCGCAGCCGGTCGACGGCGGTGCGCAGCCGTACCGCCCCCTCCTTCGCCCGGCCGAGCCCCGCCTCCCGCAGGCCCTCCGCCCGCTCCAGCGCCGCCAGTACGCTGCCGGGCGCGCCGTCCGGCACACGTGCCCGGGCGTCGCGGAGAACGTCTCCGGCCGCACCGGTCTCACCCAGCACGACCAGGGCCTCGGCGAGGTCGCCGTACCAGTGCAGCAGGGGCGGGTCGGCGGCGCACATGGCCTCGCCGAGCTCCTTGACGCGTTGCAGCGCCTCGACCGCGGCCGCCGCCCCGCGCGGATCGCCGCCGAGCAGCTCGGCCTGCCCGAGCACCGCGAGTGCGCGCAGCAGGAACAGCCGGTCGCCGTCGGCCTCCGAGGCGTGTACCGCCTGCGCGGCCAGCGTCCGGGCCTCGTCGGCGGTGCCGCCCGCGGTCGCGGCCAGTGCCCGGGCGTACAGCGCCGGAGCCGCCCGGTCCATCACCCGGGAGCAGCGGGCCGCGGTGTGCAGCGCCTCGCGGCAGTGCCCGGCCCGGACCTGGATACGGGTCAGCGCCACCTCGGTCGCCAGGACCTCCTCGGCCCCGGCCGACTCGCCGATCGCCGCGAGCAGCCGGACGACCTGGTCGCGGGCCTCGGTGACCCGGTCGGAGTCCAGGGCCAGGATCGCCCGCATCCGGACCAGCCGCCGGCTCTCGGGGCCGCCGCCGGCCCCGCCGGCCAGTGCGAGGGCCTCGGCCAGCGCGGTGTCGGCGGCGACCGGCTCCCCGGCCAGGGACCGCACCCGGGCAAGGGTGGCCAGCGCCCCGATCCCGGTGTCCGTGTCGCCCGCCGCGGCCGCCTGCCGTGCGGCCCGCCCGGCGTGTCCGGCCGCCGCCGCCAACTCCCCGCACAGCAGCCCCCGTACGGCTGCCCAGTGGTGCAGCTGTGCCTCGGCGCGAGGATCGCCGGCCGCGTCCCGGAGGCCTTCCGCGATCAGCTCCCCGGCACCCTCCAGGGCCTGCCCGGCGCCGCGCAGCAGGACCAGCCGGGCCCGCACCCGCTGCGCCGCGGAGCCCGACCGGGCGAGGACGTCCCCCGCGGCCTCGCCCGCCTCCTCGGGCCGTCCCGCGTCGCACGCGTATTCGGCGGCGGCCAGCAGCCGTTCGGCCCGCTCCGCCGGGAGCCCGGCGGGGGTGCGGCGGGCGGCGAGAACGGCCAGTTCGAAGGCGGCGCCGGGGAGTCCGGCACGGCGGGCGGAGCCGGCCGCGGCCATCACGGTGCGGGCGGTGGTCTCGTCCTCGTAGGGGTGGGCGAGCGCGAGATGGCGGGCCCGCTCCACGGGCTCGGCCGCCGCCCGGGCCAGCAGCGCGTGCGCCTGCCGCCGGCCGTGCTCGGGGGCGTCGGCGTGCACGGCGGCCCGCAGCACGGGGTGCCGGAAACGTACGGTCCCCTCCGCGTCGGCCGCCGCGATGCCGAGCCGTTCGGCCTCCGCGAGGTCCGCGGCGGGGTCGGGGAGCCCCGCGGCGCGCAGCAGGGTGAGGCTGGGGCGGGCGGCGACGCTCGCGACGAGAAGGGTGTGCCGGACCGTCTCCGGCAGCGAACGGGCCCCCGACAGGAGGAGGTTGCGCAGTCCCGGGGGCACGGGCGGAGCCGGGGGGAAACCGACGGGAGCCGACGCGTGCCGGGCGGCGGCCCGCCCCAACTCCCGTGCGTACAAGGGGTTTCCGGCGGCGGTGTCCTGGACCGCCCGCAGCAGTGCCGGGGGCAGGTCGCCGCCGAGGTCGGTGCGCAGGAGGTCCGCGGTCTCGTCGTCCGTCAGCGGCGGCACGGGCAGTTCGACGGTGCCCGGCGGGCAGCAGCGCAGCCGCTCGGGCTGTCCGCCGTCCGGCACTTGCTCGGCGGCGAGCATCCGTACCCCGTGGCCTTCGAGGCGCCGTACGGCGAAGGCGAGGACCTCGGCGGTCGGTTCGTCGAGCCACTGCAGGCCGTCGACGACCAGCAGGACGGGGCCGGTCGCGGCCAGCGTGCGCAGCGCGCCCAGGACGGCGACGCGCACGGCGAACAGGCCGCGGCCGTCGGCCGGCTCGCGCCCCTGCAACAGGGCCGCCCGCAGCGCCGACAGGGGTTCGGTCGGCAGGGCCGCGAGGCAGCTCTCCGGGACCGGCGCCAACAGGTCGGCGAGCGCCGCGAAGGGGAGCCGGGCGTCCTCCTCGGCGGGCGCGCAGCGCAGCACCGTGCCGGCCGGCGGGGCGTCGGCGGCCAGGGCCGTCAGGAGCGTGGACCTGCCGATGCCGGCGGGGCCGTGGAGGAGCAGTCCGGGACGCGCCGCCGCCTGGACCCGGGCGGCGTCGAGCAGCGCACGGCGCCCGGTCAGAAGCATGTGTTCATGACAACCCTCGGTGATCGGCTTGTCAATGACATCGGTCACCTCCCAGGGCCTCGTCCCCGGTGTGACATGGGTAAGGGCCGCGGTGTGACATAAAGGAACAGGCAATGACTTCTTCCTGAATCCCTCGTTACGGAACGCGGAAGGCCCTTCGGCCCTCCTTCTGTGCGTAGGCAATGTGCACGGGTAGGGAAGTCAGGACTAAGTGACATGGGTTTGACCAGTCGAACGACCGTATACGCGATGGTGGCGCTGTCCGCCCTGTGTGTGGCGCTGCTGGTCTGGCTGTGGCCACGCCTCGCGAAGCCGGGGCTGTGGCATGTGCTGGGTCGGCTGGGCGCCATCGGGGTGACACAGGTGACGATCGTCGCCGCGTTCGCGTGCGGGGTGAACTCGTCGTACCAGTTCTTCGGTTCCTGGAACGAGCTGTTCGGCAACGTCGACACCGCCCCCGTCGGCGTGACCCAGGCGTCCGGCGACAACGGCGGCGCGCCGATAAACGGCATAAACAACGTCCACGGCTCGCTCGTACAGCCCGCCGGTGACCAGCAGCTGAGCCGGGTCAGCGGACTGCCCTCCGGGCCGCCCGCGGTCGTCGGCCGGGTGGACTCGGTCAAGGTCATCGGCAAGAGCACCGGTGTCGTCGACCCGGCCTTCGTCTATCTGCCGCCGCAGTACTTCCAGAAGGCGTACCAGCGCCAGCGCTTCCCGGTGATCGTCGCCCTCAGCGGCTACCCGGGCTCCATCTACAACCTCGCCCAGCACCTGCGGGTCCCGCAGACCGCGGCGGAGCTGCAGAGCAAGGGCGAGATGCAGCCGACGATCATCGTGATGATCCGGCCCACGATCGCCCCGCCGCGCGACACCGAGTGCGTGAACGTCCCCGGGGGACCGCAGACCGAGACGTTCCTGGCCAAGGACCTCCCGCTGGCGATCAAGTCCGTCTACCGGGCCGGCCACGACGCCAGCTCCTGGGGCGTGATGGGGTACTCCTCGGGCGCCAGCTGCGCCCTCCAGCTCACGATGCGCGACCCCCACGTCTACACCACGGCCGGCGCCCTGTCGCCCGACTACAAGGTCAAGGACGACCCCACCACCGGCAACCTCTTCGGCAGCGGTCTGGGCCGCCAGGCCCGGGTCGACGGCCACGACCTGATGTGGCGGCTGGCGCACCTGCCCGTCCCCCAGGTCTCGGTCCTGGTCGCGCACAGCAAGAACGGCGAGAAGGGCTACCCGGAGACCGAGGCCTTCATCAAGGCCGTCAAGGCGCCCATGCGGGTCGTCTCGATACTGCCGGACAACGGCAGCCACAACTTCCCCACCTGGCTGCGGGAGCTGCCCGCCACCCTGAAGTGGATGAACGACCAGCTGACCTTCCCCCAGGACGTCGTACCCCAGCACCACTCGAAGAAGACGAACCAGGCCGGCGGCAAGCCCTCGCCCTCACCCTCGCCCAGCGCCGACCACGGCTCCCTGCGAGCGGAGGGCACCGAACCGAGGCCGACGGCCGCGACGCACAAGTAGACGGGCGCACATCCGCCATACGGGCTTCCGGTCCGGCCTGTCGACGCCTCACGGCCACCCTCGACGAGGGTGGCCGTGAGGCTGTTCCGGCGGAACACCGGCCGTGTGCGGCACGGGACCGGTGGGAACCGGTGTGCCCGGAGAAGAATCCGGGCCATGCTTGCCGCCTACATCGAAGAGCTCGGTTCGCCGGATGTCATCCGGATCGGTGAACTGCCCCCTCCGCAGCCCGGGCCCTCGGACGTGCTCGTCGACGTCGAGGTGACCGCCGTCAACCAGGTGGACACCTTCGTACGGTCCGGGGCCTATCGGACACCGCTGTCCTTCCCCTTCGTCATCGGACGCGATCTGGTCGGGACGGTCGTGTCGGCCGGCCCCGGTGCGCCCGGCTTCCGCCCCGGCGACCGGGTGTGGTGCAGCAGCCTCGGGCACGCCGGCCGGCAGGGCGCCGCCGCCGAGCAGGCCGTGGTGCCGCATGACCGTCTGTACCGGCTGCCCGACGGCGTCGGCGCGGTGGACGCGGTGGCCCTCGCCCACCCGGCGTCCACGGCCTGCCTCGCGCTGTTCACCCACGGGCGGCTGCGGGCGGGGGAGACCGTCGTGATCCTCGGGGCCGCCGGGAACGTCGGTGCCGCCGCCGTGGTGACGGCCGCCCAGGCCGGGGCCCGGGTGGTGGCCGTCGCCTCGGCCCGGGACACGGACCACTGCCGCTCGCTCGGCGCCCGGCAGGTGGTCGACTACCGGGATCCCGAGGCGGCCCGGCGGATCCGGGAGGCCGCGCCCGACGGGGTCGACCTGTACCTCGACACCTCCGGGCGCAACGACCTGGAGACCGCGCTGGGCCTGCTCGCGCCCCGCGGACGGGTCGTCGTCATGGCGGGGCTGCGGACCCGGCCCGTCCTGCCCGCCGGGGAGCTGTACACACACGACCGGTCGGTGCACGGCTTCGCCATCTCCGGTGCCCGCACCGACGAACTGGCCGAGGCCGCCGCCCATGTCGCCCGGCTGACGGCCGACGGGCTGCTGCGCCCGCGCGCCGTCGATGTACTGCCGCTGAGCGAGGCGGCCGAGGCCCACGCCCGGCTGGAGGCGGGCGAGGTCCGCGGAAAGCTGGTGCTCCGGGTTTCCGGCTGAGCTTTCCAGTTGGGCTTTCCGGATGAGACTTCTGGATGAGTGTCGACACTAGTCCGGTTTTCGGCGGTCAGTGGCGACCGATTCTGAGAATCTCGCTCAACTGTCGACAGTAGAGCGGGAGTTGGGGCAGACTGCGCGGCTATCCGGAACCGTCCGTAGGCACGTCTCGACCACGGAGGAATCGCTGATGGCGTCAGGGAGTCGCAGGAACGCGTACGAGCCGTCGATGAGGGACCGGGTGCGGGCCCTGGTGGCGCTGGCGACCGTGGGGGTCGGTTCGGCGGCGCTCCCGGGGACCGCCCGGGCGGCGGACACCGGTGACCCGATCACCGTGGGAGCCGGCGAGACCTACGTGGTGGACACGACCACCACCCTCGGCTCCGTCACCGTCGCCGAGGGCGGCACCCTCACCGCACCCGACGGCTACAGCCTCACCATGACAGTGGACGGCGTGGAGACCGGCTCCGCACTGACCTCCACGCTCGCCACGAGTACGACGATCGCACCCGGCACGTACACCGGCGACATCGTGCTCACGGTCGCCGAACAGAACCTCGCCACCTACGCCGGCGTCACCTTCCCGCTGCGGCAGGCCCTGTACATCGGCGCGGACGGCGCCGTCGCCGCCAAGTCCGCCACCTCCGCGCTGGTGGGCGGCACGGTGACCGACTCGGCGGCGCAGGGCGTGAGCGTCACCTCCACCTCGGAGGCCTTCGACGGCTTCTACGTCGCGGAGGGCGCGTCGTACGCGATCACGGACACCACGATCGGCTTCACCGGCAACGGGCGGTGCGACTTCGTCGGGGACGGCGCGGCCGTCGTCGGCACCGGGTCGGGGACACGGCTGGTCGTCGACGGGGTCACCGTCTCCGACAAGGGCGTCGTGCGCAGCGGACTGGTCGCCGAGGACGGGGCCAACGTCGTCGTCAAGAACTCCAGCATCCAGTGCCTGAACGGCGTCCTGCCCTCCGACTACGTCTTCGGCGGCGGCGCCGACATGCTCGTCGTGCCCTGGCGCCTCGGCATCTCCGGCAACGTCCGCGCCACCAACCTCATAGGCACCGGCACCAAGGTCACCTACATCGCCTCCAGCATCGCCTCCGAGACCTGGGGTGCCTTCTCCACCGACTCCGTCTCCAACGCCTCGGCCACCGCGATCAACTGCACCATCAGCAACCTCGGCGACGAGGGCTACGGCTCCTTCGCCGACGGCAACGTCACGGAACGGATCCTCGGCTGCACCCTCGACGTCGGTACGTACGGCACCATCATCGGCGCCTCCAACAGCACGCTGTACTACGGCGACAGCACGCGCGCGGACGTGGCCCAGCTCAACACCGACCTCGAACTCGGCTTGACCGACGCGGAGTTGACGGCCCTCCCGGTGCAGAGCACCACGGTCACCTCCCAGCAGTTCGGGGTGATGTGGCACGGGGCGGGGACCCTGCACATCAGCGGCGGGACGGTCCTCACCACCGCCGCGACCACCTTCCTCGACAAGGCGGTCCGCGCCACCATCACCGTGGACGGCTCGGAAGGCGCCGCGCTCGACCCCGGTAACGGCGTCATCCTCCAGGTCATGGAGACCGACAACCCGGGGTCGAACGCCGGCGTCTACACCGAGCCCACGGACGACCCGGTGAAGGACACCAGCTGGGACGTCTCCGCCGGCCACGACACCGACACGACCGCCTCCTTCACCGCCATCGCCCTCACCGGCGACTTCTACAACGCCATGCGCACCGGCCGGAACATGGTGCTGGGCTTCGACGCGGCGACCGTCGAGGGCGTGCTGTCGGCCTCCGAGTCCCGGCATGCCCTCAGCACCATCACCTCCGCCGAGTACGCCCAACTGGGCCATGTCACCAACACCGCGCAGCCGGTCGTCAACAACGGGGTGGTCGTGACGCTCGACGGCGGCTCGCAGTGGACGGTCACCGGCACGTCGTACCTCAGCCGGCTGACCCTGTCGGCGGACTCGGCGGTGGCCGCGCCCGCCGGGAGCACGGTCTCGATGACGGTCGACGGGGAGCCGACCGCCATCGAGCCGGGCGGGGACTACAGCGGGGCGATCACCGTGACCGTGAGCTGATCAGCTGCACGAGCCGGTGAACACGTCCACCGCGTCGTCGCTGCTGCTCGCCACCAGCAGGTCCTTGGTGCCGTCGGACGTCACGTCGGCGGCGGTCGCCTCGTAGGCGCCGTCCGCCGACAGCTCGGTCAGCTCGCTCAGCGAACCGCCCGAGGCGCCGGTGTAGACCGAGACCGAGTTGCCGTTGCTGGACGAGACCAGCACGTCCGGGATGTCGTCGCCGTTGACGTCGGCCGAGTTGACGGCGACGGGCAGCGCGGACGTGGTGTAGTCGACGGGGTCCTGGAAGGTGCCGTCGCCGTTCCCGGCGTAGACCTCAAGAGTGTCCGAGCCGTTGCTGACGGTGGCCAGGTCGGTGTTGCCGTCACCGTTGAAGTCGCCCTGGGTGATGGAGTACAGACGCGCCACGCTGCTGTAGTCGGTGACGCTCCCGAAGGTCCCGTCGCCGTTGCCGAGGGCCACGCTCACGCCCCCGGCGGTGGCGACGCCGGCGGTCGCGATGTCCAGGTTGCCGTCGCCGTTGAAGTCGGTGAGGACGAGGCCGTGCGGCCGGGTCACCGACACCGTCTGCGAGGAGACGGTGAACGCACCTTCACCGTCGCCCAGCAGCAGGCTGACCTGCCCGGCCGACTCCTGGGCCACCGCGATGTCCAGGTCGCCGTCCCCGTCGACGTCCCCGGCGACCAGCGAACGGGCGCCCGAGCCGACCGTGTACCGGGTGGCCGTCCCGAACTTGCCGTCGCCGGTGCCCAGCAGGACGCTCACCGTGCCGCCGTCGAAGTCGGCGGTGGCGATGTCCGGGTTGCCGTCGGCGTTGAAGTCGGCGATCACCGACTGGTACGGCTTGTCGCCCACGGCGTAGTCCGTGGCCGTGCCGAAGGTGCCGTCGCCGTTGCCCAGCAGGACGGAGACCGTGTCGGCGTCGTTGTTCGCGGCGACCACATCGGCGTTCCCGTCGCCGTCGAGGTCGCCGGTCACCACGTGCCGGGGGTTGTCACCGGTGCTCGCCGAGCTGGCGGACTTGGTGAAGGAGCAGGTGGTGGCCGTCGTCGTGGTCGTCTGACTCGCCGACGCGACGGCGGTCACGCCTGCCGCGACCGTTAAGGCACCGGCCACTCCGTAGGCCAGGATGCGCGGAGCCCTGCGGTTCCTGTGCTTGCTCATGACCGGACGGAGGTCCTTCCGTGAGACGCGGAAAAGTTGTCTGTCATGGGCACGGGAACCTACGGGCACCGCCTGTGAGTCACGTGTTACCGGACCGTGGTTTCCCGGAGTTCCGCGACCGGAGGGGTACGGCGACGGTGGCCGTCCCCCCGTCGTCGTCGCTGACGGTGACCACCGGCCGGTGCCCGCCGGGCCTCCGGTACAGGTGCTCGGCACGGCAGACGGAGCCACGGACCTTCCCCTGCGTCGGGCGGCTGCCGTCCTTCCAGTCGACGACGCAGGTGTGGGTGTCGGAGGCGCTCGGGTCGGTGAAGCGGACGGTGAGGGTCACCAGCCGGTCACCGTGGCCGTGCGCGTCGGTGATGACCGGCGGGGCGTTGGAGACGGTCAAGGTCGTGGTGTCGGTGCTGCGGCCGCCGGTCAGGGTGAGGGTGAAGGTGCCGTTGTCGGTGCAGGTGACGGTGGTGGCGGCCGATCCGGGGTCCGCGACCGTGCAGGGGGCACCCGCGGGGAGGGTCCACTTGCCGGGACCGGCCCCCGACACCGTGCCGGCGAGCGGAATCGCGTCCCCTTCCGTCCCGTCGACGTCCGGTCCCGCGTGCACGACGGTCACCGGATCGATACTGGTCAGCGTCGGCACGACCGGCTTGATCAGCCCGTCCGCGTCGAACTCCAGCTTGTCGATGGTGGTTTCGCGGTGGGTGCCGTCGCCGCCGGGGATGGCGAACCGGTGGTAGGCGATGTACCAGTCGTCGGTGTTCGGGACATGTACGACGCTGTGGTGGCCGGTGCCCTTGATACCCAGGGAGAGGTCCTTGGAGAGGATCACGCCCCGCTTGGTCCAGGGGCCGGTGGGGGAGGGGCCGGTGGCGTAGGCGACGCGGTAGTTCTCGTCGCGGGTGTCGTTCTCGGACCACATGAAGTAGTAGACGCCGTTGCGCTTGATGACGAACGAGCCCTCGTTGTACCCGCTCGGCGTGATGTCCTGGACCTTCGAGGTGTCGATGGACGTCATGTCGGCGTTCAGCGGGACCACATAGGCGTGGCCGTTGCCGAAGTAGAGGTACGACTGCCCGTCGTCGTCCGTGAAGACGGCCGGGTCGATCATCTGGCCGCTGAAGTCACCGGACTTGAGGAGCGGTTTGCCGAGGGCGTCCTTGAAGGGCCCGGTCGGCGAGTCGGAGACCGCCACCCCGATGTTCGCGTCGGCGCAGAAGTAGAAGTAGTACTTGCCGTCCTTCTCGGCGATCGTCGGCGCCCAGGCCCTGCTGTCCGCCCAGCTGATGTCCGGGCCCAGGTCGAGGATGACGCCGTGGTCCGTCCAGTGGACGAGGTCGGTGGAGGAGTACGCCTTGAACTGGGTGCCGCTCCAGCCGTCGTAGCCGTCGGAGGTCGGGTAGATGTAGAAGGTGTCGCCGAAGCGGACGATGTTCGGGTCGGCGTTGAGCCCCGGCAGCACCGGGCTCTTCATGACGAGGGCCGAGACCGTCCAGGTGCGCTGCTTGCCGTCGGAGCCTGTCACCTCGTAGGTCACCGGCTTGCTGAAGTCCTGCACACTCCCCGAGGCCGGGCTGATCGCGGCGCCGTGGGCGAGGGTGAACTCCGGTGCGAGGGAAGTGAGATCGGTGCCCTCGGTCATCGGCAGCGTGATTCTGCTGTCCGCGTCGTCGACGATGGCGTCGACCTTCAGACCTGTCTGGGTCGCCTTGGCGATTCCGGCCGTGTTGCCGCTGAGCTCCATCACCTCGGCGGCCGACAGGGCCCGGTCGTAGATGCGGAAGTCGTCGACCTCGCCGCCGAAGTACGGGTCGGCCGAGTACAGGGAGCGGCCGATGTAGCCGGTGTAGTCCTTGCTCGCGTCGTACAGCTCGGACGGCTTGATGGTGGTCGTCGTACGGGCGACCTGGATGCCGTCGACGTAGAGGACCATCGTGCCGGTCGTGCCGTCGAGGGTGACGGTGACGTGCCGCCACTGGCCCGGCGTGAGCTGCGAGCCGGCCGTCAGCTTGGACTCCGCCGACCAACTCGCCTTGGTGATGGCCGAGTAGAGGCTGGAGCCGCCGTTGGACGGGGTGGCGAAGAGGTACTTGTCGCTGTCGGGGCCCAGCCCGAACAGCCACTGGAAGCTGTCGCCGCCCTTCCACTTGGCGTACGTCGACACGGTCACGCTGCCGGCGTTCTTCAGCACCCCGTTCGGGATCTTGACGTACGGCGAACTCGTGGCGTCTCCCGACATCTTGAAGGAGCCGCCCTTCACCCCCGTACCGAAGGCGGGCGTGCGGACGTAGGTGCCGTGATAGCCGTGCCCGCTGCTGTCCACGGCGATATTGCCGCCGCTCTCGTCGAAGTCGTAGTGCAGCAGCAGGTCGGCCGGGACGTCGGGTCCCTCCTCCGACACGGTGACCTCGGCCTGGACCGGGATCGCGGTGCCGTCCGGGAGGCTGCCGGTGACGGTGAAGGTGCCGGGCTGTGCATAGGCGGACGCCGGGACGTCGTCCCAGGTGACGGCCACGGGCCGGTCGACGCCGTCGGCGTAGGAGGCGATCACGGTGGCGGGGAGGACCGGGGCCTGCCCGGTCTTCGTCTTCACCTTCACACTCTCGACGCTCTCCACCAACTGGTCCGGCTGGTAGGCGCGGAGGAGTCGGTCGTACTCGGCCTGGGTGACCGGGAGCACGGTGCCGTGGCGGGGCTTGGCCGGGAGGTCGTAGTCGGTGACCGGTGTCCAGACCCCGGAGCCGAGGTCGTCGGTCTCGAAGGGGATGTACCCGCGCCCCCCGAACTCATCAAGGAACGCGTACCACTTGTCCTCCGTGTTCGACTTGAACACCAACGGCCCCTCGGCCGCGCTCATCGCGCCCTTGCCGATGCCCTCCGCGACCGACGTCCAGTCGGTGGAGAGGATCGAGTCGCTCTTCTCCTCGAAGATGAACTTGCTGTTGGGGGTCGAGGAGGTGTTGTTCCGCTCGTCCTTGGAGAGCCGGTAGTAGGTCCCGTCCTTCTGGATCATCGTGGAGTCGATGACCGACCAGCCGCGGTCGACCCACACCTTGGGCTCGCTGAAGGTGTAGAAGTCCCGGGTGGTGGCGTACATCATGCGGTTGTACGTGTCGCCGGAGTGCGCCGCGTTGTCGTACAGCTTCGACGCCCAGAAGACGACGTACTCGCCGAGCTTCGCGTCGTAGAACGCCTCGGGCGCCCAGGTGTTGCCCGCGCTGTCCGGGGCGACCTTCACCAGCCGCTGGTTCGTCCAGTGGACGAGGTCGGTGGACTCCCAGACCATGACGGACTTGCTGCCGGTGCGCTGGGCGGCGTCCCAGTCGCCGTTGCCGTAGATCCTGAGGTCGGTGGCGATCTGGTAGAACTTGTCGCCCTCGGGGGAGCGGATGATGAACGGGTCGCGCAGGCCCTTCTCGCCGAGGGTGGAGGTCAGGACGGGCTTGCCGTCGTTCAACTCCCGCCAGTTCAGCGGGTCGTTCCCCTTGCTGAGGGCCGCGTAGAGCTGCTCGCCGTCCGCCGTGCCCTCGCCGGTGAAGTAGCTGAACATGTAGCCCTTGAGGGCTTCCCTGGCGGGGAGTTCGGGGACGCGGGCGGTGAAGGTGCGGGTGCTGTGCGCCTCACCCTTGGTGACCGTCGCGGTCAGGTCGACGGTCGTGGCTCCTTCGCCGTGCGCGGGGCGGTGGACCGTGCCGTCGGCGGAGACGGTGTCCGGATCGGCGGAGGACCAGGTGACGGTCGTGCCGTAGGCGCCGGTGGCGGGCAGGGTGAGGTTGCCGCGGACGTCGTCGACGTTGTGGACGGTGAGGGCGTCGGCGGCCTGCTCGGTGGCGGTGGCGTCGTCGAAGTCGGCGCGGACGGTGATGTCGAAGGTCCTGGTGTCGGTGACCGTGCCCTTGGTGAGGGTCGCGGTGAGCGTGGCACGGGCGTCGGGGGAGCCGGCGGCGGGCCGGGTCACCTTGCCGGAGTCCGAGACGACGTCGGGGTTGTCGCTGGACCAGCTGATGGCCGAGCCGCCCGCCGTACCGGTCCTCGGCAGGTCGAGGTCGGCGGTCACGGCACCGGTGTCACCGAGGCTCAGGGCCGCCTTGTCGTCGGCGACGCCCTGGGTGTCGACGGGCAGGGCGAGTTGCTCCACCTCGGAGCCGTCCAGGGCGCGGTCGTATACGCGGAAGTCGCGGATACGGCCCTTGAAGAGCTTGTCGCCGGAGTAGACGGACCTGCCGATGTAGTTGGCGACGGTACTGCCGGACCCGATGGCGCCGGGGGTGTTGGTGACGGAGGTGTTGCGGCCGACCTCGACGCCGTCCTCGTAGAGCACACCCGTGGTGCCGGTCTGGGTGTAGGCGAGGTGCTTCCACACCGCGCGGGTGAGGTTGTGGGAGTCGGACGGCTTGGTCGTCTGCTCGGTGGACCAGTTGCCGGTGGCGAGGGAGGTGCGGAAGGAGTTGCCGGTGGTGAAGAGGTAGCCGTTGCCGCTGCTGCCGCTGGAGTTGCCGAAGCCGTAGAGGAAGTACGGGGTGGACTGGGCGGAGTCGATCCGCACGTCCAGGGACACGGTGATGGCGTCCATGCCCTTCATGACGTCGTCCGGGACCTTGACGTAGGTGTCGGAGCCGTCGAAGCCGAGGCCCTGGCCGGCGGCCGACCAGTCGGCGGTGCCGTTGAGGGTGCCGTCGCGGCCGTTGCCGGAGGCGTCGGGGACGGTGCTGCCCGTGTCGGCGTCCAGGGGGTACCAGAGGGCGAGGCCGGCGGTGGGGGCGGTGGCTTCGGCGGCCTGTGCCGCGGCGGCCGCGGGGAGGGCCGGTCCGGCGAGGGCGAGGAGCGTCGACGCGGCGACCAGCGCGGCGAGATGACCCGCCCGGCGTCTCGCGCGGCCACGGGGTCGTGCGGTGTGCGGCATGACGGCTGTCATGGGGGCTCCCTGTCAAGTCCCTTGTCGTTACATGCGGATGACGTCGCGCTGCGAGAGTGTCAAACGCTGTACATCTGGCCGTCAAGAGCTTTCGAACAATGTCCGGCTGGTCGAACGTGGCGGGCGGCCGAATTCCCGGTCCCCGGCGGTGCGTCGAGCTGGGCGGTTGTGTCGACAACCAAGCCCTGGCCATGACTTGGCCTACGGTTACCCGGCCCGGATTCAATCTTCAACTAAGCAACTCCCCTCCCGGGTAAAGAGGTCTACCCGCATAGAGCGCCCGGTGCTGTCATGCCCACGACTGCCCGGAAAGTGCCGGGCACTTCACCGGGAGACCCCCACATGTCCCGAATACAGCGCCCCCTCGTCACGACCCTCTCCGCTCTCGCCCTCACCGTCGCGGGCCTCACCATCACCACCGGCACGGCCCACGCCCAGTCGTGCAGTCAGGCCTACCTCCCGCTCCCCGACCCCAGTTGCCAGCCCGGTGACTTCAACCCCGACGTCACCCAGAGCACCATCGACTCCACCATCTGCGTCTCCGGCTGGACCGCGACCGTACGTCCGTCCAGTTCCTACACCACCGCGCTGAAGAAGAAGCAGATCGTCGAGTACGGCTACACCGACACCAGCACCTCCGACTACGAGGAGGACCACTTCGTCCCGCTGGAGCTCGGCGGCGCTCCCAAGAGCGAGCTGAACCTCTGGCCCGAACCGGAGTACGGCACCAAGACCGCCGCCAACAAGGACACCGTCGAGAACAAGCTCAAGAAGGCCGTCTGCGCGGGCACCGTCAGCCTCGCCGACGCCCAGGACGCGATCGTCACCGACTGGACGACGGCCCTGTCCAACCTCGGCCTGAGCTGACCGCACCAACTTTCCTGCCCCGCACGAGGCTTGGATCTGTCACGTGCGGGGCAGAGCCCTCCTACCGGACACCAGGTACGGGTCAGGACTCGGCACGAGGAGGGCGTCATGGACGGTCGGATCCGAGTACGCGTCGTTCGTCGGCCCGCTCCCCGGGGGCAGGAGATCGACCGCAGGACGCCTTCCGGGCGGATTCTGCCGTACTGAGACCGGGCAACCGGCAGCAGCAGGGGCCACGCTCGGCTGTCTCCCGGGTGGACGGTCGACGTGGTCAGTCGCGCAGGATCCCCGGTGGCCAGAGCACGGTGACCCGGCGGCCGTTGGCCCGGGCGTACGCGACGACCTCGGCCGTGCCGCCGCGTCCGCGGGCCGGGCGGCCGTCCCAGACGGCGACCAGCAGCTCGCAGTGGTCCACGACCCAGCGCCCCGCCATGTCGTACGCCGCCTCCGGCGAGGGCTCGGCCGGCAGGTCCACGCGGGTCGTGCAGCGGGCGAGGAGACGGCGGTAGGACGCCAGCGCCGCCGCGTCCTCGAACTGGGCCTCGTAGTCCGTCCCCGGGATCACGGCGGTGACCCGGCCGCCGGCCGCCAGCGCCAGGTCCGCGCACAGCTGGTCCGCCCCCGCCGCGAGACTGGTCAGCAACTCGGCCTCACCGCCCAGCAGCCCGCGCATCCCCTCCCGCACGGCGGACCGCACGGCATCGGGAAGAACACGGTGCCCGGTGACCCCGATCCTGGTCACACCGCCGGTCATGCCCCCGCCGGCCAAGCCGCCGCCGGTCATGCCCCCGTCGGTCATGCCCCCGCCCTTCGCCGACATCGGATCGACTCCGCGCACTCTAGGACGGTCCGAGGGGCTCCTGCCAGGTGATGGTCGTGTCCTCGGCGCCATCGGCGACCGCCGGGCGGTGGACGGAATCGGCGAGTGCTGCGAGCCGGGGGGTCGTGAGGTGCACGGCGGTCCGTTCCGGCAGGCGGCCGTCCACCGGGCCCGCGCAGTGGGCGGAGCGCCGGGAGTCCGGCCCGGCGGCGACCACGGCCGAGGGCGGTGTACCGGGCGGCGGCCGGCTGGGCGGCGGGAGAAGCGGCGGCCGCGGCGCCGGGTCGGACCGGGCGGTGCCCTACGCGGCCAGCGGGCCCAGTGCCAGGGGCTCGATCCGGCCCTCCAGCATCGCCCCGATGCCCTGTACGACGCACACGTCCGGGCGCTCCGCGATGTGCACCGGCATGCCGGTGGCCTCCCGGAGCAGTTCGTCGAATCCGGGGAGCAGCGCCGAGCCGCCGACCATCATGATCCCGCGGTCGGCGAGATCGGCGACCAGGTCGGGCGGGCAGTCGCGCAGCACCTTGCCGATCCCGTCGAGTACGGCCGTCAGCGGGGTCTGGATGGCATCGCGCACCGCGGCGGTGTCGACGAGCACGCTGCGCGCGCGCCCGGTGGCCACGTCCCGCCCGTGGATCTCCGTCCAGGTCGGCCCTTGCGGGGTGAGCCCGTTGCCCGACAGGGCGATCTGCAACGGCCGTACCGACTGGCTCGGCAGCATCAGCTCGTGCTCGTGCCGCAGCAGCTGCACGATCGCGTGGTCCACGGCCTCGCCGCCGACGGGCAGCCGCTCGGCGCACACGATGGACCCGAGGGAGAGCACGGCGACCTGCGTGGCGGCGGCCCCGCACACCAGGATCATGGTCGCCTCGGGCCGCTCCACGGGCAGGCCGCACCCCACGGCGGCGGCGATCAGCGTGTCGACCAGCTCCACCCGCCGCGCCCCCAGCCCCACCAGCGTCTCGATGGTCGCCCGCTGGGCCAGCGGGTCGGCGTCGTGCGGAGTGCAGGCCGCGGCCCGGAGCCGGGGCTTGCGGCGCAGCATCCGGCGGGTCTTGTCACCGAGCAGATGACGCAGCATGCGCTGGGCCATCTCGATGTCGACGACGGTGCCGCCGGCGACGGGCCGTACGACACGGATGTAATCGGGCGTCCGGCCCGTCATCCTCTCCGCGAGCTCGCCGACGGCGATCAGGGCGCCGGTACGGGTGTTCATGGCGGCGACGGAGGGCTGGTCGACGACCAGCCCCATGCCCTTCACGTACACCCGGGTGCGGGCGGCCCCCAAGTCGACGGCGAAATGGCAGCGGCGCAACTGCTCCAGGCTGACGGTCACGGCGGATCCTCCCGAGTGCGCGGGCCGTGGGGCGGGCGACGAACGGCGGCTTCCTTCGCATCCTCCGGGGGATCGGCTCGGCGCGCCTGCGGGAGGGGGCCGGGCGGGGTGCGGCTGAATGGGGGGTTTCGGGCCCGGGAGCGTGAGAGGGCTCGGGCGCCCGTTGTCACCGAAGGCGACGGTCCGTGTCAGGGCAAGGGCGTCACGATGCCCCGGACCACCCCCAGCTCCACCAGGTCCTGGGGCCGGATGCGCAGCTGGTCGGCGGTCGCCTCGACCTCCTCCGGAGGGCGTTTCAGGATGGCCGCGGCCAGCTCCGGGGCGATGACGGAGAAGTAGCTGTCCGGCGTGGCCCAGGTGTTGCCGGGCGCGGCCAGCGCCAGCGCACCGCCCGAACCGCCCTCCCCGATGACGAGGGTGGTGATCGGCATCCGGGCCGCCGCCACCTCCCCGAACAGCTCCGCGATCGCCGCGCCCGCGCCCTGCCGTTCCGCGTCGGCGTCATTCGCGGCGCCCGGGGTGTCGACGAGGGTCAGCACGGGGATGTCCAGCCGGTCCGCGAGCCTTATCAGGCGAGCGGCGGTGCGGTACCCGGCCGGCCGGGTGGCCGCCCCGGTCTGCGCGGCGAACGCGATGGTACGGCCGTTCCGCTCGCCGAACCCGCACAGCATCCCGTCCGGATCCGCGCCGCCGCACCGGTCGCCTACGAGGGCGACCCGGCGGGTGAAGTAGGCGTCCAAGTAGGCCTGGGCGCGGGGGCGTCGCGGGGCGCGGGCGCGCCGGACGGCCTCCCAGCCGGTGGCGGGCAGCCCGGTGGCGGGCAGCCCGGTGGTGGGCAGCCCGGTGTCGGGGAGCCCGGTGTCGGGGAGCCCGGTGGCGTCGAGGGCGGCCGGCGGGTCCGCCGGGTCCGTGGCCGGTGCGGTCAGCAGCCGCAGCCACAGCCCGAGCACCGTCCTCAGCTCGGCCAGGGGCACCACGGCGTCCACCGCTCCCGCCGCCAGCTGCGCCTCCGCCGTGAACGCGGCCGGGTCGGCGTCCGGCGGGCGGACCCGGGAGCCCGCGAAGCCGACCTGGGCGCCGGGCAGCGCCAGGATCACATCGGCGCCGGCGCCCAGGGTGGCCCAGCCGCCGCCGGTCGTCGGGTCGCGCAGAACCGCGATCTGCGGCAGCCCCGCCTCCCGGGTGAGCGCCGACTGCCGTGCCACCCGCTGGAGTTGGGACAGGGCGAGCATGCCCTCCTGCATCCGGCTGCCGCCGGTCGCGACCAGCGGGACCACCGGGAGGCGGTGGGCGCGGGCATGGACGTACGCCGCCTCCAGCCGGTCCCCGGTCCGTTCGCCCAGCGAGCCGCCGAGGAACCCGAACTCGAACGCGATCAGTACGGCCGCCGTGCCCTCGACGTGTGCGGTGCCGACGACGACCGACTCCTCCTCGCCGGTGCGCTCGGCGGCGCGGGCGCGCGAGGCGTCGTAACCCTGCCAGCCGAGCGGGCCGTCGGGCCCGGACTGCCGTGCCGGGGGCGGGAGTTCGGCGAAGGTGTCCGGATCGGCGACGAGGGCGAGGATCCGGCGGGCGGAGAGCCGTTCGGGCGTCTGCCCGGGCATCTGCTCAGACACCCAGGGCCCGCTTCATGATCTTCCCCATGTCGTTGCGGGGAAGGGCGTCCAGGTAGCGGACCACGCGGGGCCGTTTGTGCGGGGCGAGCCGGCCGGCGACATGGTCGGCCAACTCCTCTGCGGACGGCGGCGCTTGAGGATCAGCCGGGACGATCCAGGCGACGATCCGCTCGCCCAGGTCCGCGTCCGGCTCCCCGGTGACGGCGGCCTCCCGCACCCCCGGATGTTCGAGCAGCGCGTTCTCGATCTCACCGGCCCCGATCTTGTAACCCCCGCTCTTGATCAGGTCGGTGGCCTTGCGCCCTACGATCCGCACATAGCCGTTTGGCTCCCGCACGGCCATGTCGCCGGTGCGGAACCAGCCGTCGGCGGTGAAGGCGGCGGCGGTGGCGTCGGGCCGGTTGAGGTATTCGGTGAACAGGTTCGGGCCGCGTACCTGGATCTCCCCGACGGTCTCCCCGTCGTACCCGGCGATCGCCGTCCCGTCCTCCTCCACCAGCCGCAGCTCCACGCCGGGCAGCGGCACGCCGACGGTCCCCGCCCGCGCCTCCCCGTCCGCGCGGACACTGGTGTTCATCAGGGTCTCCGTCATGCCGTACCGCTCGATGACCCGCCGTCCGGTGGCCGCCGCGATCCGCTCGTGGTCGTGGACGGGCAGCGCGGCGGAGCCGGAGACCAGCAGCCGGGCCCGGCCGAGCGCCTTCGCCAGTCCGGGGTCGTCCGGCAGCGCCTCGGCGATGCGGTGGTACATGGTGGGCACGCCGAACACCATGGTCGCGCCGTCGTTCAGCTCGCGGGCCACGCCGTCGGTGTCGAAACGCCCGAGGTGACGGACGCTGCCACCGCGCCGCAGCGGTCCGAGGATCCCCAGTACGAGCCCGTGCACATGGAAGAGCGGCAGGCCGTGCACGAGGACGTCCTCCCCGGTCCACTGCCAGGCGTCGGCGAGCGCGTCCAGGGTCGCGGCGAGCGCCCGGCGCGGGATCACGGCGCCCTTGGGCGGGCCGGTGGTGCCGGAGGTGTAGACGACGAGGGCGGGGTCGGACTCGGTGGTGCGGTCCTCGGGGACCGGGCCGGAGGAGTCCACGTCGACGTCGATGCGGGGCAAGTCGGCGAGGGCGGGCGGGAGTTCGGCGCCCGGGGCGGCCAGCACCGCGCTCGGCGCGCTGTCGGCGAGGATGTGCGCGAGTTCCTTGTCGCCCGACTTGGGGTTGAGCGGTACGGCCGCCCTGCCGGCGAGCAGCGTGCCGACGACGGCGACGGCGGTCTCCAGTTCCGGGGTCGCCCACACCGCGACCCGGTCGGCGTCCCCGACCCGGCCGGCCAGGGCGCCCGCCGCGGCGGCGAGTCGCCCGTACGTCAACGACCGTGAGCCGAACCGCAGGGCGACCTTCCCCCGGACTCCGTCCGGGGAGACCCCCATCTCGCTGCGCTCGCCGGAGCCGTCCACCAGGGCCGGAAACAGAAGGGACACGCGACGACTCCTCACATCGGAAACACCGGTCGGAACCTCGACAGCCCCCTTCCTACACCAGGAGCAACGCTCCCAGGGCGCCCCACCCGCGCCCCGGACCCGGGGTGTTGATCACAGTGGCGGGTCCCTCACAGGCGCCGTGTCCCGACGACGGTGCACAGATCGGGTGCGAGCCGCACCTCCGCCGCCCGCAGGGCGGGATGCTCCAGCCAGTACAGCCGCGCCCGGTCCACACCTCCCGCGTGCCGGGGCGGCCACCGGTCGGAGGGCGTGAAGTCGTCGATGACGACGGTGCCGCCGGGGACCAGCAGCCGCTCGACGTCGGCGGGCACATCTCCGTCGGCCTTCCCCTGCCCGCCCCCGTCGAGCACGAGCAGTTCGTACGGCCCGTACGCCCCGATCTCTCGCCAGTCCCCGCACAGCACCCGCACGCCGGCCCGGTCCCGGAACACCTCGGCGGCGGCTCCGGCCCGCCCGGCGTCCCGCTCCACGCTGAAGAGCCGCACCCCGTCCCGGGCTCCCGACGCCAGCCAGGCCAGCCCCACCCCCAGCCCGGTCCCGGTCTCCCCGATCCGCCCCGACACCCCGACCCCGCCGGCGAGCAGCTGCAGCAACCGCCCCTGCTCGGGCCGGCAGGAGTAGGGGAAGGAGCGGTCCCGGGCGGCGCCGAGGGCACGCTCGACGAGGGGAGGCAGGCCGGAGAGGCCGGAGTGGGCGTCGGTGCCGTGAAGTGTCATGGCAGAGTTTCTAGCGCTCGGCGGGAGACACCACGTCGGCGACGACCGCGCTCACATTGTCGGCCCCGCCCGCCGAGTTGGCCTCCTCGACCAGCACCCGCACCGCGTCCCCGGGCTCGACGGCACCCAGCAGCTCCCGGATCCGCTGGTCGGAGACCTCCCGGCTCAGCCCGTCCGAGCACACCAGATACCGGTCCCCGTCCCGCGCCTCGTGCAGCTTCAGATCCGGCGTGGCCGCCCGGTCCCCCGACAGCGCCTTCGCCAGCAGCATCCGCTGCGGATGGCTCTCGGCCTCCTCCGGCGTCAGCCGGCCCTCGTCGATCAGCGACTGCACCACACTGTGGTCGTGGGTGATCCGGAACAGCTCACCGTCCCGCAGCAGATACGCCCGCGAGTCCCCGATGTGGACGAGGGCCAGCCGGGACCCGGTCCACAGCAGCGCGGTGAGCGTCGTACCGACGTCCGTACTTCCCCCGGCCACCTCCCGCACCGCCTCGTCCGCCGAACGCACCGCGTCCTCCAGGAGGTTCAGCACATTGCCCGCCGAAAGCTCCTCTTCCTCCAGGGACTTCAGCGCCTCCACGGCGGCGGCACTGGCCAGTGCCCCGGCCGCTCCGCACCCGTCGGCGACGGCCAGCAGCCGGCGCCCCGCGTACACGGTGTCCTGGTTGGACGGCCGGACAAGCCCCCGGTCCGAGCGGGCGGCGTAACGCAACTCCAGCATCTTCGTCGTTTCCCTTCTCGACTCTCCCGACAGGTGGTCGACGAGGAACGCGGCCAGGTCCCGTCGTACGACGGTCTCCGCCTCGACACGGGCCCAGTACGCCCGTATCTCCCGGGCGGCCGGGCCGGCCGGCAGCCCGCACACCTCGCGGATCAGGGCCAACGGCATCCCGAGCCGCCGTAGCCAGGCGACCAGCCGGGCGCGTTCGAGCTGCTCGACGGCGTAGTAGCGGTAGCCGGTGTCCGGGTCGACCCGGGCCGGCCTCAGCAGTTCCAGCTCGTCGTACAGCCGCAGCGCCTTCGGCGACAGCCGGCAGGCCTTGGCGAAGGCGCCGATGGTCATCCACTCCATGCCGTCACCCTGTCCTGCCTCGTGTTCCTCGACGTCCACCACCGATGCTGGGGCTTCACCGAAGGTGAAGGTCAACGGGTTAGTCTGCCGAAGAATCGCAGTCACCGTCAGTCAAGGGAGCCCCCGCCGTGCCTCGCATAGCCCTCGCCACCTACGACCCCGGTACGGAGCCGAGCAAGGACCAGGACCTGCCGGTGCTGCTGCGGGCGCTGGCCGACGCCGGCGCGGACGCCGTCGCGCACGCCTGGGACGAGCCCGGCGTGGAGTGGGGCGGCTACGACCTGGTCGTCATCCGGTCCACCTGGGACTACAGCTGGCGTACGGACGAGTTCGTGCCGTGGGCGGAGCGGGTCGGGAAGGCGACGCGGCTGGCCAACCCGGTCTCCGTCGTGCGCTGGAACACCGACAAGCGGTATCTCGGCGACCTCGCGGCGGCCGGGGTGCCCGTCGTGCCGACCCGGTACCTCGCCCCCGGCGACCCGGCCGGGGCCGCCGCTCTCCCCGCCGACCGCGACTTCGTGGTCAAGCCCACCTTCGGCGCCGGTGCCCGGTTCGCCGCCCGCTACACGCCGGGCGAGCACGAGACGGCCGTACGGCATCTCGCGCGGATGCACGACGAGGGGCTGACCGCGATGGTGCAGCCGTACGTCGCCGGGATCGACGTCAGCGGTGAGCGGGCGCTCCAGTTCTTCGGCGGGCGGCTGCTGCACGCCAGCCGCAAGCGGGCCGTGCTCACGCCGGGCACGGCGTACGACGCGGACAAGGTCGCCCACCCGGACCTGGCGCGGTGGAGCCCCACCCCGGCCGAACTCGCGGTCGCGGAGCGCGCGTTGGCCGCCGTACCGGAGGCGCCCGAGCTGCTGTACGCCCGGGTGGACCTGGTCGACGGGGAGGACGGACAGCCGCGGGTGATGGAGCTGGAGCTGGTCGAACCGAACCTGTTCCTGTTCCTGCACCCGGGGTCGGTGGACGCGGTGGCGGCGGCGATCATCGATGCGGCTCGTCGATGACGGCGGTGCGCTGCAGCAGCCCCCAGGTGAATTCCGCGACCACCTGACGGCCGTCGGGCACCTGGAAGGTCAGGCCCCACCGGGTAGGGGCCGAGCCCTCCAGGGGGCGGGCGGGGGCGAAGGCGCGGGCGGCCTCGTCGACCGTGCAGGACCAGGGGGTCAGGTCCTCGTACGTCTCCAGTCTCGGCGCCGGGGCGCCGGGGGCGCGGACCAGCCACTCGTTCCAGACCGCGCCGCCGGGGCCGACCATGATCTCGAAGCACAGGGTCGGCCAGAGCGGAAGCGCCCACTGCCAGGCCATGCACTCCAGGTCACCGACGGTCCGTTTCGTCTCCCACTCGGGCGGGCCGAGCACCGAGCGGTAGCGGGCGGCGGCGGACCGGGACCTGGGTGACCGGACCATCGCCTGCCAGCGCTTGTTGGCCTCCCTCATGTCCGCGATCGACGCGCCCAGTTCGCGCCGGGCACCCTCCACCAGGTCCGGGTTGTGGTCGGCCATACGGCGCAGCAGCACCAGCTGGAAGTCCAGTTGCATGGGACCCATGGTGGCCCGATGGCGGCCCCACGGTGCACATGCCTGTGGCCGGGTCGTTCCCGACCATTGCCCGCGCAATCCTCGATGGTTAGCCTGTGTTCGTCATGCCGATCGCCTGTTGATATCTCGAACGGCTCCGCCGCTCCGACGAGATCTGGCGCTTAGACCCAAGGGAGGGGGCCGGACGTGGGACGCCTTGTGCCTGCCGTGACCCGGGCTCTCGACATTCTTGAGCTCTTCCTGGACGGGGACGGGACCCTCTCCGCCCCCGACATAGTGCGCAAACTCCAGCTGCCGCGGACCACCGTGCACGAGCTGGTGACCACGCTCTCCGCCCGCTCGTACATCGTGCCCGTACCCGGACAGCCCGGACGCTACCGGCTCGGTGTCCGCCCGTACCAGCTCGGCAGCAGATATGCCGAGCAGCTCGACCTCGCCGCCGAGGGCCAGCAGGTCGCCCGGTCCGTCGCCGAGACCTGCGACGAGACCGTCCATGTGGCGATCCTGGAGGGCACCGACGTCATCTACATCGCCAAGGTCGACTCCACGCACGCGGTCCGGATGGTCTCCGCCGCCGGCCGCCGGCTGCCCGCCCACTGCACCTCGGTCGGCAAGATGCTGCTGGCCTCGCTGCCGGATCCGGAGCTGTCCGCGCGCATCCCGGACGACGCCGACCTGGTCCGGATGACCCCGAACAGCATCACCGAGCCGGACGCCCTGCGCGAGGCCCTCACCGAGATCCGCGCCCGCGGCATCGCCGTGGAGAGCCGCGAGTCCAACCCGGACGTCTCCTGTGTCGCCGCGCCGGTCCGCGACCGCACCGGCCAGGTCGTCGCGGCGCTCTCCATCTCCGTCCCGATGATCCGCTGGAGCGACGAGCGCCGGGGCGAGCTGGAGCAGCTCGCCGCGAAGGGCGCCGCCGAACTCTCCGAGCGCCTCGGCCACCGGAGCGTGGGATGACGACGACGGCTTACGAGGTCGCGGTCGCGGCGGAGGCGACGCTCGGCGAGGGCCCGACCTGGGACCCGGCGACCGGCCGCCTCATCTGGATCGACGTACTCGGCTCGCGCGTCAACACGTACGACCCGTCGACGGGCCGTCGTACGACCCGGACGACGGACCAGCACGTGGGTGCGGTCAAACCCCGCGCGAACGGCGGCCTGGTCCTCAACCTCCGGGACGGCGTGGCCCTGCTGGACCCCGACGACACGTTCCGCTGGCTGCACCACGAGCCGGTCGCCGGGCGCCGCGCCAACGACGCGGCCGTCGCCCCGGACGGCTCCCTGTGGGCGGGCACGATGCGCTACGACGAGACGACCGGGGGCGGCACGCTCTCGCGGGTGGCGGCCGACGGTACGGCGACGACGCTGCTGCCCGACGTCACCGTCAGCAACGGCACGGGCTGGAGCCCGGAGGGCCGCCACGTCTACTACATCGACACGCCGACGCGCCGCGTGGACGTCTTCGACTACGACGGCGAACTCCCCGTCAACCGCCGTCCGTTCGTGACGATCGAGGAGGGCGCCGGTTACCCCGACGGCCTGACGGTCGACGCGGACGGCTGTGTGTGGGTGGCGTTGTGGGACGGGGGAGCGGTGCGGCGGTACACGCCGACGGGTGAACTGGACCGTGTCATCACGCTGCCGACGCCCCGTACGACGGCCTGCGCGTTCGGCGGCGCCGACCTGACGGATCTGTACGTCACGACGGCGCGGGTGGGGTTGAACGCGCCGCACCCGACGGCGGGTTCACTGCTGGTGATTCCGGGTGCGGGACAGGGCGTCGCCCAACCGGCCTTCCAGGGCTGAAAGTTGATTTGATCAAGCGTTCGTCCGCGGGTGCGTGGGGGCTGGTCGCGCAGTTCCCCGCGCCCCTAAAGAGGCGCTTCGTGCACCGCGATCTTTCTGGTTCGGGTCGTGGCACGTGCGCGTACCGCCTCAATCTCCTCCGGGTGTCTCAGGGCCCGGGACACCGCGCCGATCTCCTGGAGGAGGTGGGTGGAGTCCGGGGCGTCGGTCGTGTCGGTGGGGTCGGGTGTGCGGCCCCGTGTGTCCACGGCGTTCAGGATGCTGACCGCGGAGGCCAGGGCCCGGGCCTGTTCGGAGGGGTGGCCCAGGGCGAGCGCGGCGTCGTAGGCGCGCCGGTCGAGGTCGGCGTCGATGTGCCGGGTCAGGGGGAGCAGGACGTCCCGGATGAACGTCTCGCGTCGCGTCAGCCGCAGTTCGGGCGTGGCACGCAGCACGAAGGGGACGCCGTCGCCATGCACGGTCCGGGTCAGCTGGTACAGCGGGCGCAGCTCGCGGTGGGCGATCCGGACCCGCCAGCGGTCGTGGAGGTACTGGCCGACGTGGGGGAGGATGAAGCCGACGGCGATGTTGATGGCGGAGAGGGCGGCGGCGGCCGGGGCCAGGTCGGTACTGAGCCAGTCCAGGTCCGCACCGGACCAGCGGGCGGCGACCGCGACCAGCTTGGCCGCGTCGAAGATCAGGTTCAGTACGTAACCGACGCCGAGCAGCTTCAGCCCCGAGTGCAGCCATGCGTCGAGGCCTTCCGTGCGCACCCAGTTCCAGATCAGCCGCGAGGTGATGACGCAGGCCAGGGAGTGGGCGACGAGGTAGAGCAGGATCTCCTCGCGCATGTACGGGGTGGTGGCGTAGTACGTGTCCAGGTCCCGCAGCCGCTCCACTGGCACGTCGGCGAGGGCGAACAGCAGCCACAGGGTGGCGATCACCGCGGAGTAGCCGGAGATCACCCAGCGGATCGCACGCCGGGTGGCCGCGGACCGGTCGGACAGGCCGTTGCGCCAGGCGATGATCAGCAGCAGACAGGAGGCGCCGAGCGCGGTGAGCAGTGAGTAGCACCAGGGCGCCGAGATGTTGGGCACACCGGTCCACCGGTTCACGGCGGCGATCGTCGACGGGGTGCAGAACACGAACACCGCGCTGCCGAGCAGCAGCAGTCCGCCGACCGCGCGCAGCAGCGGGTCCCGCCACAGCCGGATGATGGAGGGCAGCTTGATCGCCAGGGCGGTGGTGAGCACCGCGGTGGGGATCCAGAAGGAGATGTAGAACTCGCCCAGGATTCCAGCGGGGTTGGGCATGGCCAGGGGGGAGGTCACCGCGCCGCTCCGCCGCGCCCGCGGTAGCCGAGGGAGCGCTGGACGGGGTCGTGCGGGGAGCGGCCCGGCCGTTCGACGTACGGCCGGAAGGCGGTGGCGAGCCGGTAGCCGAAGTCGTCGGCCTCGGCCTCGTCGGTCTCCCGGGAGCCGTTGCGCGCGGCCACTGTCAACGCCGTGTCCCGCCAGCCGGGTTGGCCGACGAGCGCGCGGGCGGCCTCCGGGGCGACCCCGTGCTGGTGCCGGTGGCCGGCCTGCAGATGCCACAACTCATGTCCGAGGATGACCAGTTGCTGCACGGCCTCGGCCCGCTCCTCGACGATGACCAGGTCGAAGTCCTGGAACTCCACCCACAGTCCGGTGACCTCGATCTCGTCCGGGAACCGCTCGAACCGCAGCTCCACCGGCCGTCCGGCGCGCAGCGCGGTCATCTCCTCGCACAGCGCCCGGCACAACTCGCCCACGTCGGCGGGCGGATACGGCCGGGCACGGACGGCGGCGGCGAGGCCGGCGGCGAGGACACGCATCTGTGCGTTCGGCCGGGAGAGCCGCGGCCTCGCGGTGATCCGGGCCCACAGGTGCCGAGCGCCGGCCAAGTCCATCGCTCCCCCTTCGCACCGCCCCGACGGCGGTCACCGCGCCGCGGCGGCCCGTCCGAGGTTACGCGTCCGGATGTGTCCCCGTCATGCGATCCGACGTCGGTGATTCACCTGGGAACGAGTGAGAACGAGTGCCTGATACAGGAAAGTCGCGCTGTACCCATTGACGCGGAAGCGCTTCGATTTTACGGTCCCGTTCGAAGTTACGGGCATGATTCGATATGTCGAACGAGTGTAAGGGCAGGCAATGGGACGACCTGGCCTCAGTCGCAGGCAACTACTGGGCGCTGCGGGCGGGCTGGCGGTGGCGGGGAGCTTCGGCTTCGCGGCCCTCGGCAGCGGCGCCGACGCGCTCGCCTCCACCGCACGCACCCGCGTGCGCTACTGGAACCTCTTCAGCGGCGGTGACGGCTCCAACATGATCGCGATGCTGGACGCCTTCCGTAAGGCGCACCCGGACATCGCGGTGAAGGACTCCACCCTCCAGTGGGGCAACCCCTTCTACACCAAGCTCGCCATGGCGGCGGCCGGCAACCGCGCACCGGACCTCGGCGTCATGCACATCGGCCGGGTCGCCGGCTTCGCGCCGGGCCGCCTCCTGGACGCCTGGGACGTCGACCTGCTCGCCAAGTACGGCCTGCGGGAGTCGGACTACAACCCCAAGCTGTGGCAGCGCGGCATCGTCGACGGCAAGCTCTACGCCCTCCCGCTCGACGTCCACGTCCAGCTCTGCTTCTACCGCAAGGACGTGCTGAAGAAGGCGGGCCTGCTCGGCGCCGACGACCGGATCGTGCCGGTCAGCTCCACCGACGACTGGTTCGGAGTCCTCAAGGAGGCCAAGAAGGCCACCAAGAAGGGCCTGCAGACCATCGGCCTGTGGATCAACGACCAGAACTTCCAGTGGTGGTTCTTCGTCGCCTTCTACACGCAGCTCGGCGGCACCTGGTTCAACGACGCCCGCACCGAGGTCACCTTCGACACCGACAAGGCCACCCAGGTCCTGGAGTTCCTGCGCCGTCATGTCACCGACGGCTACGCCGACCCGACGATGGGCTCCGTCAACGCCGAACAGTTCATCAACGGCGCCCCGTTCGCCTGGGAGGGCAACTGGTCGGTGCCCGTCTACTCCGGCGCGAAACTCGACTACGGCGCGATCCCTCTCCCGCCCGTCTTCGGCACCCAGGCCACCCACGCCGAGTCGCACTCCTTCGTGCTGCCCCACCAGTCCGACCGCGGCGGTGCCACCGATGAAGCGGCCCACCAGCTCGCCGCGTACGTCGTCACCCACGCCCAGCAGTGGGCGGCCGGCGGCCACATCCCCGCCTATCTGCCGACTCTCTCCACTCCCGCCTACCAGAAGCTCTACCCGCAGAACGAGTACGCGTCGGCCATGAACCACCAGGCCAACGAGCCCAAGGTGTGGTTCGCGGGCTCCACCGGCATCCTCGCCCAGCGCGTCGGCCCGATCGTCGTCTCCTCCACCGTGGGCTCGGCGAAACCCGATGCCGCGGCCGGCCGGATGAAGAAGGAACTCGCCACGCTGCTCGCGATGAAGAACCCCATGGACGGCAAGACCGCCGCGCAGGGAGGTACGGCCGCATGACGACCGCCGAGACCGTCTTCGCACCGGCCCGCGCCAGGACCGCCGCCGCGAGCGCCACCCTCCGCCGCAAGCAGGGCTTCCAGCACGGCGGCTGGTTCGTGGCGCCCTTCCTCCTCCTCTTCACCCTCTTCGTCATCTGGCCGCTGCTGCGCGGTGTCTACCTCAGCCTCACGGACGCCAACATCACCGGCACCGGCGAGAGCTTCATCGGCCTCGACAACTACCGCGAGGCCCTCAAGGACCCGCTGATGTGGGACGCCCTCGGCCACAGCGCGTACTTCACGCTGCTGGTCGTACCCTGCATCACCGTCCTCGCCTTCCTCCTCGCGATGCTCGCCCACCACATCGAGCGCGGCAAATGGCTGTGGCGCCTCTGCTTCTTCGCGCCCTTCCTGCTCCCCTCCACGGTCGCCGGCAACCTCTGGCAGTGGCTGTTCAACCCCGGCACGGGAATGGTCAACTACGTGTTCGGCATCGACACCCCGTGGCTGACCGACAAGTCGTACGCGATGCTCGCCATCGTCATCGAGACCCTGTGGTGGACGGTCGGCTTCAGCTTCCTGCTCTACCTGGCCGCCCTCCAGTCCATCCCCGCCCACCTCTACGAGGCCGCGAAGCTGGACGGCGCGAACGCCTGGCACCGCATGGTCCACATCACCCTGCCGATGCTCCGCAACATCACCGGCCTGGTCATCGCCCTGCAGATCCTCGCGTCACTCCAGGTCTTCGACCAGGCCGTGGTCATGATGGACTTCGGCCCGGGCCCCGAGAGTTCCACCCGCACCTTCGTCCAGTACACCCTCGAAGAGGGCTTCACCAGCTACCGCGTCGGCTACGCCTCCGCGATCTCCATCATCTTCTTCGTGATCATCGCGGCCGTCGCCCTCGTACGCATGTGGCTGCTGCGCAACCGCACCGAGGAGGCCACCCGATGACGACCGCCGTACCCGTGAAGCCCCGTAGGGCGTGGACGCCCAGCCAGATCGTCCTCACCCTGCTCGGCACCGCCGTCTCCGTGGTCTTCCTCGCCCCCCTCTTCTGGGGCCTGTTCACCTCCCTCAAGTCGGAGACGGAGGCCGTCGACGTACCGACGCACTGGCTGCCCGAGCACTGGACGGGACAGGCCTGGAAGGCCCTCTTCGAGACCGGCAACATCACCGACTGGTTCGTGAACTCCCTGGTCGTCTCGGTCTGCGTGACGTCCGTCGTCGTACTGGTGAGCGCGCTCGCCGGATACGGTTTCGCACGCACCGAGTTCCGCGGCAAGGGCGCGCTGATGGGCCTGGTCATGTCCGGCCTGATGGTCTCCCCGGCCGTCCTCGGTGTTCCCCTCTTCACCACCGTCCAGCAGATGGGCATGGTGGACACCTACTGGGGCATGATCCTGCCGCAGTGCGCCCCGGCCGCGATGGTCTACATCCTCTACAAGTTCTTCCAGGGCATCCCGCGCGAACTGGAGGAGGCCGCCTTCATCGACGGCGCGGGCCGCTGGCGGGTCTTCTTCACCATCGTCCTGCCGCTGTCCCGCCCCTCCCTCGCCGCGGTCGGCATCTTCACCTTCATCGCCTCGTGGAACAACTTCCTGTGGCCCTACATGGTGACCAACAACCCCGACCTGATGACCATGCCGAACGGCATCGCGACCGTCATGAACTCCTACGGCATCCAGTGGGCCCAGCTCATGGCCGGCGGCCTCATGGCGGGCCTCCCGCTGATCGTCGTGTTCGTCTTCTTCCAGCGCCAGATCGTGGCGGGCGTCGCCCACACGGGCCTGGCCGGCCAGTAGGGAGCCCGAGTTGAAGCGTTTCCCCAGACTCGCCGCGCTCCTCACGGCGGCGACGATCGCCCTCCTCCCCACCACCGCCTCCGCCGACGCCGCCTACCCCGACCCCCTCCCCCTGACCGGCCAGCAGATCATCCACGACCCCACGGTCCACCAGCTGAAGAACGGCCGGTACGTCGCCTACTCCACCGGCGGCATCATCGGCGCCCGCCTCTCCACGAACCTCCGCGACTGGACCGACGCGGGCAACGCGTTCACCACCCCGCCGAGCTGGTGGTACGACTACAACTCCACCGCCGACCCCTGGGCCCCCGACCTCTCCTACCGCGACGGCCACTACTGGCTCTACTACGCAGTCTCCTCCTGGGGCACCAACCACTCCGCGATCGGCGTGGCAACCTCCCCGTCCGGCCTCCCCGGCACCTGGACCGACCACGGCCCCGCCTTCACCTCGCAGACCACCGACTCCTGGAACGCCATCGACCCCGCGATCGTCCGCGCCGACGGCCGCCTGTGGATGGCGTTCGGCTCCTACTGGACCGGCATCCGCATGGTCGAACTCGACCGCAGGACCGGCAAGGCGCTCCCCGGAGCCCCCGTCGCCCACCTGGCCACCCGCCCCGACGCCCCCTACGCGGTCGAAGGCGCGTCGATCCTCCACCACGGCCGCTACTACTACCTCTTCGCGTCGTACGACGCCTGCTGCGCGGGCGCGAACTCGACGTACAAGATCAGAGTGGGCCGCTCGACGTCGGTGACGGGCCCGTACACGGACAGCACGGGCACCCCGATGCTGCAGGGCGGCGGAGACCTGTTCCTGGCAGGCCACGGCCGCTACATCGGCACGGGCGGCGAGTCCACCTTCCGCACCCACGGCAAGACCTGGCTGGCGTACCACTACTACGACGCCGACGACAACGGCACGCCGAAGCTGGGGCTGAATCCTTTGGGCTGGACAGAGAACGGCTGGCCGAAACTTACTTAGGGGCAGCCGACCCAGGGGCGCGGGGCTGTGTCCATTTGCGGCTCCGCCGCGTGGGCGCGACCAGCCACAACGCACCCGCACCCGCCCACGATTGAGAACAACCCACCCCGAAAGGCGAAAATGCGCACCGCCCGCTTCACCCTCGACCCCGCCTTCACCATCGGCGAAGTCAACCCCCGCTTGTTCGGCTCCTTCGTCGAGCATCTGGGCCGCTGTGTCTACACCGGCATCTTCGAGCCCGGCCACCCCACGGCGGACGACGCCGGCCTCCGCCAGGACGTCCTCGACCTCGTCCGCGAACTCGGCGTCACCACCATCCGCTACCCCGGCGGCAACTTCGTCTCCGGCTACCGCTGGGAAGACTCCGTCGGCCCCGTCGAGGACCGCCCCCGCCGCCTCGACCTCGCCTGGCGGTCGACGGAGACCAACCGCTTCGGACTCGGCGAGTACATCGCCTTCCTGAAGAAGGTCGGCCCGCAGGCCGAGCCCATGATGGCGATCAACCTCGGTACGCGGGGCGTGGCGGAGGCACTGGAACTCCAGGAGTACGCCAACCACCCCTCCGGCACCGCCCTCTCCGACCTCCGGGCCGCGCACGGCGACAAGGACCCCTTCGGCATCAAGGTCTGGTGCCTGGGCAACGAGATGGACGGCCCCTGGCAGACCGGCCACAAGACGGCCGAGGAGTACGGCCGTATCGCCGCCGAGACCGCCCGCGCCATGCGCCAGATGGACCCGACCGTGGAACTGGTCGCCTGCGGTTCCTCCAGCCAGTCCATGCCGACCTTCGCGGAGTGGGAGGCGACGGTCCTCGCGGAGACGTACGACCTGGTCGACTACATCTCCCTGCACGCCTACTACGAGCCCCAGGACGGCGATCTCGACTCCTTCCTGGCCTCCGCCGTCGACATGGAGTCCTTCATCGAGAACGTGGTCGCCACCTGTGACCACGTGGGCGCCAGGCTGAAGTCCCAGAAGAAGATCAACCTCTCCTTCGACGAGTGGAACGTCTGGTACACCTCGAAGTGGCACGAGATCGAGAACTCCGACACGCGGGACTGGCCCGAGGCCCCCCGCCTGCTGGAGGACAACTACAGCGTCCTGGACGCGGTGGTGTTCGGCTCCCTCCTCATCGCCCTGCTCCGCCACGCGGACCGCGTCACGGTCGCCTGCCTGGCCCAGCTGGTCAACGTCATCGCCCCGATCATGACGGAGCCCGGCGGCCCGGCCTGGCGCCAGACGACGTTCTTCCCCTTCGCCCAGGCGTCGCGGTACGGCAGGGGCCAGGTCCTGGACGTACGCGTGGACTCACCGACGCACCAGACGAAGAAGTACGGCGAGACGAGTCTGCTGCACGCGACGGCGGTCAGGGCCGACGACGGCACGGTCACCGTCTTCGCGGTCAACCGCAGCCAGACGGAGGCCCTGCCCCTCGAAATCGCCCTGAGCGGCCTCGACCTGACCCAGGTCACGGAGCACAGCGTCCTCGCCGACCAGGACCCCGACGCCCGCAACACCCTGGAGGCCCCGGAGCGGGTCACGCCTCACCAGGCCGAGGGCACGACGCTGAGCGACGGCACCCTGAAGGCAGTGCTTGAGCCCCTGTCCTGGAATGTGATCCGACTGGCGTAAGCGCCCCTTCAGGGGCGCGGGGCTGTGTCGATTTGCGGCTCCGCCGCGTGGGCGCGAGCAACCACACACAACCCGCACCTAACGGCCGGGGGAGTCCACCCCCACAACCGGCACTCCTCCGGCCGCACTCCCCAGCAACTCCAGCCGTACCGACCCAGGACCGATCTCCGACGTCCCGTCCCCGAGCACGGCCAGCGCCAACGTGTTCGCACCCCGGGTCCGCAGAATCCCGTTGGGCAGCACGAACGAATGCTGCGGCCCGACATCGTTGATGTACTGCCCCAGATTCCACCCGTTCAGAAAGATCTGCACCCGGTAGGCGCGAGCCGGATCGTCCTCCAGCACCAGCCCCACCGACGCGTCGACCCCGTCCGGTACGGCCAGCCGGAACCCGGTCCGGTACCAGGTGACACCCATCCCCTGGTCCGCGCGCGGAAGTTCGGCCGCCTCCCACGCACCGTCCGCGAACCCGGGGAGATGCCAGCCCTCCCGTTCGCCGTACAGCCCGCCGTTGTTCTGCGGCCCCCGCACCGGATCCGGAGCGCCGGCCCCCTGGATCCGCCAGCTCACCGTAGGGGAAGCCCCCTTGAAGGTCACGGTGGTCAGTCCGCGTGCCGCCTTCTGCGTGTCCACGGATCTGCCGTCCATGTCGTGCTGCATCCGCCGCACGAGTACGGACAGCACATGCGACCGCTTCTCCTCCGCCTTCTCCCGCTCCTTCTTCGTTTTCGGCCCGGCGACGGGGAATTCGGCGGTGGCCGTCCAGCTCCCCTGCCGGACCGTCTTCGCGTCCGGTACCGGCATCCGGTGCGAGCCCAGCGGCTTCCCGTCCAGCCAGGCCATCAGCATGCCCTGGGTTCCCGTGCTGTAGGCGAGGGAGACGGACTCCAGGCCCACCAGGGAGTCGTCCTCGATCCGCCCCCGGTACCAGACGTCCCCGTAGTGGAAGCCGTAGTCGTCGGCGAAGAGCACCGGCCGGCCCTTGGGCACGGGCGTCGTGCTGAACGTCGTCTTCTTGTCGGCGACCGTCCACTTCGAGTCGTCGAAGCCCGCCGCCGACTCGGGGTTCTCGGTCTTCCGGCGCCAGCCGGCCAGCGCGGGCAGCGCCACCTTCGGCGCCCCCGCGAGGTTGATCTCGGAGACGAGGCTGCCGGCAAGGCTCACCCGGGTCCGCACCGGCTGTCCGTTCCAGGTGACCGAGGTGATCCCGCGGGGCCCCCAGACCTCCAGACCGGTCTCGACGGTGGTGTCGCCGGTGAGCTCCACGGTGTCCCCGCGGAGCTTGGCGTGGCGCAGCAGCGTCGGTCCGTAGACCAGCACCGTGCCGGACGGGGTGTCGTACGGGAACAGCCGCATGGACGTCCCGTCGGCGGCGAAGAGCAGCAGCAGCGGGGTGTCGCTGTCGCCGCGCTGGACCAGGACCCGGGTGAGCCCGCCCACCCCGAGCGGCACGGTGACGTGCAGGACGTCCTGGTCGTACACCCAGGCCGCCTCGGCGTCGATGCGCTGGACGAACGGCTCGGACGGGCTCTCCAGCACCAGGTGGGCCATCTCGCCGTACCGGCCGGTGAACAGGGCGATGTCCTGCCGGCCGGCGGTGAGGACGAACGCCGGCTGGGCGGTGCAGTACCGCAACGTCCGCTCGCCGAGGGCGAGCCCGGTGGTCAGGAGCCGGGCGTCCGTGGCGGGGACGGTGACTTCGACGTCGTCGCCCGCCGCGGTCCTGAGCGTGGACTTCACCTCGGTCGTGCTGTCGTTGCGCAGCACGTACACATGGGAACCGGTGTCCGGGTTGGTGAGGTGGTACGCCTTCAGGCCGGGCACATGGACGTCCGCCGCGCGTTCGAGTTTCGCGAAGTCCGGGACGCGCTGGAGGAGATGGCCGAGCTGGTGCATCGGCGCGATCTTCGTCGTGACGTTGCGGGCCTCATCGATGGCCGCGCCGTAGTCGTACGACGTGTAGACGACCGGCGCCGGCAGCCAGCCCCAACTGGTGCCGCCGTAGGTCATGTAGACGTTGTGGAGGGTGATGCCGTTGGCGAGGTTGGTGAGGTAGAAGCGGCGTTCGTAGGCCGCGTCCCGGGTGAGCCGGGATCCGGCGTAGCCCTTGCCGCCGAACTCGACCCCGCCCCAGGGGTCGAACCAGCCGCCCCCGAACTCCGGTACGAAGCCGGGCGTGTGCGGGCTCGCGGTGGCCCCGCCCTCGAGGCCGCCGGTCCCGAAGTCGCCCCAGTCGGGCGGGGTCTGGGTGGGGGAGGGGTAGCCGTCGAAGCCGTACAGCCACTTCCCCTTCTCGCCGCCGGTGTCGAAGGAGCCGGGGATCCAGTAGCCGTTGCGTCCCTTGTCGTTGTGGAAGAGGGGGACGTCGATGCCGTCGGCCCGCACCTTCTTGTACAGGTGGGACATGTAGGCGGGGCCGGTCGGGTCGGTGACGTGGCCGTCGTACTCGTTCTCGATCTGGTAGAGCAGCACGGACCCGCCGCCGTCCGTGAACTGGTGGCGGCGCACGATGCGGTTGACGGCCGTCAGCCACGCGTCGACATGCCCGAGGTAGGTCGGGTCGGTGGTGCGGGCGGTGCCCTCGGTGGCGGTGAGCCAGCCGGGGAAGCCGCCGGCGTCGACCTCGGCGTTGATGTAGGGGCCGGGGCGGACGATGACGTACAGCCCGGTCTCGGCGGCCGTGCGGAGGAAGAGATCGAGGTCGCGCACGCCGGTGAAGTCGTACGCGCCGGGTGCGGGGGAGTGGTAGTTCCAGGCCACGTAGATGCTGACCGTGTTGTAGCCGTGCGCCCGCATTTTCTCCAGCACGTCCCGCCACAGGGACGGGCTCGGGAGGCGGAAGGGGTGCATCTCGCCGGACCAGACCACCAGCCGCCGGCCGTCGACGACGAGGGAGTGGTGGTCGTAGCCGATGGTGTGCCGCTGCCCGTCGGCGCTCGGCGGGGCCGGGGCCGGGCCGGTCGGCACGCTGCGCGCCGCGTACGCCGAGGGCGCGCCGGGGCCGCCGCTGCCGCCCAGGGCGAAGCCGAGCGCGGCCGAGCCGGCGAGTGCACTGAAGGTACGTCTGCTGAGCGCCAAGGGATCCTCCCGGGCGATCTTACGGGGCGCGGGTCCGGTCATTCTGCACGGGAGTACGCCCCACAATGGATCCATGAGGATCTCGGCACGGGCGGATTACGCGGTACGGGCGGTACTGGAGCTCGCCGTACGGCAGGGCGGCGGTCCGGTGAAGGCGGAGGAGATCTCCTGTGCGCAGGACATCCCGCACAAGTTCCTCGAGGGCATCCTGGGCGACCTGCGGCGCGCCGGGATCGTCGACAGCCGGCGGGGCGGGGGCGGTGGCTACCGGCTGGCCAGGGAGGCGTCCGCGATCACCGTGGCGGACCTGATCCGGGCGGTGGACGGTCCGATCGTGTCGGTACGCGGCGAACGCCCGACGGGCCTGGCCTACACCGGCACCGCCCAGCCCCTGCTGCCGCTCTGGATCGCGTTGCGCGCCAACGTCCGCAAGATCCTCGAAGGTGTCACCGTGGCGGACATCGCGGCGGACGCGCTCCCGGAACCGGTACGGGCGCTGGCGGCGGAACCGGCGGCCTGGGAGAACCCGTAGCACCCGTAGTACTCGTACAGGCTTCAGGGGGCTGTGAAATCCGGCGTTGTGAATGGCCGGAGTTCGCCCTGACCGGTTCGTGCGGGGGTTCCTACGATTCGAGCGCCCCGGTCTTCACAGGAAACCCACAGGTTCTTCAAAGGTAAACCATGTGGGTGATGAGGGTCGCGGGCGTAACCCCCCACCCGATCACCGAACTGGAGAAACCATGGGACTCAGGAGACCCAGGAGACATGGACTCCTGCTCGGCGGAGCGCTCGCCGCGCTGCTCACCGCCGGGCTGCCCGCCCAGGCCCGGGCCTCGTCGTCGCCGGTGTTCGACGACCCGCCGCCGGACAAGATCGTCATCAACATCGCCACGGTGAACGGCTCCGGCTGTCCGCAGGGCACCACCGCCGTCGCCGTCTCCGAGGACAACACCGCCTTCACCGTCACCTACAGCGCCTATCTCGCCCAGGCGGGCGGCAACTCCGACCCCACCGCCCTGCGCCGCAACTGCCAGCTCAACCTGGTCGTGCACGTTCCGCAGGGCTTCACCTACGCCATCGCCAGCGCCGACTACCGGGGCTACGCGTCCCTCCAGTCCGGCGCCACCGGCACCCAGCGCGCCTCGTACTACTTCCAGGGCTCGTCCAACACGGCCGCCGCCAGCCACCCCTTCAGCGGCCCCTACGACGACAACTGGCAGGCCACCGACACCACCGACTGGGCGCAACTGGTCTGGGCGCCCTGCGGGGTCCAGCGCAACTTCAACATCAACACGGAGCTGCGGGTCAACGCCGGGACCGCGAACCCCGGCAAGGTCAGCTTCATGACCATGGACTCCACCGACGGCGACATCAGCACCGTCTACCACATGGCCTGGAAGGAGTGCCCCGGCAAGTAGGCCCACCGGGCCGCCCGGGCGGTCACAGGCTGCCCGGGCGGACCAGGCCGGTCCGCTTGACCCCGGTCAGGATGGGTGTGACCTCCATCGTGGTGACGTGGTCGAGCGCACCGACGGTGTCGCTCAGGAAGAGATAGAGCGCGTCGAGGTCGGTCGCCGCGACGGCCACCAGGAGGTTGGCCGAACCGGTGGTGGCCGACGCGAACCGGACCTGTGGATGGCGGCTGAGCCGCCGGCCGGTCTCCTCCAGGCCGCCGGGGGCGACCGTCATCCACAGCAGCGCCTCGGTGCGGATGCCCAGCCGGGCCAGATCGACCTCGGTCGCGATCCTGACCACCTGGCCGCTCGCCAGCGCCTCCAGGCGGCGGCGGGCGGTCAGGGCGCTGGTGTCGGCGCGGCGGGCGAGCTCCGTGTAGGAGGCCCGCCCGTCCTCGATCAGCCCGTCGACCAGCCGGAGGTCGACGGGGAGGAGCGAGGAGTGGGTGCGGGTGCAGGTCACGGGCGCGACCGGGCGCAGACGGGCCAGCTCCTCCTGCGACAGCAGGCCGCCGCTCCAGTCGAAGCCGGCCGGGAAGACCCGCAACAGGGCGTGCGAGGTCCACGACTGGACCGCCGCGGTGGCCGGGAGATCGCGCAGCAGCAGGTTGTTGCGGGCGTCCGGGCCGTCCAGGAACAGGACGGTGCAGATCTCGTCGCCGCCGCCGAGGACGTCCACCCAGACGGTGTCGGGCCGGCGCGCCAGGGTGGCGGCGATGGCGCTGATCCGGTTGGGCTTGCACCGGATGCGCAGGGCCAGCGGGATCAGGTCGGGGAAGCACACGGGGTTGCGGACCGCCGTGGACCGCAGGGTGCCGTCGTGGAAGAGCGGCGCCGCACGCCGTACCACGGTGCGCTCGGAGATGCCGAGGACCTGCCCGACCGTGCGCCAGGAGGCGCGCGGGGAGGCCAGCATCGCGGCGGCGATCCGGCTGTCGGTCTCATCCAGCTGCTGACGCTTTTTCTCCATGTCCGGAGATCATATGTCCTTCATTCTCGATTCCATGCGTGCTTTCTGGCCCGTTTCCGCTCACCCGGTGAGGATCGGTGGCACAGCAACGGAACCGAGAGAGGTGAGCACCATGACGGGCATCGAGGACCGGACCGTGGCCACGAACCGGGGCAGGGTCGGCGGCGTCGCGGAGGGCGAGGCGATCGCCTTCCGGGGCATCCCGTACGCGGCGTCCCCGGTCGGCGAGCTGCGGTTCGCACCGCCGCGGCCGCACCAGGGCTGGACCGGAGTGCGGGAGGCCGCCGAGTCCGGCCCCTCCGTCCCCCAGGGGCCGTCCCGCCTGGAGCAGGTGATGGGCCACCGCACGTCCGACTGGGACGAGGACGGCAGCCTGACCGTCAACGTCTTCGCCCCGCGCCGGGCCCTGACCGACGGGACGCCCCGCCCGGTCCTGGTCTGGTGGCACGGCGGCGGCTTCACCAGCGGCTCCGGCGGCTGGGACTGGTACGACGGCTCCCGCCTCGCCGCCCTCGGCGACATCGTGGTCGTCACCGCCAACTACCGTGTCGGACCGCTGGGTTACCTGTATCTGCCGGAGATCGGGGCCGCCAACCTCGGCCCCCAGGACCAGGGTGCCCTGCTGCGCTGGGTCCGGGACAACATCGCCTCCTTCGGCGGCGACCCGCGCGAGGTGACGGTCGGCGGCCAGTCGGCCGGCGCCTACTCCACCCTCTCCCTGGCCCTCGACCCGGAGACCAGCGGCCTGATCACCCGGGTGCTCCTGCAGAGCGGCCCCTTCGGACTGCCCCCGCAGGACCCGCGGGACGCGGCCGAGCACGCCGAGGCCTACCTGCGTCTGCTCGGCATCCCGGCCGGCGCCGACCCCGGCAAGGCCCTGCGCGCCCTGCCCGCCGGACAACTGCTCTCCACCTACGGCCGGCTCGCGGGCCGGCTCGCCCGCCCCGGCAACGCGGCCCCGCCGATGTACCCGGTGCTCGGCGCCCCCGGCATGCCCCGCACCTGGCAGCGGGCCCTCGCCGACGGCGCACTGGAGGGCAAGCCGCTGCTCATCGGCACCACAGAGGACGAGGCGACGGCCTTCTTCACCTTCGACCCGTACATCCAGAACCTCACCGCCGCCGGCACGGTCGGCCTCCTGAAGGACCAGGCCGGTGACCACGCCCAGCAGCTCTACGACACGTACGCCGCCCGGCTCCCGCAGGGCACCCCCGCACAGATCTTCACCGCGATCGGCACGGACGGGCTGTTCCGCGACGACGCGCTGCGGATCGCCGACCACCACGCGGCCGGCGGCAACGCCACCCACGTCTACCGGTTCGACTACCGCCCGGCCGAGGACCCCCACTCCCTCGGCGCCACCCACTGCGGCGAACTCCCCTTCCTCTTCAACACCTTCGACGCGTACCCGGACAGCCCGATGCTCGGCACGGTGGGGGACGCCCAGCGCGCCCTGGGGAGGGCCTTCGGCGGCGCGGTCGCCGAGTTCGTCAGGACCGGCTCGGTGCACGACTGGCTGCCGTACGCCCCCGCGACGGCCGCCCGCGTCCGCCACTTCGCCTGAGCGGGAGCGGGAGCGGGAGCGGGAGCAGGAACGGGAACGCTCAGACCTTGCTGTCGCCCGGCACCGTGCTCCGGAAGGTGTTCCGGTACGCCTGCGGGGAGACGCCGATCGCCGCGTGCAGGTGCTGCCGCAGAGACGTGCCGGTGGCGAAGCCGACCTCCGCCGCGACGCGGTCGACCGGAAGGTCGCTGCTCTCCAGGAGGTGGCGGGCGCGGTGCACCCGCTGCTGGATCAGCCAGCGCCCCGGGCTGGTACCGGTCTCCTCCTGGAAGCGGCGTGCGAAGGTGCGCCGGCTCATCCGCGCATGCTCGGCCAACTCCCCGAGGGCGAGCGGGCGTTCCAGGTTCTCCAGGGCCCAGGCCCGGGTGGCCGCCGTACCGGTGGCGCCCTCGTCCGGCACCGGCTGCTCGATGTACTGCGCCTGCCCGCCGTCCCGCCACGGCGGTACGACGCACTGCCGGGCCACGCTGTTGGCGACCGCGCTGCCGTGGTCGGAGCGGACGACGTGCAGACAGACGTCGACACCGGACGCGGCCCCCGCGGAGGTCAGCACATCACCGTCGTCGATGAACAACACGTCGGGGTCCAGGTCGACCTGGGGGAACATCCGCCGGAACCGGGGCGCCAGCGCCCAGTGGGTCGTCGCGGGCCGCCCGTCGAGCAGCCCGGCCGCCGCGAGCGCGAACGCCCCCGTACAGATGGAGACGATCCGGGTGCCCGGCCGGATCCGCGCGAGCGCGGCGGCGACCGGCTCGGACAGCTCCTGCGAGATCCGCGCCATGTCGTACGGCGGTACGACCACGGTGTCCGCGCTCTCCAGCGCCTCGGGCCCGTGCCCGACGGTGACCGTGAAGTCGGCGCTGGTCGCCACGGTGCGGTCGTCCGTCGCCGCGCACGTCACCACGTCGTAGGCGCCGGGGACGCACGGGAACACCCGGTTCGGGATCCCCAGCTCGAACGGATACACCCCGTCGAGAGCGAGCACCACGACCCGGTGGGGCCGGCTGGGCAGGAAGTCGATGACGGCAGACATGGCACGATTCTATCGCTCGCCCATCATCCGGCCATCGCGCGCAGGATCGCCGCCGTCCGCGCGTCCGCCGGGAAGAAGGTCTCGACGGCGATCTCGTCCAGGGTCACGTCACGCGGCGAACCGAACACCGTGGTGGTGTAGAGCAGCGCGAGTTCCCCGTGCTCGGACGACAGCAACAGCGGAACCACCAGGTCGTCGTACGGCGTCCGGTCCGGGCGCGCGTCCGTCTCCTCGGGGCCGGGGTAGCCCTCCAGCTCCGCGAGCAGCTCGGCCAGGCCGGCGGCCGAGGTCCGCTCCAGCTGGCGGCGGACCCGGCGCAGCACATGCGCCCGCCACTGCGCGAGGTTGCGGATGCGTCCGGACAGGCCGTCGGGGTGCAGGGTCGCCCGCAGTACGTTCACCGGCGGCCGGGTCACCTCCTCCGCCGCCACACCACCGAGGAACAGCCCCATGGCACGGTTCGCGGCCAGCAGCTCCCAGCGCACGTTGACGGCGAGCGCCGGGTTCGGCTCGTGCCCGGTCAGGACGGCCTCCACCGCCTCGCGCGCCGCGCCCAGATCGGCGTAGGCGCGCTCGGGGTGCACCGGGGCGAACCCGGCGGCCAGATAGAGCGCGTTGCGTTCCCGCAGCGGCACGTCGAGCTCCTCGCACAGCCGCCGGACCATGTCCCGGCTCGGGTTCGCCCGCCCGGTCTCGATGCAGCTCAGGTGCCGGGTCGACAACTCGGCGGCGAGCGACACGTCGAGCTGCGAACGCCGGCGTCGCTCCCGCCAGCGGCGCACCTGCACCCCGACCGGTTCGGTGGTGGTCGTCGTCATGCCCCTCAGGCTGCCCGGCTCCACGGGCCACGGCAATGACCTCGCAGGTCATCGACAGCGCTCGCCCCGCGCCCCCAAAGTCGGAACACGGAAACGCAGTTCGCGACGAAGGGAGCACCACCATGACCGAGACCACCGTCGACGCCCACGAACAACTGGCGCAGTACGTAAGGTTCTGGAACACCGGCGTCGAGCGGGAGCAGCGCGCATGCGCCGAAGCCGCCTTCACCGACGGCGTCGAGTACCGCGCGCAGATCGGGATCCTGAGCGGGACACAGGCGTTGATCGACTTTCGTGATCAGTTCGCGGCCCACATGGGCACGGTCACGTTCCGGCTCCGCGAACAGCCCCAGGTGCACCACCAGCGCGCGAGGCTCCGGTGGGAGATCCTCACCGGCGACGGCACCGGCACGTCCTTCGCCACCGGAACCGACGTACTTCACCTCGACGAGGACGGCCGCATCAGCTCCGTCTCGGTCTTCCTCGACCGGGCGCCCGAGGGGTTCGACCCCGAGGCGCACGACTAGCCTTCGGCAGGGACAGCCTTGCCGAGGCGGATCCGGGTGTCGCAGCCGAGATCCTGGTGGTAGGTGGCGGAACCCTGCCGGTACTCGTAGCGGCAGGTGGACAGGTCCCCGTGCACGGCACCGGTCACCTTGACCCGGGCCTCGTAGTACAGGGTCGACCAGCCGTGCGCCTTGACCGGGATCGAATCGCCCTTGTGGTCATCGGCGACCTCGGCGCCGACGGGTATCACCCCGATCGGGTGACCGCCGGTGCCGGCGTCGGCGACCCGGTACCCCGTGATCCGCAGCCCGGCCGGGACATGGGCGATCTCCGCGCTCAGGACGGTGAGCGGCTTCCCCGACGTGTTCGACATCTGCGGCATGGTCACCCAGTACTCCTTGCCGACCTGGGCATGGTCGTACCCGACGAGGTTCGAGGCCTTCGCATCGCCTTCCAGGGCCGTACCCCCGGAGCCGGAGCAGGAGGTGAGAAGGGCGGCGCCCAGTGCCAGGAACACGGCGGCGGGAAAGGGACGGGAACGGCGTCTGGACTTGCTGATGGACATGGACCCCCCTGGTACGTGCGCGTACCGGGGATCCAATCATCCAGCGGCGTCCGTGAGGAAGCCGGCGAGGGGAGTTCCCCCAGCCCCCGGGGATCACGGCTGGGGTACTGAGTAGCAGGTGTCCGGGGTCTGCGGGCGGGGGGTCACGCATGCCCTCATGTCGTGGCCGTGGCCGGGTACGGCCGCCAGGTCGGTGTAGACGAACGGGTCGGTGTTGTCCGCGTGTGCGGCGGTCACGCGCTGTGTGGGCTGACCGGGGACGGTGAAAGTCAGGGTGCTGCCGGTGGGTGCGTTCCATACCCGGGCCCAGGCGGCCCGGCACAACGGGTTATAGCGTATTTCGAGCCCGATGCCGGTGGGTGTCTGCACGTGCAGCAGCGTCTTCGGTTCGACTCCGCACAGGGGTGGTCCCGGGTCCTTGCCGTTGCAGGCGACTCCCGTACAACCGACATGGAAGCCCGCTGAGGCATCGGAAGTCACCCGGCCCGCCCCGGTGAGCAGGAAGACGGTGCAGGCGACCAGTGCGGCGACCCCGGCGGCGACGCCCCCGATGAGTCGCTTGCGGAACGGCCGGACCGGTGGCGCGACCGGAGCCGGAGCCGCTTCGCGGGAAGCAGCGGGTTCCGGTGTCTCCCGCGTTTCCTGGGTTTTCTCCTGCGCCCCGTCTCCCGGGGGAAGCGCACGTGTCGCGGTGCGTCGGCTCCAGGCTCTCTCCGCCAGTTCCCACAGCAGGCGTACGCCGGGCTCCGGCTCGTCGGCGAGACGGCACAGCACGCTCACCGCCGGCCAGGGCGGAACGGACCGCCCGGCCAGCCAGCGCTGCCAGGAGGACCTGCTGTAGGCCGATTCCGTCGCCAGCGCCGACAGGGTGAGCCGGCGGCGGTCGCGGAGCATCCGAAGGCGGGCCGCCAGCCGCTCGCACTCGGGCGGGATCCCCGTCATCCGCGCAACGCCGCCCAGGTGTGCGGGCCGACCTGGCCGTCGATGTCCAGGTGGTACCTCTTCTGCGCGGTGATGACCGCGGACTCGGTCAGCGGTCCGAAGTTGCCGTCCACGCCTCCCGGGGAGATACCGGCACGCTGGAGCAGGCACTGCAGTTCGGCGACCTCGGGGCCCGACATGTCGACTTCGAGCAGGTCGCTGTTGGTGCCACTGTTCCCGGCGTACCACGACCCGGCCTTGCGGACGTACGTGCAGGCGTAGGTGATCGGATGGGCCACCGCCACCGTGCGGGAGGAATCGGCCGGCCTCTCGCCGTCGACCGCCGTCACCGCCGCCCCGGCGATCGCCGCTCCCGCCACGGCCGCCCCGGCAGCGGTCAGGTACAGCCTCAGCCGTGTCACCGGCCGCCGAACAGGGCTCGGCGCAACGGTGATCGGCGGCGGTTCACCGCCCGACTCGGCATCCAAGTCCGCAGGGCCGGCAGGCCGGTCCCGGTGCCAGGAATCCGCCGCCGCCTCGTGAAGCGCCAGCAGCCGCACTGTATCCGCGCCCGTCACCGCCGCCAGCGCCTCGACCGCCGGGGCCGGCGGCAGCAGACGGCCACTCAGATAACGTTCCCACGAGGATGCGCTGTAACCCGTCCGCACGGCGAGCCTGGGCAGACTCAGACCACTGCCGTCCTTCAGCCGACGCAACTGCCCGACGAACTCCACCACGACGGGGTCCAGTCCCCCCGGCAGTTCTTTCCACCGTGCCATACCCCGCCCCATTCCGTCCCAAGACGTTCCCCATGGTCCGGCCGGAGATCGTAGCCGGGCAAGGTGACAGGGGACGTTCCGATTCCGCGTGTCGCGTCCCGCTGTGTGCCGCGCGGTTCCTCGGCCCGTCAGGCGTCCCGTCCCGCCGTCACGGCCCGGTGTATCTCCGCTGGTCACACGCCCGGGCGCCCCGCGAAACCCTCACTTGCCCCCGGCATCTGGTGTCCGGCCGTCGGGCCTCACCAGAATTTCACCCGGCCGACGACACTCAGTCCGGCCCCGGGCCGTCGCCCAAGAATCACGTCCACCCACAGGGGAAAGGTCTCCCATGCCGAAAACCATCAAGCGGATCCTCGCGTCGGCAGCAGTGATCATGCTGGGCTTCGTCGTGCAGACGGGTTCCGCATCGGCCACCATCCGCCCGATGACGTTCGACGAATGCGGCCACAACGGCGATTCCGGCGTCGACAACTGCATGTACATCAACGGCTCGGGCCTCTACGCCTCCGAGGTGCGCGGGTGGGCCAAGGACGTCGGTTTCGGGTACCCGGTCCACGAAGAGGTCACCGGGCCGAACGGCGTGGTCTGCAACTCGGCCACGATCACCACTGCCAGCCCGACCCAGGTCGTCGGCTGCCAGGTGTACCCGAACAAGGACATCGCCGCCGGTACGTACTGTTCGATCCTCTGGGAGTACCAGGGCGGTAAGTACTACAACCGTGCCGAGAACTGCGGCACCGTCAGCGCCTGACGGCTGCCCCGCTCTGGCTGGAGAGCCGAGGAGCCCCTGGCCGCACGCCAGGGGCTTCGCTCAGTTCAGCCGGCCGCGGACTCGCCAGAGACCCAGACCCGCCAGTCCCGCCGTGACCAGGGCGTGGACGCCGCTCTCGTACCACTGGACGTCCCGGTAACGGGTTGCGGGTTGCTCCGTCACCTTCACGTGCAGGTTCTGCTCGGCCAGACAGCCGAGCGTGGCGGACTGGTTGTCGATGCCGATGCAGTCCGCGTACATCTTGGTGTGGCCGATGTCCTTCCCCGCGGAGTCGAGCATCGGGCTGGTCGATACCGCCCAGGCGCCGTCGGGAACCTTGAGGCCGCCGACGGTCCCGTACTCACCGAGGAAGTTCAGGGTGCTGAGCGCCGACTTGGTGAGTTGCACCGAGGGACTCACCGGCTTCACCAGGTGCGGGCGGACCACGGTGGGCATGACGATCTGGATGACGGCGAAGGCCACCAGGGACACCGCCATGGCCGGTAGCGTGCGGCGCAGGAACAGCCCCAGGGCCACCCCGAGCACGAAGGCGAAGGCAGCGAAGGCCGGTGGCGTGATGGCGAAGCTGGGCGCACGCAACCGGGTCGAGATCGCCGCGTGGGCCTGGGAGAGCCGGTTGGTCGGTTCCGCCTGAGGACCGATCCTCCAGCGGTCATCGCACCGCGTACGTGAGGAAGCCGGCCCAGGTGGCGGGGGAGAGTGCCAGCCGGGGGCCCTGCGGGTTCTTCGAGTCGCGGATGTGGATGGTGGTGGGGCGGGTGGCGACTTCTACGCAGTCGCCCTGACTGCCACTGCTGTAACTGGACTTGCGCCACTGGAGGGCGACCTCGACGCAGTCGCCCTCGCTGCCACTGCTGTGAGTGCTCTTGAACCAGGTCAGTTCGGACGTGCTCATAGCGCTCCTCGCATCTGCTCCAACAGAGCCCTGGAGTCCCGGAGGTTGGGGGCCTGCGCGCGCAGTTTTCCATATCGCTGGTGGAGGACGCTGATCTCCTTCGGATCGGCGATGAGGCGGCCGTTCTTCTGCCCTTCCGAATAAGCGAACCACTGATTCTCGGGGGTCTCAAGCAGCTGCAACGGGCCATCCAGTCCGGCGTGTGTGGGCTGCCGCAGCGGCATGACCTGGATCTCCACGTTCCGGTGGTGGTCGATCACCTCCAGCAAGTGGTCGAGCAGCTCTCGTGTCACTTCGTCGCCGCCCGTTCGTCGCTCCAGCAAGGCCTGCTCGACGATGAAACTGAACGCGCACGGCCGCTCCCGCCGGGTGGACAGCAGATCCTGTCGGGCCGCGCGCGCGGCCACCCGATGATCTAGTTCCTGATCGTTGGGGATCGGCGGCACGCTCAGGAAGACCGCCCGCGTGTAGGCCTCTGTTTGCAACAGGCCTGGTACGACTCGGCATTCGTAGGTGTAGAGGCTGATCGCCGTCGCCTCCATCCGCGCCCACCGCCGAAACCAAGCCGCCAGCCCCGGCTGCCGGGCCACATGTCCCGCCGCCCGCCGTAAGGCCCCCGTGTTGCCCAGGGCCTCCTCCGCCGCCTGCACGAACGACTCGTCCGGCATCCTCCTCCCCAGCTCCACCGACGCCACCGTGTGTTTCGAGAACCGGACCCTTTCCCCGAACTCCTCCCGGCTCAGTCCCGCGTGCTCGCGCAACGCCTGGACCACCGCCCCGAAGGTCCGCAGACTGTCCGACGGCTCCGGTTCACATCCATCGCCCACGTAGGCCACCTCCGACGCCATGGTGACAGTCGGTCATCGGTACGGTCCAGTCCGTGACCGCGTACGCGGTTCGGGCGTACGAGGCTCCGACCTGGAGAAGCGTCCTTTCCGCAGGCCAGATTGGGTGCATGGAAGCTCCTCCCACCCCGGTCACCGTGAGTCGGACATTCGCCCAGCGGCTCAGTGCCACCCCGCGTGGTGCCCGGCTGGCCCGCCATCTCGCCGTCGCCCAACTCCACGTGTGGGGAGGCAGGTTCGCGGCGCCGGAGGTGATCGACAAGGTCTCGGTGATCGTCGCGGAGCTGGCCGCGAACGCGGTGACGCACGGGCGGGTGCCCGGCAGGGACTTCGAGTTGCGGCTGGCCCTGGTGACGGGGAGCGTGCGCGTCGAGGTCACCGACACCCGGGCCGACCGACGGCCGCCCGCACCGGGGGGCGTACGGCCGCCTCGGCCGCTGGACGACGGCGGGCGCGGGCTCGTGCTCGTGGACGCGCTGGCCGACCGGTGGGAGGTGCTGGACCGCGACTGTGCCGACGCGCCGGGGAAGACCGTGCGGGCCGAGGTGGACCTGCCGCCGCGCCGCAGACGCTGAGGCGGGCCCCGGGGGACGCACCTTCCCCGGGGCCCGTGGCGTCAGCTGGAGACGCCGAGGGTGAGCGTGCCGGTGTAGCCGGCGGAGGTGGAGCCGGTGACGGTCATGAGGCCGGAGGAAGCGCCGCCGCCGTCGTAGATCGAGTCGCCGGAGAGGGTGGTGCGGGTGACCGTGTTGGTCGAGTAGGGGGAGACCGCCGCGACCGCCGTGGTGATGCTCTCGTTGATGAAGAGCTGACCGGTGTGCACGGTCGTACCGCCGCTGAAGGAGCCGTCGGAGGTCAGGGTGACGCCCGTGTGGACCTTCACATGGATGTGGACGCAGCGGCCCCGGTACCAACCCGGGTAGATGGTGGTGATGTTGGCGACGCCGCTGGAGTTGGTGAGGACCCCGCCGCGCAGGAAGGTGCCGTCGTCGCTCTCGCTGTGGCCGTTGTTGCCGACGTAGCCGGAGTACTCGCCGAGCGCGTCGGCGTGCCAGACCTCCACCAGTGCGTTCGGGATGACGGTGCAGGCGGAGTTGACGACGGTGAGGGCGAGGCTGAGCGCGATGCCCGACTTGCCTTCGGTGATGTTCGTGCGGACCAGCGCGCCGTCGAGGTAGTAGGGGCCTTCGGTCATTTCCTCCGTGAGCGTGCAGACCGCCGCGGCGGCGGCCGGCTGGACGTTGGGGGCGGCGGCTGCCGCGGGGGCCTCGGCCGAGACCGCTGCGCCTACGGCCAGGGCAGCGGCGGTCGTACCGGTGGCGACGAGTACGGTACGGCGCCCGACGGAGCGGGCGTCCTCTGAGGTGTCTGTCATGGACACGGCACCGTAGGAACGGTTTCTGTTCGGAGGCTGTCAGTTCTGCAAAGTGAGTGACAGTCAAGTCCGCGGTTGAGACAGCTGAGTTGACACGCGACTTCCGTGCAGACCGTTGACCGCAAAACGATTCGATTCTACGGTCCGTCCGAATTGACGATCGCCGTTCGACATCACGGACAAGTCGGCGATCAATTCTTCTCCGCAGAAGGAGGCTTCGCGTGAGCCGCACTCGCACCGCACTCCTCGCCCTCCCCGCCGCGATCCTGCTCGCCCTGGTCCCGACGGCCGCGTCGGCGTACCCCGACCCGGGCACGGTCACCGGTGACGTCATCGTCCACGACCCGACGATGATCCGTACCTCGTCCGGCCGCTACCTGCTGTATTCCACCGGCGGCGGCCTCGCGTACAAGACGTCCACGGACCGCGTCGCCTTCACGGCGGGCTCCGACGCGTTCACCATGAAGCCGGGCTGGTGGTCGACGTACGCGACGGAGGCATGGGCGCCGGACATCTCGTACCACGGCGGCAAGTACCTGATGTACTACGCCGTCTCCACGTTCGGCTCCAACACGTCGGCCATCGGATTGGCCGGTTCCACAACGGGCCTGCCGGGCTCCTGGTCGGACTACGGCATCGTCTACACGTCGACGTCCGCCAGCGACTACAACGCCATCGACCCCAACCTCTTCGTGGACGGCGACGGCAAGTGGTGGCTGTCGTTCGGGAGTTGGTGGACGGGCATCAAGATGATCCGCATCGACCCGTCGACGGGCAAGCAGTACTCGGGCGACACCACCCGCTACTCCATCGCCGCCCGGCCGACCGGCAGCAAGGCGGTGGAGGCGCCGTACGTGATCAAACGCAACGGCTACTACTACCTCTTCGCCTCCTACGACCTGTGCTGCCAGGGCACCAGCTCGACGTACAAGGTGAAGGTGGGGCGCGCGACCTCGGTCACCGGCCCGTACTACGACAAGAGCGGCGTGGCGATGACGGACAACGGCGGCACGGCGGTCCTGGAGTCCCACGGCACGGTCATCGGCCCCGGCGGCGAGTCCGTCATGAACGACACCGACGGCGACCTGATCGTCTACCACTACTACGACGGCAACGACAGCGGGACACCGAAGCTGGGAATCAACCTGCTGGACTGGAGCTCGGGGTGGCCGGTGGCCTACTGAGGAGCGGTTCCGGGCGGTGTCCAGGGGGGGGCGCGACAGCCGGCCGTCCCCCTTCATCTCGACTTCGCCCGGAAATCGTCTCGGTGAAAGCCCCGGAATGCGTACGTTTCCCAGGTCGGACAGGGTCCATTGGTAGCGTCGGCGTACCCGTGCCGTCCAACCGAGAGAGATGTGATGTCCCCGACGATCCGCAGGGCCGTGATCCCCGCCGCCGGTCTCGGCTCCCGCCTGCTGCCGCTGACCAAGGCCACGCCGAAGGAGATGCTCCCGGTCGGCGACAAACCGGTGATCGAGCACACCGTGCGCGAGCTGGTGGACTCGGGCATCACCGACATCACCATCGTCGTGTCCGGCGGCAAGAGCCTCATCCAGGACCATTTCCGGCCCAATCCCGCGCTCGTCGAACAGCTTCGCAACGACGGCAAGGCCGCCTACGCGGACGCGGTCGAGGAAGTCGCCGAACTGGCCCGCCGCGGCCACATCACCTACCTCGACCAGTACGGCCCCTACGGCAACGGCACCCCCGTGCTGAACGCCGCCCGTGCCTTCGGTGACGAACCCGTCCTGGTCCTGTGGCCGGACGATGTCTTCGTCGCCGAGGTCCCGCGCGCTCAGCAGCTGATCCGCGCCTACGAGCAGACCGGCTGCCCGGTGCTCGCCCTGCTGCCCATGGACCCCGCCGACTCCCAGCGCTACGGCGTGCCCATAGTCAAGGAGGACCTCGGCGACGGCCAGCTGCGCATCACCGGCCTGGTGGAGAAGCCCGACCCGGCCGACGCGCCCTCCCCGTACGCGGCCATCGGCGGCTATGTCGTCACCCCCGGCATCATCGACGAGCTGCGCGAGCAGACCCGCCGCTGGTACGAGCGCCGGACCGGCGAGGTGTACCTGACCGACGCCATCAACGCCTACGCCCACAGCCGCGCCGTCTACGGGCAGGTCATCCAGGGGCGTTGGTACGACACCGGCAACCCGGCGGACTACCTCGTCGCCCAGATGGCCTCCGCCCTGGCCCACCCCGAGTACGGGCCCGTGCTGCGCCGCCTGGTCCGCCAGCTCGACGAGGGACAGGACGGCCCGCCGCGTACGGTATGATCTTCTCAGAGCTGGTCGCCGCAAAACCCGGTGGCTGGTGCTGCGTTGGTGGTCCAAGGAAAGACGCCCCGCTTCCTGCGGGGAAATGCAGGTGCAAGGCCTGCCCGGCGCTCGATCCGGTGCCCGTCCGTGATTCTCGCGGACGGGCACCGTGCCGTTTGCCCCGCATTCACGGCCCCACTGCGATCGACAGCAACCCTTTAGGGGTAATTAGTCTGCTTCGATCGCGTACATCCAGTTTCAGACTGATATGAAATCCCCTGTTCGAAGAGCAACTCCAGGGGCGGGGCATGACAACAGCACAGGCCGGTGTAGTGATCGTCGGTGCCGGCCCGGCAGGGCTGGTGCTGGGGAGCCTGCTGCTGAACCGGGGCATCGACTGCGTGATCCTGGAACGGCGCAGCCGCGCCGCGGTGGAGGGCCGGGCCAGGGCCGGGTTCCTCGCGCCCCACTCCGTGCGGGTCCTGACGGAGAACGGCCTGGCGGCCGGCCTGCGCGCCCACGGCAGGACCCACACCAGCTGCCTGTTCCGCAGTGACCTCGGTGAATTCACGCTGGACTACGCGAAGTCGGGACAGGGCGAGGCCCACACCGTCTACCCCCAGCAGCAACTCGTACGGGACCTGGTCGCCGAGTACCTGCGGCGCGGCGGGGAGATCCGGTTCGGCGCCGAGGTGGCGGAGATCTCCGAGGGCGCGGTGCGGGTGCACGACGGTACCGGCGTCACCGCCCGGTACACCGCCGGATGCGACGGACACCGGGGGACCGGCCGCGCCGCGCTCACCTCCCGCGGGATCCGGACCGCCCGCTGGGACCACGGCGTCTCCTGGCTGGCCGTGCTGGTCGCCGCCCCGCCCAGCATGGAAGCCGTCGGCTACGCCCTCCACGAGCGCGGGTTCGCAGGCCACATGGCGCGGACCGCGTCCGTCACCCGGTACTACCTGCAGTGCCCGCGCGGAACCGACCCCGCCGACTGGAGCGACGACCGGATCTGGGCCGAGCTGGCGATCCGGCTGCGGACGGACGAGTTCGGGCCGTTGCACCATGGCCCGGTCCTGGAGAAGGCCGCCTTCGACCTGCGCTCCGACGTGCTGGAGTCGCCGGGTGCCGGACGGCTGTGGCTGGCCGGGGACGCGGCCGGGCTCATCAGCCCGTCGGCGGCCAAGGGCGCCAATCTCGCCATCCTCCAGGCCGAGTTGCTCGCCCGGGCCCTCGAAGGAGCCCTGGCCCACGGCGACGAGACCGGCCTCGCCCGGTACCCCGCCGACTGCCTGCCCCGCGTCTGGCGGGCGCACGAGTTCTCGCACTGGATGAGCGGCCTGCTGCACGGGCCCGCCGGCCAGGACGACAAGGCCCGGTACGGACGGCAGTTGCAGTACGCCCGCCTGGAGAGCCTGCGCACCTCCGGCACCCACCAGGACTTCTTCGCCGAGAACTACACCGGCATCTGATCCCCGGGATCCACACACCCCGGTTCTCCCTGCCCCACGATCAACGGGAACCCCTAATGAACCTCTCCGTCGTACAGCCATGTCTGACGGAAACCGACCTGGACCGGATCCGGCACGCGGCCGACCACGTCCGCGCCCACGACACCGGCCAGGTCCTCACCGGCCTGCTGCCCGGCCTGACGGCCGAGGAGCGGGCCGATGTCTCGCGGCACCTCGGCTACGACCACTCGGCCGTACTGGTCTTCCCCGCCTCCCTCGACGGACTCCGCGACGAACTGCGGCGCGCCGGGATGGAACCCTCTGCCGTCAGGCGGAGCGTGGTGGTGCGCGGACGGCTGGTCCGGCGGTACGGCGCGACGGTCCTCGGCGACAGCCCCGTCGGGATCGTCCATGTACCCGTCGCCGGCCGGACCGTGGAGATCTTCGCGCTGCCCGTGCCGTCCCCCGGCTCCCCGCTGGACACCGTCGCCGCCGACGAACGGGTCAACGGCCACGAGTCGCACCACGCCTTCGCCGTGACCGCGCCGGGCCGGGTGATCCCGGCCGGGCTGCGCACCCTGCTGACCGAACGCGGCGGAGCGGTCCTGGACGGCGGCGGCTACAACCCCGCCGAGAACGTCACCGTCCTCTACTTCCGCAGCCCCCACCACCGGCGCTTCGAACTCCGTGTCCCCGGCCGCCACGACCCGCTCCCCGACCCCGCCCTCGCCCTTCTCGGCGTCATGACCGGCGCCTGGGCCACCCAGGCCGTCCGCACCATGGCCGAACTGGGCATCGCCGACCACCTCGCCACCCGCCCCGGCCTGGACACCGACACGCTCGCGGATCGCACCGGCACCGACCCCGACGCCCTGCGCCGCCTGCTGCGCTACCTCGCCACGCTGGGACTGCTGACGGCATCCGACGGCACCTACCACCTGACCGCCCTGGGCGAACCCCTGCGCTCCGGCTCCGGCTCCGAGCTCTCCCTGCACCCCCTGGCGCTGCTGTACGGCGGCCCGTTCTACGACTCCTTCGCCGGCTTGCCGTACGCCGTACGCACCGGGCAGGAAGCTTTCGCCCACCGCCACGGACAGCACCACTTCCCCTACTTCGCCGAGCGCCCCGAACTCGGCGACCTCTTCCACCGGGCGATGTCCGCGAGCGCGGACATGTTCACACCGGTACCCGACCTGGTCGACTTCTCCGGCGTACGGCGGGTGGCCGACATCGGCGGCGGCAACGGCGCCCTGCTCGGCCGGGTCCTACGGGCCCACACCCACCTGGAGGGCGTCCTCCTGGAACGCCCGGAGGCCCTGGCGGCGGCCCGCTCCCAACTGACCGACCTCGCCGACCGCGTCACCTTCACAGCCGGCGACTTCACGGACTCCGTCCCACCCGGCGCCGACGTCTACGTCCTGTCCCGCGTCCTGCACGACTGGCCCGACGACCACTGCCTGACCATCCTCCGCCGCTGCGCGGAGGCGATGCGCCCCGGCGCCGAACTGCTCCTGGTGGAACGCCTGCTGCCGAACCCCGAGGACCCCACCCCGTCACCGACCCCCGCCTGGGACATCCACATGCTGTGCAACGTGGGAGGCAGAGAGCGAGAAGAGGCCCACTACCGGCGACTGTTGAACGCAGCAGGCTTCAAGCAAGCGTCCTGCCACGCCCTCCCCCTAGGAGCCTCACTGCTGCACGCCGTAAGGGACAGCACCCCGTAAGGCGGCTGGGCCGATCGACGGCGCAAGGGAAAACGCCCCGTAAGAGGGCTGGGCCGATCGACGCTGTGCGGGAAAACGCTCCGTAAGGCGGCTGGGCCGATCGACGGGGCAAGGGAAAGCGCCCCGTAAGAGGGCTGGGCTGATCAACGCTGTGCGGGAAAACGCTCCGTAAGGCGGCTGGGTCGATCGACGGCGCAAGGGAAAGCGCCCCGTAAGGGGCGCGGGGAACTGCGCGGCCGGCCACGACGACGCCGCACCCGGCCGCGCACAGTACCCCTACGGCGAGGACCTACCCGGCCTGCCCCATCCCCGCCGCATTGGGCCAGCTCTGCGCATTCGGCCACCCGGTGGGCGCAGCCGGCTGCAACCCCGGCGCCTGGGCGGGCGCGGGGGCGGTAGCCCCCCGCACCTGCGCCGCGGTCAGCCCACCCCGCGCCGGAACCCCCGGCGGAGTCGGCCCGGTCATCGGAGGCGCCGGCATCTGCATCGGGGCCGGCGCCGGAGCGGGCGCCATCGCCGGCGCCATCATCGCCGGTGCCATCATCGGCTGCGGCGCCATCATCGGCGCGGCCGCCGCCGGCATCGGCATCCCGGCCGGCGGACCGGCGACGGGGAGCGGCATGCCGACGCCGGCGGCCGGGGCCGCGGCCAGCCCCGGCCCCATGGCCGGCGCCATGGCGGGAGCCATCGCCGGTGCCATGGCGGGAGCCGCGGCCAGTCCCGGGACGGGCCCCGCGCCGACGGCCTGCGCGAGCTGCATCCCGGCCCCGTTGGTCTCGCTCACCAGCCGGTCAACCGCCGCCGTGCCCGAGCTGTAGCTGGCCCCTGTGCCCAGCTCGGGCACGGCGGCTCCCCTCCTGGTCCCGTAGAGCACCTGTTCCATGGCGGACACCAGGCGACGTACGTCCACTTCGGGGCGCACCACGAGACGCAGGAAGCGGCTGGAAGACCCGATCTTGTTGCCGCACTCGCGGACCAGGATCCGGTGCTCGGTGAGCATCCGGTCCCGGACCACGGTGCCCTCGGCGCCGACGGGAAGGCGCACGAAGAGGAAGTTGCCCTGTGAGGGGTAGACGGTCAGACCGGGCAGGACGGAGAGCTGGCTGGCCATCTCCAGCCGGTCCTTGCGGACCTGGAGCAGGCTCTGCGCGTACTCGGCGCCGTGCTCCTTGAGCATGAAGACGACGTACTCGGCGAACGCGTTGAGGTTCCACTTCGGCAGCATCGAGCGGACCTTGCCGGCCAGCGAGGGGTTGGCGACCATGTAGCCGAACCGGATGCCGTGCAGGCCGAAGTTCTTGCCGAGGCTGCGCAGCACGATGACGTTGGGCCGGAGCATCGCCTCCTGCACGACGCTCGGCTCCTGCTCGGCGTCGGCGAACTCCAGGAACGACTCGTCGATGACGATCAGGTCCAGGTCGGCCATGGCGTCCATGAACTGGACGAGGGCCTGCTTGTGGATGAACCCGCCGTCGGGGTTGTTGGGGTTGCAGATGACGGCGACCTTGGTGCCCCGCTTGCGGATGAAGTCGGCGTACTGCGCGAGGTCCAGGACGAAGCCGTTGGACTCCTGGAGCGGGAACATGTCGACCCGCTTGCCGGTCTCCATCGGCTGGTCGGTCCAGCGGCCGAACGTGGGGACGGGGATGGCGAGGGACTCGCGGACCAGCAGGTGGTCGATCCAGGTGATCAGCTCGGTGGACCCGTTGCCCATGGCCACGGCCTGCGGGGGGAGCTGGAGGAGGTTGCAGAGCTCGGCGGTGATGGTGTCGGCGCTGGACGGGTAGAAGGTGATGATGTCCTTCAGCCGGGCCGCCATCGTTTCCATCATGGCCGGAGTGGGGAAGTAGGGGTTGCAGGGGATACAGAAGTCAACCGGCCCGGTCCCGTCGCCTCCTTCGCGCGCCAGCGCCGCCATCGACGGGCTGTGAGCACCGCTGCGGAACAACGAGGTGACGTTGCCGGCCATTGAACCTCCGGTATGAGGCGGGCCCGATGGGGACGTCCGGGCCCGTCGTTTGGGCGGCCCGCGCGGGGGAGCACGGGCCACCCCTGAATACGGAGGGCACTGTGGCCCTGTTCAACCAGTGTGAAAAAAGTGTGAGTTTACGTTTCTTCTTGTGATCCGGCTGTGCGACACGCCCCGGAACGGGGAGCGGGGAGCTGCCTGCCCGGCCCCTTACCGGTCACGCAGCTCCCCACAACCTCAGGCGTCGAACGTGTGAACCGTCCGAGTCCTGTAGACCTGCCCCGGCCGCAGTACCGTCGACGGGAAGTTCGCGTGGTTCGGCGAGTCCGGGAAGTGCTGCGTCTCCAGGCACAGGGCGTCACCCTGGCGGTAGGTGCGGCCGCCGGTGCCCGTCAGCGTCCCGTCGAGGAAGTTGCCCGTGTAGAACTGCAGACCGGGCTGGTCCGTCGCGATCTTCAGCGTGCGGCCGGAGCGCGGGTCGCGCAGCGTGGCCACGTGCTCGGGCTTGGCGGTGATGCCCTTGTCCAGGACCCAGTTGTGGTCGTAGCCCTTGGCCTGCACCTGCTGGACGTGGCCGGCGCGGATGTCGCGGCCGATGGCCTTCGTCTCGCGGAAGTCGAACGGGGTGCCGTGGACGGTGGCCAGCTCACCGGTGGGGATCAGGCCGGAGTCGGTCGGCGTGTAGCGGCCCGCGGCGATCGTGAGCTCGTGGTCCTCGATCGTGCCGCTGCCCTCGCCCGCGAGGTTCCAGTAGACGTGGCTGGTGAGGTTGACGACCGTGGCCTTGTCGGTGGTGGCCTCGTAGTCGATGATCCACTCGCCGCGCCGGGTGAGGGTGTACGTCACCTTCGCCTTGAGCGTGCCCGGGTAGCCCATCTCGCCGTCGACGCTGGTGTAGTGCAGGTGGAGGCCGACGTCCGAGCCCTTCACGAACGGCTCGACGTCCCAGACGTGCTTGTCGAAGCCCTGGGTGCCGCCGTGCAGGCTGTTCACACCGTCGTTGACGGACAGCTGGTAGGACTTGCCGTCGAGGGTGAACTGGCCCTTGGCTATGCGGTTGCCGTAACGGCCGATGAGGGCGCCGAAGTACGGGGTCTTCGCGACGTAGTCGTCGATGTTGTCGAAGCCGTTGACCACGTTGGCGTAGCGGCCGCGGCGGTCCGGGATCTCCAGGGTCTGGACGACACCGCCCCAGTTGAGGACCTTCAGGCGGGTGCCGCCGTTCTCCAGCGACCAGCGGTAGATCTTCGTGCCGTCGGCGAGCTTCCCGAAGGACTCCTTCACCGGCTTCCTGCCTCCCGAGGCGGCCTCGGCCGTACCCGTGCCGAGGGTGGTGGCGGCGATGCCCGCCGCCGCGGCTCCTGCGATGACCGTGCGTCTGTTCAGTTCCATGTGCGGCTCCCACAAAGGTGGGGCCCCGCCTTCCGGCGGGGCCCGAGCTGACTTACGAACCGGACTTGCGCTTGTTCCACACGTCGAACCCGACCGCCGCGAGCAGGGCGAGGCCCTTGATGACCTGCTGCCAGTCGGTGCCGACGCTGAGGAGGTTCATACCGTTGTTCAGCACGCCGAGGACGAGACCGCCGATGATGGCACCGAGGATGGTGCCGACACCGCCGCTCATGGAGGCGCCGCCGATGAACGAGGAGGCGATCGCCTCCAGTTCGAAGCCGTCGCCCGCCTTCGGCGAGGCCGCGTTCAGCCGGGCCGCTACCACCAGACCGGCCAGGGCCGCGAGCACGCCCATGTTCAGGAAGACGTAGAAGGTGACCTTCTTGTCCTTGACGCCGGACAGCTTCGCGGCCGGCAGGTTGCCGCCGATCGCGTAGATGTGCCGGCCGAAGACCGCGTTGCGCATCACATAGCCGTAGCCGACGACCAGCGCGCCCAGCACGATCAGGATGATCGGGGCGCCCTTGTAGCTGGCGAGCAGCATGGTGAGGACGAGGATCGCGGCGCCCAGGGCCGTCAGCTTGAGCAGGAACAGCCGGGTGGGCGGTACTTCCAGGGCGAACTCCTGCTGGCGGCGCCGGTCGCGGAACTCCTGCCAGACCACGGCGACGATCAGCACGATGCCCAGCAGCAGCGTGATGTTGTGGTAGTTCGTGTGCGGACCGACCTCGGGCAGGAAGCCGTTGCCCAGGTTCTGCAGGCCGTTCGGGAACGGGCCGATGGTCTGCCCCTGGAGCAGGATCTCGGTGAGACCGCGGAAGAGCAGCATCCCGGCGAGCGTGACGATGAACGACGGTATGCCGAGGTAGGCGATCAGCACACCCTGCACCGCGCCGGCCACGGCACCCATCGCCAGACACATGATGAGCGCGATCGGCCAGGCGATGCCGTGGTTCACCGTCAGCACGGCCGCGAAGGCACCCACGAACGCCGTCAGCGAGCCGACCGACAGGTCGATGTGCCCGGCGATGATCACCATCATCATGCCGATGGCGAGGATCAGGATGTAGCTGTTCTGCAGGACCAGGTTGGAGACGTTGCGCGGCAGCAGCAGGTCCCCGTTGGTCCACACGGCGAACAGGGCGACGATCAGACCGAGCGCGATCAGCATGCCGTACTGGCGCATGTTGCGGCGCAGCCCGCCGAGGACCAGCTGGAGCAGGTTCCCGTCGGCGGCCGATCCGCTCTTGCCCGGCGGCGCGGGCGCCGGGCTCGTTGCGGTGACATCCGTGCTCATCGCGTTACCTCTTTGTCCTTCGTCATATGGCGCATCAGCACTTCCTGCGTGGCCTCGGCCCTGGGCACCTCACCGGTCAGGCGGCCCGCGGCCATGGTGTAGATGCGGTCGCACATGCCGAGCAGTTCGGGCAGCTCGGAGGAGATGAAGACGACCGCCTTGCCCTGGGCGGCGAGCTGGTCGATGACCGTGTAGATCTCGTACTTGGCGCCCACGTCGATACCGCGGGTCGGCTCGTCCAGGATCAGCACGTCCGGACCGGCGAAGATCCACTTGCTGAGGACGACCTTCTGCTGGTTGCCGCCCGACAGCTTGCCCACCGGTTCGAACACCGTCGGCGCCTTGATGTTCATGGACTTGCGGTAGCCCTCGGAGACCTGCCGCTCCTCGTGCTCGTCCACGATCCCGCGCCTGGCGACCTTGGCCAGCGCGGTCAAGGAGATGTTGCGGTTGATGGTGTCGATGAGGTTGAGGCCGTAGTGCTTGCGGTCCTCGGTGACATACGCGATGCCGTGCCCGACCGCCTCGGCGACCGACTTGGTACGGATCTCCGTGCCGTCCTTGAGCACGGTGCCGCCGTCGTAGCGGCCGTAGGTCCGCCCGAAGACGTTCATCGCCAGTTCGGTGCGGCCGGCGCCCATCAGGCCCGCGATGCCGACGATCTCACCGCGCCGGACATCGATCGACACGTCGTCGACGACCTTGCGCTCCTGGTCGATCGGGTGCCGCACGGTCCAGTTGCGGATCTCCAGGGCCGGCGCCGCGTCCTTCTCGCCCTCGTACGCGGTGCGTTCGGGGAAGCGGTGGTCCAGGTCGCGGCCCACCATGCCCGAGATGATCCGCTCCTCGGTCGTGTCCTTCGACTTCACGTCGAGGGTCTCGATGGAGTGGCCGTCCCGGATGATCGTGACCGAGTCGGCGACCTTGCGGATCTCGTTGAGCTTGTGCGAGATGATGATCGAGGTGATGCCCTGGTTCTTCAACTCCAGGATCAGGTCGAGGAGTTTGCCGCTGTCCTCGTCGTTCAGAGCCGCGGTCGGCTCGTCGAGGATGAGCAGCTTCACCTTCTTCGACAGCGCCTTCGCGATCTCCACGAGCTGCTGCTTGCCCACGCCGATGTCGGTGACGCGGGTCTCCGGGTGGTCGTCCAGACCCACCCGGCGCAGCAGTTCGGTGGCGTGCCGCAGGGTCTCCCGCCAGTCGATGAACCCGCCCTTGGCGTGTTCGTTGCCGAGGAAGATGTTCTCCGCCAGCGAGAGGTACGGCGACAGCGCCAGCTCCTGGTGGATGATCACGATGCCGCGCTGTTCGCTCGCCCGGATGTCACCGAACTCGCAGGGCTCGCCCTCGAAGAGGATCTCGCCCTCGTAACTGCCGTGCGGGTGGACGCCGGAGAGGACCTTCATCAGGGTCGACTTGCCGGCGCCGTTCTCCCCGCAGATGGCGTGGACCTCGCCCTGGCGGACGGTCAGGGTGACGTCCGACAGCGCCTTGACGCCGGGAAAGGTCTTGACGATCGAGCGCATTTCCAGGACGGGTCCCGCCATGGTCTGCCTTCCAATCAGTACGTGTGGGTCAGGACCGGCGGACTACTTGAGCTCGGCGTCCGTGTAGTAGCCGCCCTTGACCAGGACGTCCTCGTAGTTGGTCTTGTCGACGCTCACCGGCTGCAGCAGCATCGCGGGGACGACCTTGGACCCGTTGTCGTACGTCTTGGTGTCGTTGGTCTGCGGGGTCTTCTTGTTCAGCACGTCGTCGACCATGGTCGCGGCGACCTTGGCGAGCTGACGGGTGTCCTTGTAGACGGTCTGCGTCTGCTCGCCCGCGATGATCGACTTCACCGAGGCCAGCTCGGCGTCCTGGCCGGTGATGACGGGCAGCGGCTGGCTGGAGGAGCCGTAGCCGTCCGACTTCAGCGCGGCGATGATGCCGATCGAGATGCCGTCGTACGGCGAGAGCACCGCGTCGACCTTGCCCGACTTGTAGGAGGAGGTGAGGATGTCCTCCATGCGCTTCTGCGCGGTCGCGCCGTCCCAGCGCAGCGTGGTGACCTGGTTCAGCGCGGTCTGCTTCGACTGGACCACCAGCTCCTTCTTGTCGATGTACGGCTGGAGCACGCTCATCGCACCGTTGAAGAAGTACTTGGTGTTGTTGTCGTCGTTCGAGCCGGCGAACAGCTCGATGTTGAACGGGCCCTTCTTGCCGCTGTCCAGGCCCAGCTTGTGCACGATGTAGGTGCCCTGGAGAACACCGACCTTCGTGTTGTCGAAGGACGCGTAGTAGTCGACGTTCTTGGTGCCGAGGATCAGCCGGTCGTAGGCGATGACCGGGATGTTGGCGTCCGCGGCCTCCTTGAGCACGTTGTTCAGGGACTTGTTGTCGATGGCCGCGATGATCAGGCCCTTGACGCCCTGCGTGATCAGGTTCTCGATCTGCGAGACCTGGGTGTCCGGGTCGTCCTCGCCGTAGACCAGCTTGGTCTTGTAGCCCTTGGACGTCAGGTCCTTGACGACGTTGTTGCCGTCGTTGATCCAGCGCTCCGAGGACTTGGTGGGCATGGCGATGCCGATGGTGCCGCCCTTGGCACTGCCACCGGTCTCCTTGCTGCCGCCTGTGCCGCTTTGACCACAGGCGGACAGGGTCAGGGCGAGGGAGGCGGCCCCGGCTATGGCGGTCAGTGCGGCTCTGCGGTTGCGCATGTGATCAGTCCTGTTCGTCTCGTCGTTGAGAAGGGGCTGTGCTGGGTCTTGTCCGCCGGCGGTTCAGGCGCCGACGGGAAAGCGGTTGAGCGGTCCCGGCAGCCGGGAGCCGAGCGGGGCCATGTCGCCGTCCGCGCCGTGCCGGGCGAGCAGGTCGAGGGCGAGCCGGCCGCGCCGCACCCGCTCCTTGGCGGTGTTCAGGGTCAGGTCCCGCAGGTGGTTGCCGTACGGGTAGATACCGGGGGCCTTGGACAGACCGAACTTCAGGTAGACCGGTGCGCCGCGCCGGATCAGTTCGGCGACCTCGTACATCCGGATGTAGCCGCCGAGGTCGTCGGGGGCCTCGATGTACATGTCCAGGGGGGCGCCGGACACCCGGCGGATCTCGGTGAGGTGATCGAGCGTCAGGTCGCTGGGTACGTTGAGCGAGTCGGCGCCCAGCCGCTCGTACACCGCGTAGGACGCCGGGTTGACCGGACCGATCAGCGCGGAGACCTTCAGCGTGGTGTCGGCCGGGATGATCCCGGCCTCCCGCGCCCGGTGCAGCGTCCACAGCACGCCCTCGTCGGCGACGAGCAGGCACTTGACGCCCAACTCCGTTGCCCGGACCGCGTCTTCGACACAGCCGGCGACGGCGTCGTGGCCGCGTGCGCGCAGTCCGGCCCCCCGCGAGTCGGAGCGCACCGAGCCGCCGATGTCCCAGGTGCCGCGCGGGCCGGTGAACAGGCAGAGCTCGATGTCCCGTTCGTCGGTGGCGTCGACCATCTCGGTGATCTCGGCGTCGGTGAGCATCCACACGCCGCTGCCCTGGCTGATCCGGTGGATCGGCACATCCAGGCGCGAGGACTCCTTGAGTACGACGGCAAGCGCCTCGGGACCCTCGCAGGAGGGGATCTCGGTGCGCCACTTGCCGCCGCCCGGGAAGCTGTGGGCGGAGGCGTCGGCGGGGTCGAGGGCGGGCGCACCCAGGCCGAGGGCGGCGAGCGCCTGCTCACCGGGTCGGCGGGCCGCCGTAACGGAAGCGTCGGTCGTCACAAGCTGTCCTTCATGTTCGGTATTTCGGACAAGGTTCGCGGCTCGGGGTGGAAAAAACGGCTTGGTGGTACGCCGGCCACGGCGAGGTCAGGGCACGTCGCGGCCGGCGTACGACTCAGGGGCGGAGCAGCACCTTGCCCACCTTCGGATCACCGGCCCCCACCAGCTCGATGGCCTGTGGGAACTCGGTCAACGGCAGCTCGTGCGTGACCAGCGGCGACGGGTCGAGAAGCCCGGCCCCGAAGACCCGCACCGTGTGCGCCCAGGCGTCCGGCGGTGCCCCGAAGACGGTGTGCACCTCCAGCTGCCGTACGACGAGGTCGGTCGGGTCGAGACCGTCGGCGCCCGCGGCCGGGATGCCGGTCAGGACCAGGCGTCCGCCGCGCCTGAGCAGGGAGGCGGCGGTGCGCGCGGCGGACGCGGACCCGGCGGTCTCGATGACGACGTCGAAGTCGTCCGGGAGTTCCTGGTCCTTGGTACGGAAGTCGGTGGCACCGAACTGCCGGGAGAGCGCCTCCCGGTCGTTCCGGGTCCCGACCACCAGCAGTTCGCCCGGCGAGATCGCCTTCAGGAACTGCACGGCGAACATGCCCAGCGTCCCGGTGCCGACCACCGCGACCCGCTCGCCCGGCTGGGCGTTGCCCTTCAGGGCGGCCGCCGCGATACAGGCGGCGGGCTCCAGGAGGGCGGCGGCGGTGAGGTCCGCGTCGTCCGGCAGGACGTGTAGCAGACGGGCCGGCAGGGTCAGGGTGGCGGCCATGGCGCCCGGCTGGGTGAAGCCGGTCTCCTCGTAGCCGTCGGTGCACAGGGTGGTCTCACCGGCGTGGCAGCGGTCGCAGACCTGGCAGTTGCGGAAGCCCTCGCCGACGACCTTGCGGCCGACCAGACCGCCCGGCACCCCGGCGCCCACCGCCCGCACCGTCCCCGACCACTCGTGGCCGGGCGTCAGCGGGTAACGGACGTACCCCTCGGGCCGGTTCCCCTGGTACACCTCACGGTCGCTTCCGCAAATCCCGACCGCGTGCACGGCGACCAGCGCCTCGCCGGGACCGGGCTCGCGGGGCGTGTGCTCCTCGACCCGGTGGGCGCCCGGCGCCTCGACGACGACCTGGGAGCTCACTTCGACGTCCCCTTGGGCTTGCGCTGCTCCCAGCCGTCCGCCCAGAGGTCGAACCGGGCCTGCTGCTGCGGGAACTCGGCGGCCGCGTCGGCGTCGAACTCGACCCCGAGCCCCGGCGCGTCGGACAGGTGGAAGTACCCGTCGACCACCTCGGGCGCGCCCTTGACGATCTTCTTGATCTCGGCGTCGGCGAAGTCGTTGAAGTGCTCCAGGATCTTGAAGTTCGGGGAGGTGAACCCGACCTGGAGGGAGGCGGCGGTCAGCACCGAGCCGCCGACGTTGTGCGGAGCGACCAGCACGTAGTGCGTCTCGGCGGTGGCGGCGAGCTTCCGGGTCTCCCAGATACCACCGATATGGCCGACGTCCGGCTGGATGATGTCCACGGCCTGGCTCTCGAAAAGCTCGCGGAACTCGATGCGGTCGTGGATGCGCTCACCCGTGGCGACCGGGATGTCGACCTTGCCGGCGACCTTCTCCAGCGCCTTCAGGTTCTCCGGCGGGCAGGGCTCCTCCAGCCAGGCCGGCTTGAAGGGCGCGAGCTCGCGCGCCAGCCGGACGGCGGTGGCGGGGGAGAAGCGGCCGTGCATCTCCAGCATCAGCTCGGCGTCCGGGCCGATGGCGTCCCGCACGGCCTCGATCAGCGACACGGAGTACAGCGTCTGCTCGTGGTCGAGCTCGAAGTGCCCGGTGCCGAACGGGTCGATCTTCAGCGCCTTGTACCCGCGCTCGACCACCCCCTGGGCGGCCTTGTGGTACGCCTCCGGCGTCCGCTCGGTGGTGTACCAGCCGTTGGCGTACGCCTTGACCTTGTCGGTCACCTTGCCGCCCAGCAGCTGCCACACGGGCACGCCCAGGGCCTTGCCCTTGATGTCCCAGCAGGCCATCTCGATCACGGCGATGCCGGACATGACGATCTCGCCCGCCCGGCCGTAGTCGCCGTACTTCATCCGGCGTACGAGGTCTTCCACTGCGAACGGGTCCGAACCGAGAATGTGGTTCGCCTCCGCCTCCCGCAGGTAGCCGATCAGCGCGTCGGTGTGACCGAGCATCCGGGTCTCGCCGACTCCCGTGATCCCCTCGTCGGTGTGCACCTGGACGTACGTCAGGTTGCGCCAGGGCGTCCCGACCACGTGTGTGCTGATTCCGGTGATGCGCACGGCAGTTGCCCCTCAGCTGTTCGAGATTTCGTCACACGTTCGAAATGCTGGCGTGACAGTAAGGACGGGGCGGTCGGGGTGTCAATGGGTCGAACAGGTAACGGTTTCGACAAGGCTTTCGACAGTTTTTTCGGTCCCCCACAGAACCTTCACAGAGGTGCCTGGTTATGTGACCCGCGGGGAACTTAGTCTTCCCGCGTCATGGACTACTGCCACCCGTGCCGACGGCACCTCAACGGCGCCCTCGCCTGCCCGGGGTGCGGCACACCGATCGAAACGCTACGCGCGTCCGCGCAGGGGGCGACCCCGCCCGGACCGGCCTCGGCCGGTGGAACGCCGTACGCGGAAGCGGAGTTCGCCGGTGCCGACGGCGACGGTGACGACCGCGAGGACGGCGAGCCCGACGAACCCGTGTCCGGTGGCCGCGCCGACCGGCGCCGGTCGGCGCGCGGGCGCGGGCGCGGCCGGGGCGCCGACAGTCCCGCCGGGGCTCCCGACGATGCCTCCACGGGGCCTTCGGAGGCCGACGGGAGCCGTCGCGACCGCAAGGCCGCGGCCCATCGCCGACGGCGCCGCAGGGTCCTGTTGGTGACCGCGGCGTGCGTACTGGCGGCCGGCGGCCTGAGCCTCGCCGAACTCGGCACCGACTCCATGCCGTTCACGAGCCCGGGCCCGGCCTCGGCGGGCGGCGACACGACCGACGGCGGTACGTCGACGTCGTCCCCGGGTACGACGGCCGAGCCCCTGGGCGACACGGCCGGCGGGTCGGGCGCGAAGGCTTCCGCGTCGGCCGACCCCTCCGCGTCACCGTCCCCCTCCTCGTCGAAGGACAAGGCGTCCGGTTCCCCGTCCGCGACCCCGAAGGACACGTCGGCACAGTCGGCGACGGTGAACCCGGGCACGAAGGCCCCGACGGCGACGGCGACGAACACGGCGGGCTCGACCCCGACGGCGGACCCCACGACATCGAAGCCGTCCCCGGACCCGTCCCCGAGCAACACATGCACACGGTTCCTGTGGTGGTGCTCGTAAGGGGGACTTTCTGTCGCGCCCCGCTGCAACGCGCCCCAAAGGGGCGCTGGGGGGTACCCCCGGCCGAAGGCTGGGGGAGGAACTGCGCGGCCGGCCCCCACCCGCCGACACCCGAAACTCTGCCGAAGCAAATCCAGCAAACATCCGACGGGCCCGCACAGCCGTAGGCGGGTGCCCCCGCGCGTCGGCCGCTACGCGCCCGCGTCGAGCATCCGCCGCAGCAGATCCCGCAGCGACAGCCGCTCCTCGTCCGACAGCCCCGCCAGTGGCGCGCGCGCGAAGCGCAGCCCGTCCCGCAGGTCCCGGGCGACCCGCAGCCCCTCGTCCGTCGCGGCGGCCAGCTTCACCCGGCGGTCGGCCGGGTCGGGCCGCCGCTCCACGAGCCCGCGCGCTTCCAACCGGTCCATGATCCCGGTCACGTTCGACGGCTCGCACTTCAGCTTCTGCGCCAGCTTCCGCATCGGCAGCGGCTCCAGCGACAGCAGGCTGAGCAGCCGCGCCTGCGCCCCGGTGAGCGTGTGCTCGCCCGCCGCCTCCTCGTAGTCCGCGTAGAAGCGGGCCACCACGTCCCCGATGAGCTCGACGACCTCCAGGGTCAGGGCGTCAGGGCGGCGGGTCTGCGCTGGGGTGGACTGTGGCGACGACATGCGGTCAAGAGTACCCCTTTACTTGACATGCTGAAATATTCAGGAGCATGGTTGTTTCAGGTACTGAAGTATTTGCCGAAGCTGAAGCTGAAGCAGTGAGGAAAGGCGCACTGTCATGATCAACCGCGAGTGGCACCTGACCAGCCGTCCCGTCGGCTGGCCGAAGCCGGAGGACTTCGCCCTGGTGGAGGCGGAGGTGCGGACGCCGGGTGAGGGACAGGTGCTGGTACGGAACAAGTACCTCTCCGTCGACCCGTACATGCGGGGCCGGATGAGTGCCGCGAAGTCGTACACCGCCCCCTTCGAGCTGGGCAAGGTCATGCAGGGCGGCGCGGTCGGCGAGGTCGTCGAGTCGAACGCCGAGGGCATCGCGGTCGGCGACCACCTCCTGCACTTCTTCGGCTGGCGCGAGTACGCGGTCGTGGACGCGAAGAACGCGGTCAAGGTCGACGCCGACGCCGCGCCCCTGTCGACGTACCTCGGCGTCCTCGGCATGACCGGCCTCACCGCCTACGCGGGTCTGCTGCGCACCGCCTCCTTCAAGGAGGGCGACTCCGTCTTCGTCTCCGGCGCGGCCGGCGCGGTCGGCAGCCAGGTCGGCCAGATCGCGAAGCTCAAGGGCGCCTCGCGGGTGATCGGCTCGGCCGGCTCCGACGAGAAGGTCAAGCTGCTGGTCGAGGAGTACGGCTTCGACGCGGCGTTCAACTACAAGAACGGCTCGGTCGGCGAGCAGCTCCGCGCGGCCGCGCCCGACGGTGTCGACGTCTACTTCGACAATGTCGGCGGTGACCACCTGGAGGCCGCGATCGGGCAGCTGAACCAGGGCGGCCGGATCGCGATCTGCGGCATGATCTCCGTCTACAACAACACCGAGCCCGCCCCCGGCCCGAAGAACCTCGCCCGGCTCATCCAGACCCGCGGCCGGATCGAGGGCTTCCTGGTCGGCGACCACTACGACCTGCAGCCGCAGTTCGTCGCGGAGGTCGGTCCCTGGGTGGCGTCCGGGCAGCTGAAGTACGCCGAGACGGTCGTCGAGGGCATCGAGAACAACCTGGAGGCGTTCCTCGGGGTGCTGCGGGGCGACAACACCGGGAAGATGATCGTAAAGCTCTGACCGGCGTGACGCTCGGCTGACATCCGTCGTTGCGCTCTGCGGAGGCCGCACCCTTGGACGTGGGGTGCGGCCTCCGCCCGTATCCCGGGCGGTTTCCCGATCCAGTTCGCCGTGTTGGATTCTGACCGGACTCTTCCCTAGGGCGCGTGCGTTCCTGTAGCCATATGCGCGGAGGTGTTCGCCTCCGCCATGTCTCAGGTCGGGAGAGCGCATGCTCCAGTCCGTCCGGTACCGCACGCTCTCCCGGGGCTTCTCCTGGAGCGTGGCGGTCGTCAGCTGCCTCGTCCTCGCGTTCTCCATGCTGACAACGTTGTCAACACGAGCCGCCGCCACGCCCGGCACCACCACCGCGATCACCGTGGACGGTTCCGGCACCGGCCGCACCTTCGACGGCATCGGCGCCATCAGCGGCGGCGGAGGCAACTCGCGGCTGCTCGTCGACTACCCCGAGCCGCAACGCAGCCGGATCCTCGACTACCTCTTCAAGCCCGGCTACGGGGCCGCCCTGCAACTGCTCAAGGTGGAGATCGGCGGCGACACCAACTCCACCGACGGATCCGAGCCCAGCATCGAGCACACGCGCGGGACCGTGCACTGCGACAGCGGCTACGAGTGGTGGCTGATGGAGCAGGCCAAGAAGCGCAACCCGGACATCAAGCTGTACGGACTGGCCTGGGGCGCCCCCGGCTGGATCGGCAACACCGGCAACTCCCCGGGCGGCGGCGACTTCTGGTCGCAGGACATGATCGACTACCTGGTCGACTGGCTCGGCTGCGCCCGGCAGCACGGCCTGGACATCGACTACCTCGGCGGCTGGAACGAACGCGGCTACGACATCGGCTGGTACGAGAAGCTGCACGCCGCGCTCGCCGCCCGGCACCTCCCGGTGCGGATCGTCGCCGCCGACTCGGGCCTGGACGTCGCCGACGACATCGCCAAAGACCCGCAGTTCGCCGACTCCGTCGACGTCGTCGGCGTCCACTACCCCTGCGAGGGCGGCGACGGCGGCACCGCGGACACCTGCTACAGCTCCGACACCGCCCAGGCCACCGGCAAGCCCCTGTGGGCCAGCGAGAACGGCTCCCTCGACGAGAACACCGGCGCCGGCGCGCTGATCCGCTCCATCACCCGCGGCTACCTCGACGGCAGGTACACGGCCTACCTCAACTGGCCCCTGCTCGCGGCGATCTACCCGAACCTGCCCTACGACACGGTCGGTCTCGCGGTCGCCAACCAGCCGTGGTCCGGGGCGTACGAACTCGGCACCAGTCTCTGGACCACCGCCCAGGTCACCCAAGTCACGCGTCCGGGCTGGAAGTTCGTGGACCAGGCGAGCGGCTACCTCGGCGGCGACCGCACCGACGGCAGCTATGTCACCCTCAAGCCCGCCGACAACTCCGCCTACAGCACGATCGTCGAGACCTCCACCGCGAGCAGCGTCCAGACCGCCGACTTCACCGTCGGCGGCGGACTGCCGACCGGCACCGTGCACATCTGGGCAACCGACCTCGCCCCGAACGGCCGTGGTTTCGTCCACACCGGCGATGTGACCCCGAGAAACGGGCACTTCTCCGTCACGCTCCAGCCCGGCCACGTCTACTCCCTGACCACCACCACCGGCCAGGGCCGGGGCACGGCCGTCAGCCCGCCCCAGGGGCACCTCGCGCTGCCGTACCGCGCCTCCTTCGACGAGCGCACCCAGGGCCGGGAGGCCAGGTACCTCTCCGACATGCAGGGTTCCTTCGAGACCGCGCCGTGCGCGGCCGGCCGGCCGGGGCGGTGCGTACGGCAGATGGCGGCGCAGCAGCCCATCGAATGGCAAGACGACAGCGACGCCTTCGCCCTGCTCGGCGACCCCGAGTGGCGGGACTACACGGTCAGTTCCGACGTGTACCTGGACCAGCCCGGCACCGTCGAACTCATCGGCAGGGCCGGCGAGCAGCAGCGCCCGCAGTCCCACCAGGCGGGCTACTTCCTCCGGGTCGCCGACACCGGTACCTGGTCCGTGGTGAAGAGCGACACCGCCGGCCGGCTCACCACCCTCGCCGACGGCACCACCAGGGCGCTGGGCACCCACCGCTGGCACACCCTGGGCCTGAGCTTCAGCGGTACCACCATCACCGCGAGCGTGGACGGCCGCCGTATCGGCGCGGTGGACGACTCCGCTTACCCGGCAGGGCAGGTGGGCCTCGGCGTGGTCGGCTACCAGACCGACGAGTTCGACAACCTGAGCATCACGCCCGTACGGCATCCCGCCGCACCCCCGGCCACGCTCACCGCCGACCTGCCCGCGACGGTCCGGCGCGGCGCGTCGGCGACCCTCACCACGACCTTCGCCCTCCCGGCGTCCGGTGGAGCAGTCACCGGACTCACCCTGACGCCCGGCACCCCGACGAACTGGAGAGCCACCCCCACCACCCCCGTGACCTTCACGAAGGTCACCCCCGGTCACTCGGTCACCGCGAGCTGGACCGTCACCGCGCCCACGGCCACCGACACCCCGGTGACCAACGCGTTCCTGCCGCTTGCCAGGTACGACCGCGACGGCGTGCGGCACTGGACGTACGGCAGCGCGAGCACGCAGGTGCCGATCCCGGCGCCCACCGGAAGCCCGTACCTGAGCGATCTGTCGTTCGTCTCCGCCGCCAACGGGTGGGGGCCGGTCGAACGCGACACGTCCAACGGGGAGCAGGCGGCGGGGGACGGGCGGCCGATGGCTCTTCGCGGCATCCCGTTCGCCAAGGGGCTCGGCGTGCACGCCGACAGTGATGTGGCCTTCTATCTCGGCGGCAACTGCAGCCGGTTCACGGCCACGGTCGGCATCGACGACGAGGTCGCGCCGTACGGGTCGGTCGTCTTCTCCCTGGTCGGGGACGGCCGTACGGTGGCGACGACGCCGGTGCAGACGGGAGAGTCGGCGGGGGTGGCGCTGGACGTCGATGTGACCGGTGTGCAGGAGCTGCATCTCGTCGTCGGGGACGCTGGGGACGGGAACGCGCATGACCATGCGGACTGGGGTGGGGCGAGGGTTGTCTGCGGTGAGTAGGCCGCGTTGTGGTGCGGCCTACTCGTCTGCCGGGTGCGGTTCAGTGCCGGGTGCGGGTGCGGGTGCGGGTGCGGGTGCGGGTGGTCGGTGGTTGCTCGCGCAGTTCCTCCCCCAGCCTTCGGCCGGGGGTACCCCCAGCGCCCCTAGGTGGGTTGCGCTCAGCGCGTTGTGAGTACCGCCTTGTGCACGGCCATCGCCAAGCCGTCGTTCTCCGGGGCCGCACCGCCCGGGAACGCGAAGCGGCGGCGGGTGTAGCCGTAGGCGATGCCGCTGCGCGGGTCCGCGAACGCCTGTGAGCCCGCCGCGCCGCTGTGGCCGATCGTGCCCGCGCCCAGGAACGGGTGTGCGATGTCCGCCGTCGTCTGGAAACCCAGGCCGAACGATTTGTGGATCCTGGCCACCAGGTCGTAGCCCACCGAGTGGAACTGGCCGAACTCCGCCACGGTGTCCTCCTTCAGCAGCGGGGCCTTGCCGTCGATCTCGCTGAGCAGCGCCGCGTACATCCCGGCCAGGCCGCGCGCCGACGCCACCCCGCCGAACGACGCCGGGCCCTTGGCGCGGACCAGCGGGTCGTTGGGCAGCGACGCCAGGACGGTCGGCTCGGCCGTGTGCTCGTTGAAGGCGATCGCGGCGAGCGTGTGCGGGCCGGACGGCACGGCGTCGAGGAGCGCCTGCTCCTCGGGCGTCGGGAGCATCGGCAGGGTGGTGCGGAAGCGCGGCTCGTGCATCGCCGGCAGGCCCAGGAAGAAGTCCAGGCCGTACGGCGCCCGGACCCGCTCCTCGTACACGTCCTGGAGCGTACGGCCGGTCGCGCGCCGGACCACCTCGCCGGTGAGCGCGCCGATGACGAGAGCGTGGTACCCGAAGGCCGTGCCCGGGCGCCAGAACGGCCGCTGGTCGGCGAGACGTTCGGCCATCGCCCGGTCGTCCGCCAGTTCCTGTGCGCTGAACCCGGTGTCGGTGCCGATCAGACCCGCCCGGTGGGCGATCAGTTCCCGCAGGGTCAGCGCGCCCTTGCTCTCGGCGGCGAACTCCGGCCAGTAGTAGGTGACTTTACGGTCCAGCTCCAGCGTGCCGTCCTGCACCAGCATCGCCACGACCAGGTGCGCCGCCCCCTTGGTGGACGAGAACACACCGTAGAGCGACTCCCCGTCGGCACCCTCGCCCGCCCACAGGTCGACGACTCGCCGGCCGTGGACGTACGCGCACAACTGCCCCTCGTAGTCGGCCGGTTCGCGGGCGACGAAGGCGGCGAACTCCTCGCGCACCGCTTCGAAGCCCTCCGCGACCGTGCCCTGGACGGTGATCTCCTGCGTCATCCGCTCTCCTCAACCGAGCCGCCGCGAGCAGCTCCCACTGTGAACAACGCCCTACCCACCTGGGCGAACTCCCCCTTCGGATGATCCCGGAAGAGGGGCTCGGTGCCGAACAGCACGGCCTGCGGGCCGCTCACCACCGAGGCCTGTCCCGCCGCCGCGCCCGGCCCACCCGAGCCGTCGGACAGCGCCCGCCAGTGTCCCGACAGCAGCGGGTTCCCGGGCGCGTAGGTCTGCTCCACGCGTACTCCGGGGCCGAGGTCGGTGAACCACACCGGCGCATACACGAAACCGTAGTCGGGGGCACCGGCCGTGACCGGTCCCCAATTCACAACCCGCACCACGCCGTTGGCGTCCGCGCTACCCTGCACGGCCCGCACGGAGAGCCGTCCCAGCGCCGCCCCGGCCGTACCGCGGCCGACCAGGCCGTGAGCGGAGAGGAAGCCGTCGAGGGCGGCCCGGGCGGTCGCGGTCAACGCCGTACGGTCCAGTCCGGCGGACACGAACAGCACATCCGTCCGCGACCAGTCGAAGCCCGCGTTCAGGACCTCCGTGGAGACCGGTGTGACGGCGAAGCCCATCTCCCGCAGCGCGAACAGCTCACCCGGGGTGACGGCGGCGGCGATGTGGAGGGGGCGCCGGAGGGCGGGCCCCGAGGCGGCGTCCGACGCCTCGAAGGCCACGTCGTAGGTACGGGCCGCCTGTGCCGCCCGCGGCCGCGCCGAGGCCGGGAGGACCGCGGCGGCTCCCGTCAGGTGTGCCGGTACGCCCTGTGCCAGAAGGGAGTTGAGAGCCGCGAGCGCTCTCGGGTCGTCCAGGCGCAGGCGCAGGTCACCGCGCGTAGCAACGGACCCGACGGCCGCCGCCGCGCGCACCCGCCGGACCGGCAGCCCGGACAGGGACCCCGTGGGCACCGCCTCCACCCGGGCGCCCCACAGCCGTCCCAGACTCCAGCCCGAGATGTCGTACATCACCGAGACCTTGTCGCTGATGTCCCGGCCGTCGGCGAGCAGTGCGTTGGCCAGCCCCCGCTCGGGCTGGTGCATGTCGACGACGTACGAGCCCTTCGGGTACGACCGCCCGCCGAGCCGGAAGGCGGTGCCCGCGCGGCCCACCCGGACGCCGTTGGCGAGGAGGTGGTCCACCAGGCGGGCGGTGGCGGTGCCGGTCGGGCCGGCGGGCAGGACATAGGCGCGCGGGAACGTGGTCGTGTACACGTCCTCCGGGCCGATGCCCGGCACCCCGGGGACGGTCTGCGCCGACACCGGCACCTGTGCGGCCCCTGCCGCGCCGCGTCGGAACACCTCGATCTGGTCGGCGAGGAGGGAAGCGCGGTGCTGCTGCGCGTAGGTGAGCGCCGCGTTTATGGCGGCGCCGGCGACGGCCACGTTGATCGCGGAACGGCGGCGGAGCTCCGTGACCGGGAGGGTGTCGTACGCCGCGTTGTTCACCGTCATGGGGATCTCGACGGTGTGGGCGGCGACCGTGCCGTGGAAGGCCGCGTACTGCGGGGTGAAGACCGGCGGCCAGTCGTCCCAGCCCTCCGGCTGGTCCCGGAACGGGATCTGGACGGGCTGCACACCGTCCTTCGCCGGGGTGTGGCCGAGGCCGTTGACGGCGGACTCCATGCCGAGGGCGTCGGCGTAGGTGTTCTTGAGGAACAGGTCGTACTCGTAGTTCTCGCCGTGCGGCGGAGTGGCCGGTTCGATCAGCGTGCCGTTGACGTAACCGTGCAGGTCCAGCATGACGGCCGGCTGCTTGTCGATCTCGATCTGCCGCATCGCCCGGACCTCGGGCTGGGAGGCGGTGACGAAGTCCCGGTTGAGGTCGAAGCCGTTGGCGTTGGCACGGGTGCCGGCGACACGGCCGTCCGGATTGGCGGTGATGTCGAAGTACAGGCGGCTGTGGGCCAGCAACTCACGGGTCCTGGCGTCGTTCGCGGTGGCGAGCCGCTCGATGAGCTTCAGGGAGGCGTCGGTGCCCTCCCACTCGTCGCCGTGGATGTTGGCGTTGAAGAAGACCGGGGTCTTGTAGGCGGCCTTCAGCGAAACGTCCTCGGCGGCCCGCGTCGGCGCGTTCTCGATCCGGTCGCGCATCCGTTCCTGCGCCCGGGTCTGCGCGGGTGTCTCCGGAGCGGTGACCGTGACCAGGAACAGTCGGTGCCCGCCGGCCGAGCGGCCCGCGATCTCGACGCTCACCCGGTCGCCGAGCCGCTGCAGCGCGTTCAGCTTCGGCGCGATGCCGTGGTACGGGGTCAGGCCCAGCCTGATCGACCGGTCGGCGGGGTCCACCGGGTCGGGGGCCAGGACCTGCTGCCGGGGATAGCCGCGGCCGGCGTCCGCGAGGTCGGGGACCGGGGCGGCGAGCGCGGTGCGGGCGGCGGCGGCCGGGGTCCGGGCCGCCCCGGTGTCACGGCCGTGGCCCTCCCGGACGACCGGGGCGGGCTCGGCACCGGCGGCCGTGCCGGTGACCAGGGCGGTGAGGGCGAGGGCGGCGAACAGAACGGGTCTCGGGGGAACGACTGTCGCGGTGGGGCGCACGCGTACCTCCTCTGCTGGTTCCTGAGATCGGTACGGCGAGATGTACCTGTTCGACTCAACAGGCACGACGAGGTCTTGGTGTCACCGTTGCCCCGGATGGCCGACGCCCCCCTCGTACATACGCCCACTCAGCCCCTTCCCCGACCCCCGGTAAAGTTTTCGCCATGCGTGATCTCGGGGCGGGTTTCGGATATCTCCTCAAGGGCCAGCGATGGGTCGGCCGGCACGGCAGGCAGTACGGCATCGGTCTGCTGCCCGGCCTGATAACCCTCGTCCTCTACGCCGCGGCCCTCGTCTGTCTGGCGATATGGGGAGCGGACTTCGTCGCCTGGGCCACCCCGTTCGCCGACGACTGGTCCAGCCCCTGGCTCGGCCTCTTCCGCGGCTTCCTGACCGCCGTGCTGTTCGCCCTCGGCCTCCTCGGCGCCGTCCTCACCTTCACCGCCGTGACCCTGCTGATCGGCCAGCCGTTCTACGAGAACCTCTCCGAGAAGGTCGACGCCGACGTCTCGCCCGACGGCACCGCGCCCCGGTCGGGGCTGCCGTTCTGGCGCGAGCTGTGGATCTCCGCCCGCGACAGCCTGCGTATCCTGGTCCGCGCCGGGCTCTGGGGCGTCCTGCTCTTCGCCCTGGGCTTCCTGCCGTTCGTCGGCCAGACCGTCGTACCGGTCGTCGGCTTCTTCGTGACCGGCTTCTTCCTCACCGAGGAACTCGCCGCCGTCGCCCTCCAGCGCCGGGGCGTCGACCTGCGCGCCCGGCTCACCCTGCTGCGCTCCCGCAAGACCCTGGTGTGGGGCTTCGGCACCCCGCTGGGCCTGGCCTTCCTGGTCCCGTTCGTCGCGGTGTTCCTGATGCCGGGCGCGGTCGCGGGCGCCACCCTCCTCGCCCGCGACCTGCTGGGCGAGGAGACGGCGGCGGAGGACGAGCAGGACGCGGACCAGCCGGTCACTTCCTGAAGCTCGCGTCCGCGGCCACGGTCACGATCGCCCGCACCTGGTCGATGATGTCCACCCGGTTCTGCACGAACTCCGGGTCGGTCACCTCGGTGGTGTTCCCGGCGCCGAACTCCAGCACCGGCGTGTGCACATGCCCGCCCGGGAGCGTGTCGTGCAGCCCGAGCCGGTCCCGCAGCAGGGTCGCCCGGTAGGCGATCTCGTTGGAGAGGTAGTTCCCGCCGCCCCCGGCACGCGCCGTCGACCCGGCGGTCGGCCCGTCCGCCCGTACGACGGGATCGGTGCCTCCCGCGGGGATCTCGGTCACCTCGGTGTGGTCGTACACCGGGAAACGCCCCGTGCTCGCCGCCACGATCGCCGCGTAGGGGAGTGTCGTGGTCGTCCACTGCGGCTGCGAGGCCGGGTCGGCGACCGGGACGGTCTCGGTGCTGCTCACGTTCTCGTTGTCCGGATAGCCGCCCCGCCAGGCCCCGTTGGTCCGCTCCACGTCGAACCGCCCGACCCGCCCCTGGCTCACGGTCGCGAACAGGTCCACCTTCGGCAGATACGGCCGCAGGGTCCGCTCCACGGTTCCCTGCGCGAAGTCGTCCCACCGCACGGGGAAGACGGCCGTCTCGACCCGGGCCGGACCCTCGTCGGTCCGTATGACCGTCCCGTCCAGCGCGAGCGCGGACGCCCCGGAGGGATTGGAGATCCGGATGTCCCGGTCGAGCGTGAACGGATCGAACCCGGTGACGAGGATGCGCCTCATGTGCCCGCCGGGATAGCGGATGTCCGTCTGCCCCCGCGAGGTCCGCTCCAACGCGTCCAGCAGCCGCGTCCGTTGCTCGGCGCTGAGCGCGAACCCCGGTTCCCAGGTGCGCACTTCCCGGGTCATCCCCAGCCGCGCCCAGTACAGCGGCCGGTCGTCGTCCCGGCTCAGATCACCCCCGGCCGGCCCGCGCCCCTGCGCCCGGTCCACCGCCCGCCGCCACAGCGCCGAGCCCTCCCGTACGACGATCCGCCGGGCCTGCGCATAGGAGTGCGCACTCGTGAGCGCCTCGGCGAACTCCGGTGCCACGGAGTCGAATCCGGACCGCCGAAGGATCTCCTGCGGCACCGCCCTGTCCAGCCGCTGCTCCTCGACGGTGGGGGCGGGGACGGTCGTCGCCTGCGCCGCGGTGGGGGCCAACGCCCCGGCCAGCAGGGCGATTCCGAGAACGCCGATCCGAACACGTAGGGAAGTCACGGGAGTTGGCCCTCCGTCGCAGTGGGGTGCGTGGTGCCGGACGGCCGCAGTATCGCCTGCCGGAACTGGTCTACGCCATGGCGCCCCCGGATGCCCCGTGCGGGACGCGGGCGGCCGCCTCGCGCAGTGCCCCGAGGAAGGACTCCGTGGCCGGCGTCAGGGACCGGCCGCGGGCCGTGGCCGCGTGCACGGCCCGGGCCGGGGCGCCCTCGTCGAGCACCGGCAGCAGGGCGACGTCCCGGCGCACGGACTCGGCGGCCAGCGCCGGGACCAGGGTCACGCCGAGGCCCGCGGCGACGTACCCCAGCTTGGCGGTCCACTCGGCGACGACATGGGTCACGCGCGGGCGGAAACCCTGCCGCAGGGCCGCGTCCAGGAGGGTGCCCTCGGGACGGGAGCTGCCGGAGATCCAGTCGGCGTCGGCGAACCGGGCGAGCCGGACCGGGTCCGTGGCGTCCGCGAGGGGGTGGCCGGCGGGGACGGCGACATACAGCGACTCGTCGAGGAGATGGTGGAGGTCGTACGGCTCCAGCGGGGCACCGCCCGTCGTCGAGACGACCGCGAGGTCCAGGTGACCGGCGGCCGGCCGGTCCAGGAGACCGGGTGTGAGCCCCTCCTCGCGGGACAGCCGCACCCCGGGGTGCCGGGCGTGGAACGCGGCCAGGGCGTGCGGCACCAGCGCCGCCTCGGCCGTGGGGAACGCCCCGAACCGCAGTCGGCCGCCCGCCATCTCGCGCAGCGCGGTCAGTTCGCGGGCGGCGCCGTGCAGTGCCTCGGTGACGGCCCCGGCGTGCTGCTCCGCGCACACGGGGCGACGCCGGCCGACATCATCGACATCCGGACGTATCTGACCGACATCTCCCGGCCGGCCGAATACGGCGCCGTGCGCCGGGAGTACCTCACGGGCACACCACCGACGAGCACGACCTTCGAGGTGCCGCGGCTGTTCCGCGCCGAGGCCCAGATCGAGATCGAGGTGGTCGCGGCGGTGACCGGCCGAGGGTCTTTGTGAAGGGTTCGTACGAAATCGCTGTGGGACGCTCGATCACCGTCCGTCCGCGCACAGCCACGACTAAGGTCGGGTGCGGGACACGTCCCCCTTGAGCAGCCCCGGTCCGAGACCTGACCCTTGGACCGGGGCTTGCGGTTTTTTCGTTGCCTCAGTCCCGCACGCCGAAGCCGTACACCGTCTGCGAGCGGTAGACCGCGCCCGGCTCCAGCCGTGTGCTCGGGAACTCCGGCCGGTTGGGGGAGTCCGGGAAGTGCTGGGTCTCCAGGGCGATGCCGTCGCCGGGGGCGAACGGGGCCGTCAGGTGCTCGGCCGTGTAGAGCTGGACGCCGGGTTCGGTGGTGGCCACGGTGAGGGTTCGGCCGGAGCCCGGGTCGTGCAGCTCGGCGATCTCGACCGGCGTGTCCGTGACGCCCTTGTCGAGGACGAGGTTGTGGTCGTAGCCGGAGCCGGTCTTACGGGCCGTACGGAAGTCGAAACGGGTGCCGGAGACGTCCGCCAGGACCCCGGTCGGGATCAGGCCGCCGTCGACGGGGGTGTAGCGGGAAGCGGCGATCCGCAGCTCATGACCGCCCGCGTTGCCGGAGCCCGCGAGGTTGAAGTAGCTGTGGTTGGTGAGGTTCACCACGGTCGGCGCGTCGGTGACCGCCTCGTAGGAGATGTGCAGCGCGCCCGAGGAGTCCAAGGCGTACGTCACGGCCACCTCCAGCCGCCCCGGGAAGCCCTCCTCCCCGTGCGGGCTCACCCTGGAGAGCCGCACCCCGTGCTCGACACCCGTCACGTCCCACACCCGCTTGTCGAAGCCCCGGGAGCCGCCGTGCAGGGAGTTGGGCGCGTTGTTCGGCTCCAGGGCGTAGGTCACACCGTCCAGCGGGAAGCGCGCCTCGGCGATCCGGTTGGCGTACCGGCCGACCAGGGCGCCGAGGAACGGGCCCGGGTTCTCCAGGTAGCCGTCCAGGCTCGCGAACCCCAGCACCACGTCCGCCGTCCGCCCGTCCCGGTCCGGGACCTCGACCGACTGCACGATCCCGCCGTACGACAGGACCCGCACCCGGGTCCCCGCGCGCTTCAGCGTCCAGCGGTGCACCTCGGTGCCGTCGGAAAGTGTGCCGAAAAGTTCGCTCATGTGGGAAACCCTAGGTCACGGCCCCCGGAATCCCTAGGTGACCGGATCCTTCGCGGTGATGGTCCGGTAGGCGATCGCCGCGAGCCTCGACTGGCCGTCGGTGCTCGGATGGAACCAGTCCCAGTGGCTCAACTGATCCGTGCCGAAGCGGTACTCGTACACCGCCCCGCCGTCGAAGCGGCACCGCCGGTCCTTGGCGCAGACCGCCTTCAGCACCTTGTTGTAGTCCTCGACCCGCTGCTGCACCCGGTCCCTGCGCAGGGTCGCCGCGCTGGTCAGATTGTCCGCGTCGCCCAGCATCGACGGGCAGATGCCCAGCTTCCAGATCTGCTTGCCCAGCGGATTGGTCCGCCCCTCGGACCAGAGCCGCTTCAGATTCGGCACGCTCGCCACGTACACCTGCGTCTTCGGCAGCGCCTTGCGCAGTGTGTCCATCGCGTCCTCGAACTGGGCGCGGAATTCCGCCACCGAGGTCATCGCCCGCACCGACGAACGGCAGGCGTCGTTGGCCCCCGCCATCACCGTCACCAACTGCGGCCTGCGGACGGCCGCGTCGGCCATCTGCCCGGGCAGGTCGGCCATCCGGGCGCCGGTCTCCGCGTAGTTCCAGCTGTGGTCGGCCGCCTTCGCCCGCCCCAGCAGCCGTACCGCCAGGCTGTCCACCTGGTCGCTGGTGCCGGTCGCCCAGGACACCTCCGGGCAGTCCGAGAGCACCGTGCAGGCGTCGAAGCCGCGCGTGATGGAGTCACCGACGGCCGCGATCGAGGCCGGGCTGCGGTTCCACACCTGCACGGCCCTGGAAGCCCGCGTCCGGCCGGCGTCGGGCCCGGACGGGGAACCGCCGATGACATCGCACCCGGCCACCCCCAGCACGGCGGTGACGGCGACGGCACCGACCAGGGCACGCGAACGCCGGCGTCGCTGCTTGCGCATACCCCGTCGGTCCTCTCCGTCGGTTCGATCGTCCCCCGTAATGACAACGCACGGGAGTTCCCACCCCGCGCACTGCAACGGACCACCCCGTACAAGCGTCCCCCTGGGTGAATGGCAGGGGTTTCCTGGCTGTGGGACCGACGGTACGTCACACTCCTTGCGCCGCCGCACGGTAGCCTCGCCATCAACGCGGCCGTCGTGCCACTGCCGCCAGCCAGCCAGCAAGATGTCCCGCTCTGCCCGGAGGTTCCGGTGACGACACGTGGAGTTCTGTACGTGCACTCCGCGCCGCGCGCGCTGTGCCCGCACGTCGAGTGGGCCGTCGCCGGGGTGCTCGGCACGCGCGTCAACCTCGACTGGATCCGGCAGCCGGCGGCCCCCGGCACCTGGCGCTCCGAGTTCTCCTGGCAGGGCGAGGTCGGCACGGCCTCCAAGCTGGCGTCGGCCCTGCGCGGCTGGCACCTGCTCCGCTTCGAGGTCACCGCGGAACCCTGCGCGAAGGCCGAGGGCGAGCGCTACAGCTGCACCCCCGAACTCGGCATCTTCCACGCGGTCACCGGAATCCACGGCGACATCCTGATCCCGGAGGACCGTCTGAGGGCCGCCATGACCCGCTCACAGCGCGGCGAGACGGACCTGGAGGCCGAGATCGCCAAGCTCCTCGGCAAGCCCTGGGACGACGAACTGGAGCCCTTCCGCTACGCGGGAGAAGGCGCGCCGGTGAGGTGGCTCCACCAGGTGGTCTGACGCCGGAGGCCGTCCACGGCGCCGTCGTGGCCGGCCGCGCAGTTCCTCCCCCAGCCTTCGGCCGGGGGTACCCCAGCGCCCCTGAAGGGGCCTTCGCCCCTGGTCTTTCAGGGGCGCGGGGAACTGCGCGACCAGCCCCCACCGGGCCGTCGGCCGACAACGGAACGCGCTGTGGCCCGGACTCCAACCAACGGAGTCCGGGCCACAGGCGTTAAGCCGGCGTTTCTCAGATCGTCCTGAACGCCAGCACCACGTTGTGCCCGCCGAAGCCGAACGAGTCGTTCAGCACGGCGATCTGTCCCTCGGGCAGCTGCCGGGCCTCACCCCGCACCACGTCCGCGTTGACCTCGGGGTCGAGGTCGTCCAGGTTGATGGTCGGCGGAGCCGTCCGGTTCACCAGCGCCAGGATCGACGCGACGGTCTCGATACCACCGGCACCGCCCAGCAGGTGACCGGTCATCGACTTGGTCGCCGAGATGGCCATGTGGTCGACGTCGTCGCCGAACACCTTGCGCAGCGCCTTGATCTCGGCCACATCACCCTGCGGCGTCGACGTGGCGTGCGCGTTGACGTGCACGATCTCGGCCGGCTTCAGATCCGTGTTGTCGAGCAGGTTCTGCAGCGCCTGCGCGATGCCGTTGCCCGAGGGCTCCGGCTGCGTGATGTGGTGCGCGTCGGCCGAGATGCCCTGACCGACCGCCTCGACGTAGATCCGGGCCCCGCGCGCCTTCGCGTGCTCCTCGGACTCCAGGACGATCACGCCCGCGCCCTCACCGAGGACGAAGCCGTCACGGCCGGAGTCGTAGGGACGCGACGCGCCCTGGGGGTCGTCGTTGTTCTTGGACATCGCCATCATGTTGCCGAACGCGACGATGGGCAGCGGGTGGATCGCCGCCTCGGTGCCGCCGGCCACGACCACGTCCGCACGCCCGGTGCGGATCATCTCGATGGCGTACCCGATGGCCTCGGCGCCGGAGGCGCAGGCCGACACGGGGGTGTGCACACCGGCCCGCGCACCCAGCTCGATACCGACGTTGGCGGCCGGCGAGTTGGGCATCAGCATCGGCACGGTGTGCGGGGAGACACGGCGTACGCCCTTCTCCTTGAGCACGTCGTACTGGTCCAGCAGGGTCGTCACACCGCCGATGCCGGAGGCGATGACGGCGCCGACCCGGTCGGGGTTGGCGGACGCGTCCTCGCCGGCCTTGGCGGTGAAGCCGGCGTCCTTCCAGGCCTCCTGAGCGGCGATCAGCGCGAACTGCGCGGACCGGTCCAGCTTGCGGGCCTGCGGGCGGGGGATGATCTCGCTCGGTTCGACGGCGATCTGCGCCGCGATACGGACGGGCAGCTCGGCCGCCCAGTCCTGCTCCAGGGGGCGGACGCCGGACTTACCGGCGAGCAGGGCCTCCCAGAACGAAGCTGCGTCGCCACCCAGCGGTGTGGTTGCGCCGATACCGGTGACGACCACGGTGCGATTGGTCGGGCTCATCGGGAATTCTTTCTCCAACGGATACGGGATTCGACGGCGCCACCGCCGGGTGGCGGGGCAGTGCGGCCGGAGGCTCGGTTAACGCCTCAGGCCTGTGTGATGCCTCAGGCCTGGTGCTTGAGGATGTAGTCGGTCGCGTCGCCGACGGTCTTGAGGTTCTTGACGTCCTCGTCCGGGATCTTGACGTCGAAGCGCTCTTCGGCGGCGACGACGACCTCGACCATGGACAGCGAGTCGACGTCCAGGTCGTCGGTGAAGGACTTGTCCAGCTGGACGTCCTCAACCGGGATGCCGGCGATCTCGTTCACGATCTCGGCGAGACCTTCGACGATCTCTTCCTGAGTGGCGGCCATGTCAGGCGCTCCTTCTTAGATGTTCCAGACGGTTGCTGCGGTACTGCTGTCGGCGTTCCCGCACCGGACGCATGATCCGGCACGGAGTGCCTAGGGGAGGGTAACGACAGTGGCGGCGTAGACGAGACCCGCCCCGAACCCGATGACGAGCGCGGTGTCGCCGCTCTTCGCCTCGCCGGTCGCCAGGAGCCGCTCCATCGCGAGCGGGATCGAGGCGGCCGAGGTGTTGCCGGTGGTGCGGACGTCACGGGCGACCGTGACGTGCTCCGGCAGCTTGAGAGTCTTCACCATCGAGTCGATGATCCGCACATTGGCCTGGTGCGGGATGAAGACGTCCAGGTCGTCCGCGCTGATCCCGGCCGCTTCCAGCGCTTGCTGGGCGACCTTCGCCATCTCGAACACGGCCCAGCGGAACACCGCCTGGCCCTCCTGCGTGATCGCGGGGAACTTGACGTTGCCCTCGCTGTCGACCGGCAGCCCGGACCGGTCACCGAAGTGCAACTGGTCCCACGGAACGGTCTGCTTGATGGTCTCGGACTTGTCGCCCTCCGACCCCCACACCGTCGGGCCGATCGCCGGCTCCTTCGAGGGGCCGACCACGACCGCGCCCGCGCCGTCGCCGAACAGGAAGGCGGTGGCCCGGTCCTCCAGGTCGGTGAGGTCGCTGAGCCGCTCCACGCCGATCACGAGCACGTACTCGGCGGAACCCTCCACCACCATGCCCTTGGCGAGCGTCAGGCCGTAGCCGAAGCCCGCGCAGCCGGCGGAGATGTCGAAGGCGGCCGCCTTGTCCGTGCCCAGCTTGTCGGCGATCTCGGTCGCCACGGCCGGGGTCTGGCTGAAGTGCGAGACGGTCGAGACGACCACGGCGCCGATCTGCTCGGCGGAGATGCCCGCGTCCGCGATCGCCTTGCCGGCGGCCTCGATCGACATCGCGGCGACCGTCTCCTCGGGGCCCGCCCAGTGCCGGGTCTCGATGCCGGAGCGCGAGCGGATCCACTCGTCGGACGAGTCGATCTTCTCGAGGATCACCTCGTTCGGCACCACACGGGTCGGGCGGTAGCCGCCGACACCGAGGATGCGCGCGTACGGGGCACCCTTGCTGGGCTTGATCTTCGACATCGCTGTGGGCTCCTAGGTCAGGCGCTGTGCTCGGCGATGAGCTCGCGGGCCGCGTCGAGGTCGTCGGGGGTCTTCAGGGCCAGCGTCTTCACGCCGGGCAGAGCACGCTTGGCCAGGCCGGTCAGGGTGCCGCCGGGGCACACCTCCAGGAGGGCGGTGACGCCGAGCTCCTGGAAGGTCTCCATGCACAGGTCCCAGCGGACCGGGTTGGCGACCTGGCCGACCAGACGCTCCACGATCTCGTCGCCGGTGGCGACGGCCCGCCCGTCCTTGTTGGAGACGTAGCTGACCTTCGGGTCGGCCGGCACGAGCTCCTTGGCGGCCTCGGCCAGCTTGTCGACCGCGGGGCGCATGTGGTGCGTGTGGAAGGCGCCCGCGACCTTGAGGGCGACGACCTTGCGGACACCCTCGGGCTTGTCCTCGTTCAGCGCGGCGAGCTGCTCCAGGGTGCCGGCCGCGACGATCTGGCCGGCGCCGTTGATGTTCGCCGGGGTCAGACCGAGCTTCTCCAGGTGCGCGATCGAGACCGCCGGGTCGCCGCCGAGCAGCGCCGACATCCCGGTCTCGGTGATCGCGGCGGCCTCGGCCATCGCCAGACCGCGCTTGCGTACGAGCCGCACCGCGTCGGTGTCATCGAGGACGCCCGCGAAGGCGGCGGCGGTGAACTCACCCACGCTGTGACCGGCGACCGCGCCGGGCACGATGTCACCGAGTGCCGCGGCGGACACGAGTCCGGCGGCGACGAGCAGCGGCTGCGCGATCGCGGTGTCCCGGATCTCGTCCGCGTCCGCGTTCGTGCCGTAGTGCACCAGGTCGAGCCGGATGGCGTCCGACCAGGAACGCAGACGGTCCTCGACACCGGGGAGGTCGAGCCAGGGGGTCAGGAAGCCAGGCGTCTGGGCGCCCTGGCCGGGAGCGACGAGTACGAGCACTCTCACACTCTCTCTTGGGGACGGCCACGGCCGCCCGTGGGGACAGGGACGAAGAACACGAAGGGGTTTTGTGGACCCCCGACAAAATCCTATGGCTGGAGATCTCCATCGACCAGACGCCCCAGGATCAGCGCGATCCGCAGTGTGAAGGCGGATCGTACATCGGAGGGCGACCAGCCGGTGACGTCAGTCACACGTCGAAGCCGGTAGCGGACGGTGTTCGGGTGGACGAAGAGCATTCGGGCGGCGCCCTCCAGGCTGCTCGCCTGTTCCAGATAGACGCTCAGTGTTTCCAGCAGCGCCGAGCCCGCTTCCTCCAGTGGTCTGTAGATCTCCTCCACCAACTGCTCGCGCGCACTCGGATCGCCCGCGATCGCGCGTTCCGGAAGCAGATCGTCCGCCAGCACCGGCCGCGGCGCGTCCTGCCAGGCGGAACAGGCCTTGAGCCCCGCGGCGGCGGCCTGGGCGGACCGGGTGGCGGCCAGCAGGTCCGGTACGACAGGCCCCGCGACGACCGGTCCGGCGGCATAAGGCCCGATCAGCGACTTGGCGACGGCCAGCGGATTGTCGTTGCCGCCCGCGATGACGACGAGCCGGTCCCCGAGCACCCCGGTCAGCACCTGCAGCTTGGCATGCCGGGCGGCGCGCCGGATGGCCTCGACGGTCAGCTCGCTGTCCCCGTCGGGCGCGGTGCCGAGCACCACACACACGTTGTCGGGCGAGTTCCACCCCAGAGCCGCGGCCCGGCTGACCGCACCCTCGTCGGCCTCCCCGCTCAGCACCGCGTTGACGACCAGCGACTCCAGCCGCGCGTCCCAGGCACCCCGTGCCTCGGCGGCCTGGGCGTACACCTGGGCGGTGGCGAAGGCGATCTCACGGGCGTAGACGAGCAGCGCCTCCCGCAGCACACGCTCGTCGCCGGGGGCCGCCACCTCGTCGATGGCGCTCTCCATGACCTCGATGGTGGTCCGCACCATCTCGACGGTCTGCCGCAGGGTGATCGCCCGGGTCAGCTCCCGCGGCGCGGTCCCGAACACGTCCGTCGAGATCGCCTGCGGGGCGTCCGGGTGCCGGAACCACTCGGTGAAGGCCGCGATACCCGCCTGGGCGACGAGCCCGATCCAGGAGCGGTTCTCCGGAGGCATGGCCCGGTACCACGACAGGGTCTCGTCCATGCGTGCGATGGCCTGGGCGGCGAGACTGCCGGACGACTTCTCCAGCCGCTTCAGGGTCGCGGAGTGCGGATGGACCACATGAGCCGAGGGATCGGACTGGCGCGTTACGGGTTCGGGCACGTGGACAAGACTGCCTTATCCGGACGGGAGCCTGCGCCGCCGGGTGCCGACTGCGGTCTACCGTGGTCCCGTGATGGACGTCAGGCGCGCGGCGGAGCGCTACCCCGGAGGGGACCCGGCGACCGGGATCGAGTCCCGGCACGCCTTCTCCTTCGGCCCGCACTACGACCCCGACAACCTGCGCTTCGGCGCGGTCATCGCGTGCAACGAGGAGCGGCTGGCACCCGGCGCCGGTTTCGACGAGCACCCGCACAGCCACACCGAGATCGTGACGTGGGTGGTCGAGGGCGAGCTCACCCACCGGGACTCCGAGGGCAACGAGACGGTGGTCCGCCACGGCGACGTCCAGCGGCTCAGCTCGGCGGGGGGCGTCCGCCACGTCGAGCGCAACGACGGGGCGGAGCCGCTGACCTTCGTCCAGATGTGGCTGGCACCGGTCCGCCCCGGCGGCGAACCGTCGTACGAGATCGTCCGCGGCATCGCGGACTCGACGCCGTACGCGGTCCCGGAGGCGGGCGCGATGCTGCACGTCCGCCGGCTGGGGGCGGGGGAGCGGACGGCGGTGCCGGACGGGGCGCATGTGTATGTGCTCGTGGTACGGGGTGAGGTGCGGTTGGGGGGAGAGGCGTTGGGGCCCGGTGATTCAGCGCGGGTCGCTGACGCGGAGGGCCTGGAGGCGGAGGGGCTGACGCCGGCGGAAGTGCTGGTGTGGGAGATGGCGGGGTAGCCGCGGGCCGTCGTTCGGCTGCGGGCCGGTGGGGGCTGGTCGCGCAGTTCCTCCCCCAGCCTTCGGCCGGGGGTACCCCCAGCGCCCCTGAAGGGGCGCTGTACTCACGCCTCCTGCAGCGGCACCCTGTCGGCGCCGGTAAGTGCCCCCCCGCCACAGCTCACCTCAGCCGCGCGACTCCGCCAGCACCGCGTCCGTGAACGCCGGCCAGACCTCGACCGCCCAGGGGCCGAACGCCCGGTCCGTCAGGGCGACGGACGCCAGCCCCGCATCCGGGTCCACCCACAGGAACGTGCCCGACTGCCCGAAGTGGCCGAACGTCCGAGGCGAGGACGAAGCACCCGTCCAGTGCGGCGACTTGGAGTCCCGGATCTCGAAGCCCAGCCCCCAGTCGTTGGGGTTCTGGTGGCCGTAGCCCGGCAACACGCCCTTCGTCCCGGGGTACTGGACGGTCAGCGTCGCCTCCGCCACCGTCCGCGGGTCCAGCAGCCTCGGCGCCTGGAGTTCCGCGGCGAAGCGGAGCAGGTCGGAGACCGAGGACACGCCGTCCTTCGCCGGGGAGCCTTCGAGGGACGTCGACGTCATGCCCAGGGGCTCCAGCACCGCCTGCCGCAGATACTCGGCGAAGGGGATCTCCGTCGCCTTGGCGACATGGTCCCCGAGTACCTCGAACCCGGCGTTGGAGTACAGCCGCCGTTCGCCGGGCGGCGCCGTCACCCGGTGTTCGTCGAAGGCCAGCCCCGAGGTGTGCGCGAGCAGATGCCGTACCGTCGCCCCTTCCGGCCCCGCCGGCTCGTCGAGGTCGATCGCCCCCTCCTCGTACGCGACGAGCACCGCGTACGCCGCGAGCGGCTTGGTGACGGAGGCCAGCGGGAAGCGGTGACCGGTCGGGCCGTGGGCGCCCAGGACGGTCCCGTCGGCCCGCACGGCACCCGCCGCGGCGGTGGGCGCCGGCCAGTTGTCGATCAGGGCGAGGCTCTGCGAGGACATGCTTACGACCCTAAGCGCTTCAGCAGGCTCTTGCGAGAGACACCGGGGCTTCAGCCTTCGGAGGAATCGCATGCTCTTGGTCGCGGTGCGGAGCGCCGCGGTGTCGCTCGTGCCCGCTCGGCCGTGAAGCGGCCAGGTGCTGCGTCCACGCGGTGGCGGGTTCACTCGGTCGGGTGACACATGGGGAACGTGCGGTGGGCAGTCGTACACGTGTGTAGGTTCGGTGATCGTGAAGCTGGTGATGCAGGTCAAATTGCTGCCGACGCCCGTGCAGGCGGCGGCGCTGGAGGCGACCCTGCGCGCTTGCAACGAAGCGGCGACGTGGGTCAGCGGTGTGGCGTTCGAGAAGGATGTGAAGACCAACTTCGCGCTGCGCGAGCACACCTACGGTGAGATCAAGGCGCGGTGGGGGTTGGGGGCGCAGGCTGCCCAGCACGTCATCAAGAAGACCTGCGACGCGTACGCCACGCTGAGGGCCAGTCTGCGGGCTGGGAATCTGGGCAGGCCGGGCTCGAAGCGCCACCGCAGGGTGGTGGAGAAGCCGGTTGCCTTCCGTCCGGAGGGTGCGCAGCCCTATGACGACCGGATGCTGTCCTGGCAGATGGACCGGCGCCGGATCTCGGTCTGGACGACTGCCGGGCGGATGAAGGATGTGGCGTTTACTGCCTCTCCTGAACAGTTGGCCACGCTGGCTCTATATCGCAGGGGCGAGTCGGACCTGGTGTCGCGGGACGGTATGTGGTTCCTGAACGCCACCTGTGAGGTTCCCGAAGCCGCACTGAACACGGATACGGTGGATTTCCTCGGTATCGACCTGGGCATCGTCAACATCGCCACCACGTCCGACGGCGAGATCATGGCCGGACGCGAGCTCAACCGTATCCGCACTCGGGAACGCGCGCTCCGTGCCAAGCTGCAGAAGAGGAACACCCCGTCCGCCAGGCGTCGGCTGAAGAAGCGGCGGCGCAAGGAGGCGCGGCGGGCGAAGGACATCAACCACAAGATCGCGAAGCATGTGGTGGCCGAGGCAGAACGCACCGGTCGCGGGATCGCCCTGGAAGACCTGACGGGCATCCGTGACCGGGTACGGCTGAGGAAGCCCCAACGGGCCACCCATTCCAGCTGGGCCTTCGCCCAGCTGGGGCAGTTCATCGCGTACAAGGCCCGCAAGGCGGGAGTGCCGGTGGTGTACGTCGATCCGGCGTACACCTCCCGCACCTGTGCCGAATGCGGGCACATTGACAGGGCGAACCGGGTCTCGCAGGCCTGGTTCGCGTGCCGGTCCTGCGGATTCGTTGATCACGCGGACCGGAACGGCTCCCGCAACATCCGGGCCAGAGCACGGGAGTTGTGGCGACGCGGGGCGCAGTCAACCGCCCCAGAACCACCTCCCGAACCGGGACGTGGGACAGGACGCAGACGCAGCACCATAGCCAGTGGTGCCCGTTGTGCAAGCCCGGGACTTTCAGTTCCGGGTCGTTGACAGCGGCAGGATCATCGTGGGGTCCGGCTTGTGGACGAAGCCGAGCGCGGCGTAGAGCGGCTCGGCCTCGGCCGACGCGGTCAGCATGACCTGGCCCGCGCCCCGCTCCCGGAACCAGGCCAGCAGTTCCTCCATGCACGCGCGCGCGTACCCGCGGCGGCGCGCGTCCGGGTCGGTGGCCACGCTGAAGACGTACCCGGCACGCCCGTGCGGACTGCTCGCCTTGCCGATCCGGTAGTCGACCGTCCCGACGACCAGCGCCCCCAGCGTCCCCGGCCGGTCGGGATGGTCCACGACGAACGCGGCGAAGTCGCCGTCCGTCTCGGCCAGCCTCTCGGTGAGCCCCGGCAGCGCCTGGTCGTGCCATCCGGTGGAGGCGTCCCCGCCGGGGAGCGCGTCGATCATGACCTGGCGCAGCCGCAGCACTTCCGGCGCGTCCTCGGGAATGGCCCGGCGTACGAGACTCATGCCGTGCACGCTAGTCACGGCCGCTCCCTCGCGTCGCGCGCATTTATTACCGGGTAATACCGGGTTCCACTTGCTTCGAGTGCACTCGAAGGTCATAGCGTTGGTCCATGACGGTGATGCAGTCCACGACCGCGGCCCCCATCGAGCAGCAGAGCCCCGCTCCCGCCGACATCTGCTCCGCCCCACCCCGGCGGCACCCGCGTCCCGAGGGGCAGGACCGCTACACGATCAGCGAGGTCGTCGCCTTCACCGGCCTGACCGCGCACACCCTGCGCTGGTACGAGCGGATCGGCCTGATGTCCCACATCGACCGCTCCCACACCGGCCAGCGCCGTTACACCAACCGCGACCTGGACTGGCTGGACTTCGTGACCAAGCTCCGCCTGACCGGCATGCCGGTGGCGGACATGGTGCGCTACGCGGAACTGGTGAGAGAGGGCGAGACGACCTACCCCGAGCGCCGCGAGCTTTTGGAGCAGACCCGCAGGGACGTCGTGTCGAGAATCGCAGAGCTGCACGACACGCTGTCGGTACTGGACCGCAAGATCAGTTTCTACGAAACCGGCGGCAACTGAGGCGCGCCCCTTCAGGGGCGCTGGGGGTACCCCCGGCCGAAGGCTGGGGGAGGAACTGCGCGACCAGCCCCCACGCACCCGCACCCGACAACGCACCCTCACAGCTCGGCCAACAACTCCGCCTTCTTCGCGGCGAACTCCTCATCGGTGACCAGCCCCGCTTGATGCAGCTCTCCCAGATGGCGAATCCGCTCGGCGATGTCCGCGGGGTCACGGCGCCCAGCAGACGCCGGCAGCGCGGCCGACCCCTTCGCCCGCACCGCATGGAGCACCGCCGCCGCGAACGGCAGCGACTCGTGCACGGGCCCGTACCCCAGCCCGAACACCACCGTCGCCGGATCCTGGTCCGGCTGCGTCGGCTGCGCCCCCGCGAGGTCCCGCCGCAGCAGTCGTAGATGCCCCTCGAAGACCTCCGGCGACCGCCATTCCACACCCCCGAGGTCGGCGACCGCGAAGCTCTGGTCGCCGGCCTTCCACTTCGCCGTGGACGCGCCCGTCCACGACCACCGGAAGTGCACGGCCTTGCCGTCGAAGCTCGCCTTCCCGTCGTACGCCTTGAACTGCCGGGGCGTCTCGGGCGCGGCCACCAGAAACCTTTCGGCCGGGCCGGACTCGGCGAGCAGCGGCCGCAGTTCGTCGGCGTAGTACTCCGCGAGGGTCGCCCGCTCGGCCGGCAGGACGAGGCGGTAGGGGTCGCTGCCGTCCTTCAACTGCCCGGCCGCCGCCGCCATCAGCGGATCCGCGCCGGCGCGTGGCTCGACGCGGAGTATCACCGTGCCCCGTTTCCCCGTGGTGAGCGTCACACCCTCCAGCGCGGCCAACGGCACCCGGCGCTCACCCAGGGCCTGGAGCAGCTTGGGTGTTCGAATCCCCCGTTCGTAACGGATGAGCACGGAGTCGGACTCGAACTCCCAGGCGGCATGAAATCCGGCCAGTACGTCACCCATGCGGCTCATCGTATGCGGCACGTGCTTCCCAGTCCCATCCCCGCGCGTACCGCACTTCCTGCTGTCTCTACGCGCGTCCGGCCGTCGACGTGCCGGACAAACCCGCCCGGCACCCGTCATCGTCATGGGCGCACGTCACCGCGCCGTACTCGCCGACTCCGATGTCGGCGAGGTTGCGCAGGCTGTCCGTGCCCGGCTCGAAGTAGCCGGCGTGTCCCAGTGCGTCCTGCGCCGACAGCACCCGGGCCCCGAAGGAGGAGGAGACGGGATCGGCGCCGTGGCCGAGTCCGCCGAGCTCCAGATAGGGGACGTCCTGGATCCAGTCGGTGGCGTCCCGCATCGCCCACACCCGCGCCGAGGTGCCCAGGTCAGCGGCCTTCTCGACCCGCATTCCGGGGCTCGCGGCCACCGCTATGTCCGCCACCCGCGCCGGCATGCCGCGCGCGGCGACCCCGCAGAGCACCGAGCCGTAGCTGTGGCAGAACATCGACACCGGCGCCTCGCCGGGCAGGGCGCGCAGCAGCGCGTTCAGGCGTACGGCACCGAGCTCGGCGGCCGTGCCCGTCGCCGCGTCCACGCCGAGCCCGCTGGGCGCGGTGTAGTCGGCCCAGGCGATCACCGCCGTACGGGTCCCGGGGCTCGCGGTGTGCTCCGCCTTGTACAGCGCCCTGGCCATGCCGACCGGCGCGGTGTACTGGCGGTTCGTCTTCTGGAAGGTCAGCAGATCGGTGTCGACGCCGGGGACGATCACGGAGATCCGCCGGGCCCCGGTGAGATCGCCGAAGACCTCGGCGACCCGGCCGTCACCGTCCGGGTCGAAGGAGAGGATCTGCCGGCCCTTCGTCATCAGCGCCTCGTAGCGGTGCATACGGCGGCCCGCGTCCTGCTGCCCGGCCGCGGTGAGCCGCGGGTCGTGCATGCGCTTCTTCTCGATCCTGCGCTGCTGTTCGAGGGCGATGTGGTTGGCGCGGTAACGCAGTTCGACCGGGGCGCCGTTCATGTTGCCGACCGCCAGCGGGTAGCGGTGGGCGAGCCGGTCGCGGTCCTGCGGGGTGAGCGACACGAAGAAGCGGGTGAGCAGCGCGGGCGACGCCTGCGGGTCGGGCAGCTGGAGACCGTGCACGCTGCCGTGCTCCCACTTGGTGAGGGAGGCCTGCAGGGCGGTGGTCTCGCGGTGGGTGCGCAGGGCGGTCCAGCCGGTGGTCGCGAGCATCACGAACACCACGGCCAGCGCGAGCAGTGCGCGCCAGACGTTGAGTGGCGGGGAGGCGTCGAAGGAAGTCACTGGGAGGACACACTAGGAGAACGGGAGGGTCTCGCGGTAACCGAGTGAGGGTTATCACGTTTCGGCAAACGTGAGGCTCATCTCAGGCCCGTCCGAACGGCCTCAGCGCTCCCGCCAGTTCCCGGTGAGCGCCGGCTCCACCTTGTCCAGGTACGCCACGGTGAGTTCACGGATCGCCTCGACGCTGAAGTCGTCGCCGACCGACCACTGCCGCTCGGTCACCCGGATCACCGCGCCGAACACCGCGACCAGGAGCCGGGGCCGGGGGTCGGTGTCCGGGTCGACGCCCTCCCGCTCGGCGACGATCCGCGTGATCTCCTCCTCCGTCTCGGACTGGCGGCGCAGATGGGCCGCGTGCAGGGCCGGGGTGGCCTCGATCATCTTGTAGGCGCGCATGTGCAGTTCGACCGGGACGTACCGCTCGATGGCCTGCTCGATGGAGTCGAAGCTGGCCAGGACCGCCCCGCGCAGCGCGTCCAGCGGCGCCTCCTCGGGCGGGCGCCGGCGCAGTGCCTCCACGTAGTACGCCTCGGTGAGCCGGGGCACGAAGAAGGCCACCTCCTCCTTGCTGGCGAAGTAGCGGAAGAAGGTGCGCTGCGAGACGTCGACGGACTCGGCGATCTCGTCGACGGTGGTGTGCTCGTAGCCCTGGGCCACGAAGAGTTCGAGCGCGGACCGCAGCAGCGCGTCCCGGGTGCGCTGCTTCTTGCGTTCGCGCAACGTTTCCATGCCTGACAGTTACTGACTAGTGAATTTGTTTGTCAACTGTCAGAGGCTGTCACTAGCCTCGAACGCATGACTAGTCAGACCACGATCGACACGGCGGGGTCGGGGGACAAGGCCCCGGTGGCCCCCTCGGGCCGGCCGCCGGCCTCCGGCCTGCGCGGCCATCCCTGGTTCACCCTGATAACCGTCGCCGTCGGGGTCATGATGGTGGCCCTCGACGGCACCATCGTGGCGATCGCCAACCCGGCGATCCAGAAGGACCTCGGCGCCACCTTCGCCCAGGTGCAGTGGATCACCAACGGCTACTTCCTCGCCCTCGCGGTCTCCCTGATCACCGCGGGCAAGCTCGGCGACCGCTTCGGCCACCGGCAGACTTTCCTGATCGGTGTCGTCGGCTTCGCCGCCGCGTCCGGGGCCATCGGCCTGTCCGGCAGCATCGGCGCGGTGGTCACCTTCCGCGTCTTCCAGGGCCTGTTCGGCGCGCTGCTGATGCCGGCCGCGCTCGGCCTGCTGCGGGCCACCTTCCCGGCCGAGAAGCTCAACATGGCGATCGGTATCTGGGGCATGGTCATCGGCGCGTCCACCGCGGGCGGCCCGATCCTCGGCGGTGTGCTGGTGCAGCACGTCAGCTGGCAGTCGGTGTTCTTCATCAACGTGCCGGTCGGCCTGATCGCCCTCGTCCTCGGTGTGGTGATGCTGCTCGACCACCGTGCGGAGAACGCCCCGCGCTCCTTCGACCTGCTCGGTATCGCCCTGCTCTCCGGCGCGATGTTCTGTCTGGTCTGGGCGCTCATCAAGGCGCCGAGCTGGGGCTGGGGCGACGGCAAGACATGGGCGTTCATCGCCGCGTCCGTGCTCGGCTTCGCGCTCTTCTCCTTCTGGGAGACGAAGGTCAAGGAGCCGCTGATCCCGCTCGGCCTGTTCCGCTCCGTCCCGCTGTCGGCCGGTGTGGTCCTGATGGTCCTGATGGCCATCGCCTTCATGGGCGGCCTGTTCTTCGTGACCTTCTATTTGCAGAATGTGCATGGGATGGACCCGGTCGACGCGGGTCTGCACCTGCTGCCCCTCACCGGCATGATGATCGTCGGCTCGCCGCTGGCCGGCGCCGCGATCACCAAGCTCGGCCCGCGCATCCCGCTGGCCGGCGGTATGGCGGCCACCGCGATCGCCATGTACGGCATGTCCACGCTCAAGGCGTACACCGGCAGCGGGATCATGGCCGTCTGGTTCGCCCTGCTCGGCCTCGGCCTCGCACCCGTCATGGTCGGCGCCACCGAGGTCATCGTCGGCAACGCGCCGATGGAGCTCTCCGGTGTGGCCGGCGGTCTCCAGCAGGCCGCGATGCAGATCGGCGGCAGCCTCGGTACGGCCGTGCTGGGCGCCGTGATGGCCTCCAAGGTCGACAACGACCTGCCGGGCAACTGGGCCGACGCGGGGCTGCCGAAGCTGACCTCGGCGCAGCTGGCGCAGGCGTCCGAGGCGGTCCAGGTCGGTGTGGCGCCGGTCGCGAAGGGCACGCCCGCGGAGATCGCCGCGAAGATCACCGGCGTGGCGCACGACACCTTCATCTCCGGCATGAGCCTCGCGTCGCTGGTCGCGGCGGGCGTGGCGGCGGTCGCGATCCTGGTCGCGCTGCTCACCAAGCGCGGCGAGAACGCGGACGGCGGCGCCGGTGTGGGCCATATCTGACGCTGATCAGGGCGGAGTTCACCTATCTGGGTGACTCCGCTAAAGATCCCTCGCCCTGAGCGCGCCCGGCGACCGATAGTGGATCAACCGGGCTGGTTCCAACCCGGCTGGCGTTGATCGCGTAAGACTCGGTCGCTCGCTGAGCAGCCGAGCCGGGTGAGCCAGGAATCCCCCGTTTCGGCTGGGGAGGGTTCAAATTGGGTCAGGTCCTCCGCCCAGCACGGTCGCACGAAGCGGGGGAGACCACACCGCGGCGCGCTGCTGGAGGGGGCAGCGCGCCGGTCTTTCTCAGCTGCGCCCAACCGTGTTGCTCGGGTGGCACGGGTGGGCGCAGCGGCACCCGGCGAGCGCGGGTGAGCGCAACGCCGTCACCTCGGCTCCACCCCCCTCGCGCAACGCCGTCATCTCAGCCCGCAGCGCCCGCACCTCCTCGGTCAGCAAGGCGATCGCCTCCGTCTGCCGCCGTTCCTCCACGTCGTCCTTCTCGAACCGTGCGATGAACCACGTCGCGATGTTCGCCGTCACCACACCCAGCAGCGCGATCCCCGACAGCATCAGGCCCACCGCGATCATCCGGCCGAGCCCGGTCGTCGGCGCGTGGTCGCCGTAGCCGACCGTCGTCATCGTCGTGAAGGACCACCACAGCGCGTCACCCAGCGTCCTGATGTTCCCGTTCGGCGAGTCGCGCTCCGCCGAGAGCACGGCCAGCGACCCGAACATCAGCAGCCCGATCACCGCGCCCACCACATACGTCGTCAGCCGGATCTGCTCGGCCATCCGTGCCCGCCGCCCCACCAGCGTCAGGGTCGCGACGAGCCGCAGCAGCCGCAGCGGCTGGAGCAGCGGCAGCACCACCGCGCACAGGTCTATCCAGTGCGTCCGCACGAACTCCCGGCGCCGGGGCACCAGGGCCAGCCGGACCAGGTAGTCCAGGGCGAAGGAACCCCAGACCACCCACTCCGCCATCGTGCACACGGACGTCAGGACATGTCCTGCGGAACTGTCCACGATCGGCAGCGCGTAGGCGATGGCGAAGACCACCGCGAGTGCCAGCAACGGCCGTTGAGTGAGCTGCTCCCAACGAGCCTGCGCGGACTGTTCCTTCATGTGCGCATCGTAAAGAAGTCGCAAGGGCGGCGGAGACCGGAGTCCCGCCGCCCCTGCGACCTCTTGCCCGATACAGCCGATACCGCCGATATGGCCTACGCGTCGCCGCCCGCCGCGCCCGGGTGCGCCGCGGTCACGTCCAGCAACTGGTACCGGTCGATGGCCTGCTTCAGCACCGAGCGGTCGAGCTTGCCCTCGCGGGCCAGTTCGGTCAGCACCGCGACCACGATCGACTGCGCGTCGATGTGGAAGAACCGGCGCGCCGCGCCCCGCGTGTCGGCGAAGCCGAAGCCGTCCGCGCCCAGCGACTGGTACGTGCCCGGCACCCAGCGCGCGATCTGGTCCGGAACCGATCGCATCCAGTCGGACACGGCCACGAACGGACCCTCGGCGCCGCTCAGCTTCTGCGTCACCCACGGGGTGCGCTGCTCCTCCTCCGGATGGAGCAGGTTGTGCTGCTCGCATGCCACGGCCTCGCGCCGCAGCTCGTTCCAGGAGGTGGCGGACCAGACGTCGGCCTTCACGTTCCAGTCCTCGGCGAGGATCTTCTGGGCCTCGATCGCCCAGGGGACCGCCACGCCGGACGCCATGATCTGCGCCGGGACCGTGCCCGCCGTGCCCGCGCTGATCCGGTGGACGCCCTTGAGGATGCCCTCGACGTCGACGTCGGCCGGCTCGGCCGGGTGCTGGATCGGCTCGTTGTAGACGGTGAGGTAGTAGAAGACGTCCTCGCCGTGCGGGTGCTCGGCGTCGCCGCCGTACATCCGGCGCAGGCCGTCCTGGACGATGTGCGCGATCTCGTACGAGTACGCCGGGTCGTAGGCGACACAGGCGGGGTTCGTCGAGGCGAGCAGCTGGGAGTGGCCGTCCGCGTGCTGGAGGCCCTCACCGGTCAGGGTCGTACGGCCGGCGGTCGCGCCCAGGACAAAACCGCGCGACAGCTGGTCGGCCATCTGCCAGAACTGGTCGCCGGTGCGCTGGAAACCGAACATCGAGTAGAAGACGTAGACCGGGATGAGCGGCTCGCCGTGGGTGGCGTAGGCCGAGCCGGCCGCGATCAGGGAGGCCGTGCAGCCCGCCTCCGAGATGCCGTCGTGCAGCATCTGGCCGGTCGGCGACTCCTTGTAGGCGAGCAGCAGGTCGCGGTCGACCGCCTCGTACTGCTGGCCGAGCGGGTTGTAGATCTTCGCGCTCGGGAAGAAGGAGTCCATGCCGAAGGTGCGGTACTCGTCCGGCGCGATCAGCACGAAGCGGCGGCCGAGCTCCTTGTCCCGCATGAGGTCCTTGAGCAGGCGGACAAAGGCCATGGTGGTCGCGATGGACTGCTGGCCGGTGCCCTTCTTCACGGTCGCGTACGTCTTGTCGTCCGGGAGGGCGAGCGGCTTGGAGCGTACGACGCGGGTCGGGACGTAGCCGCCGAGGCCCTTGCGCCGGTCGTGCATGTACTGGATCTCTTCCGAGTTCCGGCCCGGGTGGTAGTACGGCGGCAGGCCGGACTCCAGCTCCTTGTCGGAGATCGGCAGGTGCAGCCGGTCGCGGAAGCCCTTGAGGTCGGTGACCGTCAGCTTCTTCATCTGGTGCGTGGCGTTGCGGCCCTCGAAGTTCGGGCCCAGCGTCCAGCCCTTGATCGTCTTGGCCAGGATGACCGTCGGCTGGCCCCGGTGCTCGGTGGCCGCCTTGAACGCCGCGTAGATCTTCCGGTGGTCGTGGCCGCCGCGGCCCAGGTGCAGGATCTGGTCGTCGGTCATGTGCTCGACCATCGCGCGCAGCCGCTGGTCGTCACCGAAGAAGTGGTCGCGGATGTACGCGCCCGACTCGGTGGCGTAGGTCTGGAACTGTCCGTCGGGGGTCGTGTTCATCTTGTTGACGAGCACGCCGTCGCGGTCCTGGGCGAGCAGCGGGTCCCAGGTGCGGTCCCAGACCAGCTTGATCACGTTCCAGCCGGCGCCGCGGAAGACCGACTCCAGCTCCTGGATGATCTTCCCGTTGCCGCGCACCGGGCCGTCGAGCCGCTGCAGGTTGCAGTTGACCACGAAGGTCAGGTTGTCCAGGCCCTCGCGAGCCGCGATGGACAGCTGGCCGAGCGACTCGGGCTCGTCCATCTCGCCGTCGCCGAGGAACGCCCAGACGTGTGACTTCGAGGTGTCGGCGATCCCGCGCGCGTGCATGTAGCGGTTCATCCGCGCCTGGTAGATGGCGCCGATCGGGCCGAGGCCCATCGAGACGGTCGGGAACTCCCAGAAGTCCGGCATGGAGCGCGGGTGCGGGTAGCTGGAGAGGCCGTCCGGGTACTTCGACTTCTCCTGGCGGAAGCCGTCCAGCTGGGTCTCGCTGAGCCGGTCGAGCAGGAACGCGCGCGCGTAGATACCGGGGGAGGCGTGCCCCTGGAAGAAGACCTGGTCGCCGCCGAGGCCGTCGTCCTTGCCCCGGAAGAAGTGGTTGAAGCCGACGTCGTAGAGGGACGCGGAGGACGCGAAGGTGGCGATGTGGCCGCCGACGCCGATGCCCGGGCGCTGCGCGCGGGAGACCATCACGGCCGCGTTCCAGCGGGTGGCGTTCAGGACCCTGCGCTCGATCTCCTCGTTGCCCGGGAAGAACGGCTCGGCCCGGGTCGGGATCGTGTTGACGTAGTCCGTGCTGCGCATCTCGGGCACGGCGACGCGCCGCTCGCGCGCCCGCTCGATCAGGCGGAGCATCAGATAGCGGGCCCGCTCCCGGCCGCGCTCGTCCACGGCGGCGTCGAGCGAGTCGAGCCACTCCTGGGTTTCCTCGGGATCGAAGTCAGGAACCTGACTCGGAAGGCCGCCAATGATGATCGGGTTGCGATCGGATCCGGAAGCCACGCTGTTCCTTACCTGTCAGAGGGGCACTGATTCCCTGTTTTTTCTGTTTTCGCCGCTTTTCCCCGCGTCTTGCCTGCACCGCTGTCCATGGTCCACCCCGGGGCGGCGCACGTCATCTCTACCGTGAGGTAACTCGGGACCGGCCAAAACGCAACGATACGCCCGGGGTGTGACGCGCTTGGCAAACTCGTTCGACCGCCGTATGTGAGGATGATTCCGAAAGGTGCATTGCGGGCAAAAGGGAGTGGTGTGTGTCACAGCTGTCCGCGATACGGTGCCGGGAGTTGCGGCGACACGGCCGGGATCGTCACCGTTTCGGCGGTCTGAACGGCCGGGTACTTGCGCGATCCGTCCCGCCCGTGTGGACTACGGCCAATGCTTCGCGCACGCGCGTGGCTGAGTTCATCACCAAGACATGATCAGGAGGCAACCCGTGAGCGCGACCGCGGACCACGCGGAGGAGCGGACCACCCCTGCCGTCAGGCTGGGGTTCCAGCCAGACCAGGTGGTCCAGGAGATCGGCTTCGACGACGACGTCGACCAGGAGCTCCGCGAGTCCATCGAAGAGACCATCGGCAACGAGCTGATGGACGAGGACTACGACGACGTGGCTGACGCCGTGGTGCTCTGGTTCCGTGAGGATGACGGCGACCTGACGGACGCGCTGGTCGACGCCCTCGGCTACCTCGAAGAAGGTGGCACGATCCTGCTGCTGACGCCGAAGACCGGCCGCGACGGCTACGTCGAGCCGAGCGACATCGGCGAGGCGGTCACGACCGCCGGCCTCTCGCAGACCAAGAGCGTCAGTGTGGGCAAGGACTGGAACGGCAGCCGGCTGAACACGCCGAAGGGTGCCGCCAAGAAGCGCTGAGCCCCGTCTGGGGACGGACCGGGCGCCGGTCCGTCCCCAGATCTGCCGTGACCGGCCCGGCATCGGCCTGCCGTGATCGCCTCGCAAGGGTCGCCGCATAGGGTGTGCACACCCGAACAGCCCCTGACGAAGGGATGCAGCGATGGCGATCCAGGTCGGCGACAAGGCGCCCGACTTCGAGCTCAAGGACAACCACGGCCGGACCGTGCGGCTGTCCGACTTCCGCGGTGAGAAGAACGTGGTGCTGCTCTTCTACCCGTTCGCCTTCACGGGTGTGTGCACCGGTGAGCTGTGCGAGCTGCGCGACAACCTGCCGAGGTTCGAGGACCGCGACACGCAGTTGCTCGCCGTCTCCAACGACTCCATCCACACCCTGCGCGTCTTCGCCGAGCAGGAGGGCCTGGAGTACCCGCTGCTGAGCGACTTCTGGCCGCACGGCGACACCTCGCGCGCGTACGGCGTCTTCGACGAGGCCAAGGGCTGCGCGGTGCGCGGCACCTTCGTCATCGACAAGGAGGGCGTCGTGCGGTGGACCGTGGTCAACGGACTGCCGGACGCCCGCGACCTGAACGAGTACGTGACGGCGCTCGACGCGCTGTGACACGCACGGTGACCCTCCTGTAACCCCCTCGGCGGACCCCTAGGGGTCGACATGGCCGACACCCGGTAATTCTTCGGGGTCCAGGGCCTGCGGGGGTCGGGAACCCGTCACTAGGATCGAATCGTTGATCCGGTATCCGACGTACGACGGGGGCTGACCGCCCCTGGACACCACATGGGAGGACTCGTGGGAGTCAGCCTCAGCAAGGGCGGCAACGTATCGCTGACGAAGGAGGCCCCCGGCCTGACCGCGGTCCTCGTCGGTCTGGGCTGGGACGTCCGGACCACCACCGGCACCGACTTCGACCTGGACGCCAGCGCCCTGCTGCTGAACTCGGCGGGCAAGGTCGGCAGCGACCAGAACTTCGTCTTCTTCAACAACCTCAAGAGCCCCGACGGCTCGGTGGAGCACACCGGCGACAACCTCACCGGTGAGGGCGAGGGCGACGACGAGGTGATCAAGGTCGACCTGGCCACCGTCCCGGCCGACGTCGACAAGATCGTGTTCCCGGTGTCGATCTACGACGCCGACAACCGCCAGCAGTCCTTCGGCCAGGTCCGCAACGCGTTCATCCGCGTCGTCAACCAGGCCGGCGGCGCCGAGATCGCCCGCTACGACCTGTCCGAGGACGCCTCGACCGAGACCGCCATGGTCTTCGGCGAGCTGTACCGCAACGGCGCGGAGTGGAAGTTCCGTGCCATCGGCCAGGGCTACGCCTCCGGCCTGCGCGGCATCGCCCAGGACTTCGGCGTCAACGTCTGAGCCACAGCGCCCGCATCCCGGGCGCTCGAAAGTCCGCTCTGTCCGGCGCCGCACCGTTTACGGTCGGCGCCGGACGCGCAGGACAACCGGAGAAGCACCGTCAGGGGAGGACCATCACCATGGGCGTCACGCTCGCCAAGGGAGGCAATGTCTCCCTCTCCAAGGCCGCACCGAACCTCACCAACGTCATGATCGGACTCGGCTGGGACGCCCGCTCCACCACCGGCGCCCCCTTCGACCTGGACGCCAGCGCGTTGCTGTGCCAGGGCGGGCGGGTCCTGGGCGACGAGTGGTTCGTCTTCTACAACCAGCTCAAGAGCCCGGAGGGCTCCGTGGAGCACACCGGGGACAACCTCACCGGTGAGGGCGAGGGCGACGACGAATCGATTCTGGTCGACCTGCCCAAGGTGCCGGACACCTGCGACAAGATCGTGTTCCCGGTCTCGATCCACATGGCCGACGAGCGCGGCCAGACCTTCGGCCAGGTCTCCAACGCGTTCATCAGGGTGGTCAACCAGGCCGACGGCCAGGAGCTCGCCCGCTACGACCTCAGCGAGGACGCCTCCACCGAGACCGCCATGATCTTCGGCGAGCTCTACCGCTACCAGGGCGAGTGGAAATTCCGTGCCGTGGGGCAGGGCTACGCCTCCGGGCTGCGGGGCATCGCACTCGACTTCGGTGTGAATGTCTCCTAGCAGCTTCACAGTCCGGATGTGGGGCCCGCCAGACCCGCAGGACGCCGATGCCCTCTACACTTCGGTCAACAGTGAGTAAAGCCGAGTAAACGATGATTGGGTAGCCAGTGCTTCTGAAAACCTTCGGCTGGTCGTTCGCGATCACCGCGCTCGGCCTGGTCGCCGCGGTCTTCTACGGGGGCTGGCAGGCCTTCGGCATCGTCGCGATCCTCGCCGTCCTCGAAATCTCCCTGTCGTTCGACAACGCGGTCGTCAACGCCGGGATCCTGAAGAAGATGAACGCCTTCTGGCAGAAGATCTTCCTCACGGTCGGCGTCCTCATCGCGGTCTTCGGCATGCGGCTGGTCTTCCCCGTCGTCATCGTCGCGATCACCGCCAAGATGGGCCCCATCGAGGCCGTCGACCTCGCGCTCAACAACAAGGACCGCTACCAGCAGCTGGTGACCGACGCCCACCCGGCGATCGCCGCCTTCGGTGGCATGTTCCTGCTGATGATCTTCCTCGACTTCATCTTCGAGGACCGGGACATCCAGTGGCTGCGCTGGATCGAGCGCCCGCTGGCCAAGCTCGGCAAGGTCGACATGCTGTCGGTCTGCATCGCCCTGATCGTCCTGCTGATCACCTCCTTCACCTTCGCCACCCACGCCCACCAGCACGGCGGCGGCCACGTCGACAAGGCGCAGACGGTCCTGATCGCCGGTATCGCCGGTCTGATCACGTACATGATCGTCGGCGGCCTCTCCGGCTTCTTCGAGGACCGTCTCGAAGCCGAGGAGGAGCGCGAGCACGAGGAGGAGGAAGAGGCCGAGCGCACCGGCAAGAAGAAGTCGGCGGTGGTGCTGGCCGGCCAGGCCGCGTTCTTCATGTTCCTCTATCTGGAGGTCCTGGACGCGTCCTTCTCCTTCGACGGCGTGATCGGCGCCTTCGCCATCACCAACGACATCGTGCTCATGGCCCTCGGCCTCGGCATCGGCGCGATGTACGTCCGCTCGCTCACCGTCTACCTGGTCCGCCAGGGCACCCTGGACGACTACGTCTACCTGGAGCACGGCGCCCACTACGCGATCGGCGCGCTGGCCGTGATCCTCATGGTCACCATCCAGTACGAGATCAACGAGGTCATCACCGGCCTCGTCGGCGTCGTCCTGATCGGCTGGTCGTTCTGGTCCTCCGTGCGGCGCAACCAGCGGCTGGCGGCCGCGGAGGGAAAAGCGGGAGCGGACGAGAAGGCTGAGGTCTCGTCCGGCGTCTGACCGACCGAAAAGAAGGGTGTGACACCCTTCTGGACGAGGAACGCTCTGATCGGGGCGGCCGGCGGGGCCGGCCGCCCCGAGCTGTCGGCAGGAGTCTCTGGGGGCGGGAATGGGTTTCTTCGACGGGCTGCTGGGCGGGAAGGCGGCCGAGTTCGACTCGGGCAGCGCCGCGTCCAACTCCATCGAGCTCACCAAGCGGCACCAGCAGGTGTCCCTCACGAAGCAGGGCGCGGCCACCGGCAACCTGCGTATCAACCTGAGCTGGCGGATGCGGACGTCCGACTTCGACGGGGAACAGCGGGAGAGTCTCTTCCGGCACCCCTTCAAGGCGCTCAGGCCGCCGGAGGTGATCGGGCACGGCCAGAGCATGGTCAACGTCGACCTCGACCTCGGTGCGCTGTACGAGCTGACGGACGGTACGAAGGGGGTCGTCCAGCCGCTCGGCGGCCTGCTCGGCGACGTGAACGCACCGCCGTACGTCAAGCTCAGCGGCGACGACAGGTTCGGCTCCGCGTCCGGCGAGACGATGTACGTCAACCTCGACCACCGCGACGACATCAAGCGGTTGCTGGTGTTCGTGTACATCTACGACCAGACGCCGGCGTTCGACCGCACCCACGCGATCGTCACGCTCTACCCGAGCAACGGGCCGCGGATCGAGATAGGCCTCGACGAGCGGCATCCGCAGGCCCGGTCCTGTGCGGTCGTGATGATCGAGAACGTGAAGGGCGAACTGGTCGTCCGGCGCGAGGTGAAGTTCGTGTACGGCTTCCAGGGGGAGCTGGACCGGCTGTACGGGTGGGGGCTGCAGTGGGGGCGGGGCTACAAGACGCAGGTGGAGAGGTAGTCGCCTACCGGGGTGGGGTGTTTTGTGACTGCGCGACCGCGGGCCGTATGTGGCTGGTCGCGCAGTTCCCGCGCCCCTGAGCAGGGACGATCACCGTCCGATGAATTGCGGGCCCTGTGGCGGCAGCCTGAAGTCCGTGTTCGGGACCGTCGCCACCGGGATCGGGGCCGGCGGCGGGTAGCCGTAGCCCGACTGGGGCTGCTGCTGGGTGTATGCGGGCTGCGGGAAGCCGTAGGCCGGCGGCTGGGCCGGTGAGGTCGGCTGGGGGTAGCCGTAGGCCGGCTGTACGGGCAGCGGTGCGGGCTGCTCCGGAGGCAGCGGCATGGACGCCGACGGCTCCTCCATCGGCTCGGACTCGTCCACCGAGATGCCGAAGTCCGTGGCCAGGCCCTTGAGGCCGTTGCTGTAGCCCTCGCCCAGTGCGCGGAACTTCCAGCTCTCGCCCCTGCGGTACAGCTCGCCGCAGATCAGGGCGGTCTCGGCGCCGGTCTCCGGTTTGATGTCGAAGTGGGCCAGCGCCTCGGCGTCGGGGGACGTGGCGTCGTACAGCAGGATGCGCAGGGCGGGTACGTGTTCGAACGGGAGGCCGTCCGCCGATGCGACCAGCAGGATTCGGCCGACATTCGGCTCGACACCGGGGAGATCTGTCTGGATCGTGTCGGTGAGGCCCTCGGCCACCCGCTTCTTGCCGAGCCGCCAGACCTTCCCGGAGGGGTGCCGGGGCTGGTTGTAGAAGACGAAGTCCTCGTCGGAGCGCACACGTCCGTCGGGGCCGAGGAGCAGCGCCGAGGCGTCGACGTCCGGGACCCCCTGCCCGGGTGTCCAGCGCAGCACGGCCCGGACCGTGGTGGCTTCCACGGGGACGTTCGACCCCTTCAGCATCGCGTGCGTCATGCGGTCATCCTGCCCTCTCGGTCCTGGTCACGACAATGCGGGGTGCCTCGCGACCGACACAGGCGGGTTACCTGAAATTCATGCCCTGCGGGAACCTCCGACATGGCTTCGTACGTACTATTACCGGCCACCCTTTACCAATTTCACAGGCTCGGCCCACGCCACGGGGGAGTTTTATGCGTCATTTCGGGCACATCGCACCTGAGGTGCGGGAGCGCCTCTTCCACCAGGAGCCGTGCGAGTTCACCGCCGACTCCCCGGCCCGGCTGCTCTCCGCGGCCCTGGGGGCCACGCTGTACAGTCCGGCCACCCGGGCGCGGCTCGCCGACGACATCGTCAAACAGGCGGGGCTCGGCGTGGTCTCGATGGTGCTGTGCCTCGAGGACTCGATCGGTGACGAGGACGTGGTGGCCGGCGAGGAGAACCTCGTCCGGCAGTTCGCCGATCTGGCCGAGCGGGAGCATGCGGGCGTGGCGCTGCCGCTGCTCTTCATCCGGGTGCGCGAGCCCGAGCAGATCCCTGATCTGGTACGACGGCTGGGCGGGAGCGTGTCGCTGCTGTCCGGGTTCGTGTTCCCGAAGTTCACCGAGGAGCGCGGTATCCCCTTCCTGCAGGCGCTGGACGGCGCCGCGGCGAGCAGCGGGCGCCGGCTGTTCGGGATGCCCGTCCTGGAGACACCCGAGCTGATGTACCGGGAGACCCGCGTGGACGCCCTGGAGGGCATCGCCCGCGCGGTCGACAAGTACCGCGACAAGGTGCTCGCGCTGCGCCTCGGCGTCACCGACTTCTGCTCCTCCTACGGGCTGCGGCGGGCCCCCGACATGACCGCCTACGACGTCCAGATCATCGCCTCCGTCATCGCCGACGTGGTGAACATGCTGGGCCGGGCCGACGGCACCGGGTTCACGGTGACCGGGCCGGTCTGGGAGTACTTCCGGGTCCCCGAGCGCATGTTCAAGCCGATGCTGCGCTCCAGCCCCTTCCTGGAGGGACAGGCCGTGGAGCTGCGCGAGCGGCTCATCGAGCACGCCATGGACGGCCTGCTGCGGGAGATCTCCCTGGACCAGGCCAACGGGCTGCTCGGCAAGACCTGCATCCACCCGTCCCACGTCATCCCCGTGCACGCGCTGTCGGTCGTCAGTCACGAGGAGTTCTCCGACGCCCAGGACATCCTGCGGCCGGAACGGGGCGGCGGGGGTGTACTTCGCTCGGCCTACACGAACAAGATGAACGAGGTGAAGCCGCACCGCGCCTGGGCCGAGCGGACCATGCTCCGCGCCGAGGTGTTCGGTGTCGCCAACGAGGACGTCGGCTTCGTGGAGCTGCTCGCCGCCGGAATACCCGGGTGACGGGCCCTAGGGGACGACACAAGGAACACATGAACATCGCAGCGAACAACGGGGTCTGGTCCGGCAGCTGGGTCGCCGAGCGGCTCGGCGTCGAGCTCGTGGGCGACGACGGTCTGACGGCCCTGCTGGGCCTCGCCCTGCGCCGCAACCCCAAACGGGCCCACCTCCTGGTCTCCAACGTGCTCGGCAAGCACGTACCGCAGTCCCCCGCGGTGGTGTACGGCCACGGCTTCGCCCTGGGCCGCCGGGTACGCGACCTCCTCGGCGCGGAGGAGGCCCGGCGGGCCGTCGTCCTGGGCTATGCGGAGACGGCGACGGGTCTCGGTCACTGCGTCGCCGACGGCATCGGGCTCGCCCCCTACCTCCACTCCACGCGCCGCCCGGTGGCGGGGGTGGCCCCGGCGGGCGGCTTCGAGGAGGCCCACTCCCACGCGACCTCGCACCTGCTGCTCCCGGAGGACCCCGCACTGCTCGCCACCGACGGGCCGCTGGTCCTGGTCGACGACGAGTTCTCCACCGGCAACACGGTCCTGAACACGATCAGGGACCTCCATGCCCGTTACCCGCGGAAACGTTACGTCGTGGTCGCATTGGTCGATATGCGCTCCCCGGCGGATGCCGGGCGACTGACGTCGTTCGCCGAGGAGATCGACGCGCGGGTGGACCTGGTGGCGGCGGCGTCGGGGACCGTGCTCCTGCCGGAGGGCGTCCTCGAAAAGGGCCAGGAGCTGGTGGCGCGGTACGAAGAGAGTGCCGCGACAGGTGACCGGCCGGGCGCGGCGCCGTCCGGGCCGGCCGCGCAGTTCCCCGCGCCGCTTCCCGGCGTCGCCCCTCAAGCCGACTTCCAGCGCGACCCCCCAGGGGCGCGGGGAACTGCGCGACCAGCCCCCACCGCCCCGCACCCGGCCGACAACCGCACCACCCCTCGCATGGCCCGCATCGACCTGCACTGGCCCCGCGGCCTCCCCGACGGCGGACGGCACGGTTTCACCCCCGCCCACCGAATACGCCTGGAGTCGGCCCTCCCCACCATGGCCGCGAGGCTCGCCGAAGCCCTCCCCGCCGGTACGAGCCGCGTGCTCACGCTCGGCTTCGAGGAGCTGATGTACGCCCCCCTCAGAGTCGCCCGCGAGCTGGAGGCCCTGGTGACCGCCGAGGTGCGGTACTCCACCACCACCCGCTCGCCCGTGCTGGCCGTCGACGACCCCGGCTACGCCATCCGCAGCCGCCTCGTCTTCCCGGCCCACGACAACCCGGCCGACGGCCCCGGCGACCGCTACGCGTACAACGTGGCCGGCGCCGGTTTCGACGCGGTCGTCCTGTTCGTTGACTCGGCCGGCGACACCCCCGAACTGCACGCCCCCGACGGCCTGCTGGCCCGGCTCGGCGCGCATGCCCCGCACGTCCTGCTCGCGGTTGTACCGTCGTACGTCCCCGCGCTACCCGAAGAGAGCCCCGCCATGCTGCCCGAGCCCCTCCGTGGCCCCGCCTTCTCCTCGTACCCGCCGGAGGACGTCGGCTGGCTGCTCCAGGACCTCTCGGACGTCACGCTGGAGGCACCGACCGAGGAGCGCGAGGAGGCGATCCAGAGCGGCGGCGCGCACTACGCCGAGTCGCTGCCGGTGGAGTACCAGCCGAGCGAGCAGTACCAGGCCCTCTTCCACGCGGCCCTGGAGACCTCGGCCGCCCGGATCGCGCAGGCCGTCGGGGTCGTCACCGAGACCGTGCTGGCCGAACGGTCGCCGCGGCCGGTGCTGGTCTCGCTGGCCCGCGCCGGGACGCCTGTCGGTGTGCTGATGCGCCGCTGGGCGCAGTTCCGGTACGGCCTCGACCTGCCGCACTACGCGGTGTCGATCGTGCGCGGCCGGGGCATCGACGCGAACGCGCTGCGCTGGCTGGCCGCGCACCACGACCCGCGGGACGTCGTGTTCGTGGACGGCTGGACCGGCAAGGGCGCGATCACCCGGGAACTCGCCGACGCGATCGAGGAGTTCGAGGAGCGGACGGGAGTGAGCGGCTTCGACCCGGAGATCGCGGTGCTCGCGGACCCGGGGTCCTGCGTACGGACGTACGGCACCCGGGAGGACTTCCTGATCCCCTCCGCCTGCCTCAACTCGACCGTCTCCGGGCTGATCTCGCGGACCGTGCTGCGGGCCGACCTGGTCGGTCCCGACGACTTCCACGGCGCCAAGTTCTACCGCGAGCTGGCCGGGGCCGATGTGTCGGTGGCCTTCCTGGACGCGGTCGCCGCCCGGTTCGAGGAGGTCGTGGACGCGGTGGACGGCGCGGTGAAGGAGCTGGCCGTCGCCGACCGCACGCCGACCTGGGAGGGCTGGGCGGCCGTCGAGCGGATCAGCGAGGAGTACGGCATCCACGACGTGAACCTCGTGAAGCCGGGCGTGGGGGAGACCACCCGGGTGCTGCTGCGCCGGGTGCCCTGGAAGATCCTCGCGCGGGCCGGGGCGGGCGCCGACCTCGACCACGTACGGCTGCTTGCGGAACAGAGAGGGGTACCGGTGGAAGAGGTCGGCGAACTGCCGTACACCTGTGTCGGGTTGATCCACCCCAAGTACACGCGCGGGGCGACGGGCGCCGACGGCAAGGCGGTGAACCTCTGATGCCGGTGCTGGTGGCGAGCGACCTCGACCGTACGCTCATCTACTCCGCGGGTGCCCTGGCGCTGACCATGCCGGACGCGCGGGCGCCCCGGCTGCTCTGCGTCGAGGTGCACGAGGCCAGGCCGCTGTCGTACATGACGGAGACGGCGGCCCAGCTGCTGACCGAACTCGGGGACGCGGCCGTCTTCGTGCCGACCACGACCCGGACCCGCAAGCAGTACCAGCGGATCAACCTGCCCGGGCCCGCGCCGAAGTACGCCATCTGCGCGAACGGCGGTCATCTGCTCGTGGACGGGGTGTCCGACGGGGACTGGCACGGGCAGGTGCTGGCGCGGCTGGCCGACGAGTGCGCGCCGCTGGACGAGGTGCGGGCGTATCTGACGGAGCACGCCGATCCGCTGTGGCTGCGCAAGCACCGGGTCGCCGAGGACCTGTTCGCCTATCTCGTCGTGGAGCGGGAGCTGCTGCCCGAGGAGTGGGTGAAGACCCTGGCGGTGTGGGCCGAGAACCGCGGCTGGACGGTGTCCCTGCAGGGCCGGAAGATCTACGCCGTGCCGAAACCGCTGACCAAGAGCGCGGCGATGCGGGAGCTTGCGCGGCGTACGGGGGCCGAACTCACGCTGGCCGCGGGGGATTCCCTGCTGGACGCCGACCTGCTGCTGGCCGCGGACCGCGGATGGCGGCCCGGGCACGGCGAGTTGGCCGACGTCGGTTGGACCGGGCCGGCCATCGGTGCGCTGCCCGAGCGCGGGGTGCTCGCCGGCGAGCGGATCCTGCGGGAGTTCTTGAAGGCGGTCCGTACGGGGGGCTAACCGCAGCAGCCTCCGCCGCAGCAGCCACCGCCGCCGGAACTGGGCGCGGGTGCCGAGGACTTGCCTGCCACCGCCACCGTCGACAGGAGTTTTACGGTGTCTTCATGTCCTTGCGGGCATGCTGCGGGGGCCGACGACTCGGCCATCGGGCGGGACAGTTCGAAGGTGTCACCGCAAGGGCGGCAGCGGTACTCGTATCGGGGCATGGGGACAGATTAACGGCAGTGATGCCAGCGTGACGGGCATCACTGCGCCTCAGAATTTCATGAGTGTTCCTTTCTGTCCGATACTTGTGAGGAGATATTGAAAAGATCACTGATAATTTAATCTGGCCGCGAGGAGCCAAAAGACTGGGGGAAGAGGGGGGTTCGTGCGTGCCGTGCCTGCCGCGGCCCTGTCCACCCGACCTGTCTCACCGCGCGCGCAAGACCGAGTGCGAGGGGAGACGCAGTCGTGACGGACGCAACGGAGCGGACGGGCGACCCGGAGGATGGCCGTGACCGGGCCGAATCCAGGGATAAGAAGCCGTTCGGGCCGGACGCGACCCTGCATCTGAAAGTCGACGGCCTGCGCGCGGAGCATGCTCTGTGGCAGCAGGGCGACGACGCTCAGCGTGCGCAGGAGATCGCTCGGAGCAAGGCGGAGGCGCTGTGGCAGGAGCATCGTGCCAAGCGGGCCGAGGTGGCCGACGCCGCGAAGGCGGCGGAGGGCAAGGGTGCGCGCCGAGGGAACGGCGACGACCCGGCGCCTCGTGAGCGGGCGCGGCGCAAGGAGCCGGATCCGCCGAGACACGACGAGACCCTGCATCTGAAGGTGGACGCCCTGCGGGCGGACGTCACGATGCAGATCCGCGTGCCCGAACAGCGGCAGCCGGAACCGGAGTCGGCGGCCTCGGGCGGCCGCGCCGAGCGGCGCCGCAGTGCGCGGCCCTCGCCGCGGGACCGCGTCGTCGGCGTCTGGGGCCGGATCGGGGCCCTCGTGGGGCCTCGTGTCGAGCCCCTGCTGCCGTACGCGCGGAAGTTGAGACCGCTGTACCCGCGGCCCGGCCGGAGCGGCTGGCGGCGCTGGATGCCGTCCTGGCGGCAGTGGCTGGGGGCCTGGCTGGGGGGTTTCGGGCTGACCGGGCTGTTCCTCGTCGTGGCGTACGCGTCCACAGACATACCCAGCAATCTCAACAGCTATGCCACTCAGCAGGACAATGTCTACTTCTGGTCCGACGGGACGCCGATGGCCCGTACCGGATGGGTGCAGCGGCAGGACATGCCGCTCAAGGACATACCGGTGGATGTGCGCTGGGCGGTCCTCGCGGCGGAGAACGAGAGTTTCTACACCGACCCCGGCATCTCGGTCAAAGGCATAGCCCGGGCCCTGTACCGGACGGTCGGCGAGGGGGACACCGAGGGCGGCTCCACCATTACCCAGCAATATGTGAAGAACGTCTATCTCTCGCAGAATCAGACCGTAAGCCGTAAATTCACCGAGGCCATGATCTCCCTCAAGCTCGGCAACAAGATGAGCAAGGACAAGATCCTGGAGGGCTACCTCAACACCAGCTGGTTCGGCCGGGGTACCTACGGCATCCAGCGCGCCTCGCAGGCCTACTACGGCAAGGACGTCAGCAAGCTGAACGCCAGTCAGGCCGCCATGCTCGCCTCGCTGCTCAAGGGGGCCGGGCTTTACGACCCGACACTGAGCGCCGCCAACCACAAGCGGGCGGTGGAGCGGTGGTCCTGGATCCTGGACCGGATGGTCAAGATCGGCAAGCTGTCGGCGACCGAGCGGGCCAAGTACAAGACCTTCCCCGAGCCGATCAAGACCAGCAAGGTCTACGACACCGGCAAGCAGAGCGACTATCTGGTGGAACTGGCGCAGGCGTACGCCAAGAAGGCCGGCCATATCTCGGACAAGCAGTTCGACCTCGGCGGATACCAGATCTACACCACCTTCGACCGCAAGAAGGAGGCCACGCTCACCGACGCCGTGACCAAGGCCCGCAAGGCGGCCAAGAAGAGCGACCCCAAGCTCGCCGCGGCCGCGCACTACGGCGCCGCCTCGGTGGCCACGGACGGGCGGATCATCGCCGTGTACGGCGGACCCGACCACCGTACGCAGGGCTACAACGAGTCCAACGCGGCCACCGTCCAGGCCGGCACCTCCTTCCTGCCCTTCGTCTACGCGGCCGGGCTGCAGAACGGCGTCCAGAAGGAACGCGGAGCGACGGCCACCTCGATCACCCCTCAGACCCTCTACAACGGGAACGACAAGGTCTCGGTCACGACACCCGACGGGCCCTACTGGGACCGCAGCGGCAAGCAGGTCCACGCCGACAACGACGACGGGAAGTCCTACGGGCAGATCAGCCTGGAGAAGGCCCTCGCCCTGTCGGTGAACACCCCCTTCATGCAACTCGGCGTGGACACCGGGCTCGACAAGGTGCGGTCCACGGCGGTCGCCTCCGGGCTGCTCTCCGACACCATCGGGGCGCAGGTGCCCGCACTGTCCATGGGCAGCTCCACGCCCAGCGCGATCCGGATGGCGAGCGGCTACGCCACCTTCGCGGCCGGCGGCAACCACACCGAGCCGTACTCCATCTCCAAGATCACCCGTAACGGCGCCAAGGTCCGCCTGGACACCCCGCAGCCGACCCGCGCGGTCCGCGACGACGTGGCCGAGGACGTCGAGCAGGCGCTCACCGAATCGTTCCGTCTCAGCCATCCGACCACGGCACTCGACACCGGGGCGGCCGGGAAGGCGGGCACCACCAACGCCAGCGGCAAGGACACCGCCTCCTGGTACACCGGCACGCTCTCGTCCGTGACGACGTCGGTCGTCGTCTACCGCATCGACCTGAACAAGTCCCTGGAGCCGCTCCCGCTCAAGGGACTGGCCGGCTCCGGCACCGACAACGTCCCGTACACGGTCTGGGCACAGGCCATGGGCCTTGACTGACCATCAGGGCCCCGAAGCTCCCACGCCACCCACCCGCAGAATGAGCCCCGCATGAAGCCCCGCACGAAGTCGACAACCGGCGGCCGCCGTCGCAAGGCGCCCGCGCGTGACCGCCGTCCAGCCCGCCCGGAGTTCCTGACCCTGGCCGCCTTCCTGGTCGTTGCCTCCCTCGTCGCGGGCTATCTGGTGCTCACCAGACAGGACGACACGGCGCCCACCGCCGCCGGCAGCAGGAAGCCCTCGCCGTCGGCGTCCGCGTCACCCAAGTGGGACGGCAAGACCCACATCCTCGGTGACGGCTCCACGTCGTACACCGGGCCGCAGAAGGACCAGTTGAAGCCCGTCAAGCTCAAGCCCGGTGAGAAGCCGCCCCAGTTCGTGGTCTTCTCCTGGGACGGCGCGCTCCAGGGCGACGACGAACTCTTCTCGCACTACCGGGAGATGGCCAAGGAGTACAACGCCCACATGACCTTCTTCCTCACCGGCATCTACCTGCTGCCCAAGAGCAAGAAGGACCTCTACACCGGGCCGATGCACAAGCCGGGCGACGCCGCCATCGACTACGCCACCGACGCGCACATACGCACCACCCTGGAGCAGCTCCGCGAGGCGTACAACCAGGGCAACGAGATCGGCACCCACTTCAACGGCCACTTCTGCGAGGCCAAGGGCGGCGGCGAGTGGAGCGTCGCGCAGTGGAAGAGCGAGATCGACCAGTTCTACAAGTTCACCGAGAACTGGAAGACCAACACCGGCTTCAAGGACATCGCCGCCCTGCCCTTCGACTTCAGGCAGGAGGTCGTCGGTGGCCGCGCCCCCTGCCTGGAGGGCCAGCCCAACCTGCTCAAGGCCCTGCAGAAGTACGGCTACAACTGGAAGTACGACGCCAGCTCCCCGGGCGACCTGCAGATATGGCCCTCCAAGAAGGACGGCCTCTGGAACTTCCCGCTGGAGCTGCTGCCGTACGGGGACAAGATCCAGGCCCTGTCGATGGACTTCAACTTCCTCTACAACCAGTCCAACGGCGAGACCAACGGCAACCCGTCCCAGTACGCCACCTGGGAGCAGCAGACCGTCGACGCCTACATGAACGGCTTCAACCGGGTCTACTACGGCAGCCGCGCCCCGCTGTTCATCGGCAACCACTTCGAGAACTGGAACGGCGGCATCTACATGAAGGCCATCGACCAGATCGTCCCGAAGATCTGCACCAAGAAGGGCGTCAAGTGCGTCTCCTTCAAGGAGCTCTCCGACTGGCTCGACGCGCAGGATCCGGACACCCTCGCCCGACTGCGCACCCTGGACCCGGCGCAGGCCCCGGCCGACTGGTCCTCGATCGTCAAGTGAGGCGCGCGCAGGGCTGGTTCCAATCCTGCAACCCCCTTCACAGGAGTCACACACGCCGTGCGAAGATGCCGTCGCCCGGTAGGTGTACCGGCGTAGAGGGGAACATCATTGAAATCCAGAAAACTGAGCCGTAAGCGCAGCCGTACGGTCATAGTCGCGGCGACGGCTGCCTCGGTCTTCGGCGGCGTCGCCTTCGCGGCCAACTGGAGCGCGGGCGCGGCCGTCGTCGACGACCCGACCGTGAACGCCGCGACCAAGGCGACCTTCCAGAAGCTGGCCGACGCGGTCTTCACCGACCGCACCCAGGCCCTCGTCCAGGGCGCTTCGAAGAAGCAGCAGACGTCCCGCTTCTCCGGCGACGTCCGGCTCTCCAGCACCCAGTCACGCGACGAGGACTCCGCGCTGACCCAGCTGCGCGGCCGCCAGAGCCGCATCGCCAAGGCCGGCGAGACGTACAGCGCCGGCAGCACCAAGGTCACGCTCGACGCGACCCGGGTCACCGGCCGCACCGCCAAGGCCGACGTCACCGAGACCACGACGCTGACCTACGCGAAGGCCACCGGCAAGGAGCCGAAGACCACCGGCTTCCAGGCCCACCACGAGCTGACCTTCAAGGCCGACCAGCGGGGCACCTGGCAGCTGACCACCATCGAGGACACGGACAACGGCGGCCTCGCCGTCAACACCCTGTCCAAGCCCTCGGTCAAGGCGCCCGCCACGCCCGACGACGGCAACACCACGCCGGACGCCCCGCGCGCGGCCATCACGCCCAACCCGACGTCCGTGCCGAAGACCCTCACCGGCGGCACGTACGACTACAAGGCGATGGCGGCCTACGCCGAGAAGTACGTGTACAACTACAACCCGGACTACCCGAACTACAACGGGCACGCGGACGGCGGCGACTGCACCAACTTCGTCAGCCAGTCCCTGAAGGCCGGCGGCTGGAAGCACGTACCGGGCTACGTCTACGACTACACGAAGTGGTTCGGCAACGCCGACATCCAGTCGGACTCGTTCGTCGGCGTCAACGAGTGGTCCTGGTTCGCCCAGAACTCCAAGCGCACCAAGCCGCTCGCCAACGTCTACCAGGCCGAGGTCGGCGACGTCATCCAGATGGACTTCGACCGCGACGGTGCGAAGGACCACACGATGATCGTGACGTACAAGGCCAACGGGGTCCCGTACGTCACGTACCACTCGACCAACACCTACCGCAGGTCGCTGGCGAGCATCATCGCGTCGTACCCGAACGCGTACTACTACGCCTACCGCACCTGATCGTCGGTGGCCGGTGCGGCCCGCTGCTCCGCCTCGGGGTGGCGGGCCCGCCAGTACGGGTTGTCGTGCGGCAGGTTCGTGCTGACCCGGCCGTACATCCCGAACACCATCAGCACCAGGCCGACGATGAAGCTGAACAGCACGTTCTGGATCCTGAAGGCCAGGAAGTTCGAGGCCGTACTGAGCAGGCCGAGGAACAGGAAGCCGTTCAGGATGAACAGCACGCCGAGCACCATGTTCAACGTGGACGCGAAGTTCCCGCCGATCACCATGCCGACGAAGAGCAGCAGCCCGACACAGATCGACAGCACGCTCAGCGCGCCGTTGGTGTTCAGCCCGATCGCGGCGTTCCCGCCGGTGTCGAAGAAACCGATGTTGTCGGTGAGCCCGAGGATCCCGAAGGCCAGCAGGAACAGGCCCATCAGGCCCGCTCCGATCCGGTAGACCGTGTTCAGACGGTGGTCGACGGGCAGCGCCTCATCGAAGAGGATCTTCTTCCGCTGCATCCCCGGGTGCGTGACGTGTGAGGCCATCTCCGCCTCCTGACATCGAATGCGGATCGAAATACGGGTCGCGTACCCAATATCCGCCCGGAACGGCTCCTCGGCAAACGCCTCAGTGGCCCGTGCCCCGGTCCTCCCGGATCTGCGCGACCACCCGCGCCACCGACTGCCGTACCCCTTCCGTCTCCGTCAGGAAGTGCCAGTAGTCGGGGTGCCGCCCCTGCAGCGACCCCGCCGCCCGGTCCAGCCGCGCCACCGCGTCGTCCAGCGGACCGGCGTGCCGCGGATCGGGGCTGGTCCGCCCGGACATCGCCAGCCGCTGCGCGTCCCGGATCGCGAACCGGGTCCGCTCGATCTCCTGCTGCGGATCCTTCTGTACGGCGTTCAGCCGGCTCAGCCGGTCACCTGCGGCGGAAACGGCCTCGTCCGTACTGTTGAGCAGCGCCCGCACGGTGGAGAGCAGCGAGGCGGCATCCGCCCACCGCTGCGCGTCCCGCGCGCCCTGCGCCTCCTGCAGCTTCAGCTCCGCCTGCCGTACGTTCTCCACGGCCTGCTGGGGCACCTGCTGCAGATCCTGCCAGCAGGCCGCCGAGAACCGCCGTCGCAGCTCGCTGAGCACCGGGTCGACCTGCCCGGCCCGGGTGGTCAGCGCCTGCGCACGCGTCCGCAGACTCACCAGCCGGTGATCGATCTCGGCGGCCTTCTCCGGCAGCCGCTCGGCCTCGACCCGGATCGCCTCGGCCTCCCGCTGGACCCGCCCGGCCCGCTCCACCGTGGCCTGCACACCGTGCTGCCCGGCCCCCTGATTGAGCTTGGTCAGCTCGGGAGCGAGGGCGGCGAGCCGCACCGCGAGATCATCGGCCTTGAGCTGCGTCTGTCTCACGGCGTCGAGGGCGTTGCTGGCCGCCAGCAACGCCTGCCGGGCCCGCTCCACGGCGGGCGCCAGCCGCGCCAGCTGCGTCTCGGCCTTCCCGAGCAGCGGCCCGAGCGACTCCCCGAACCGGTCCAGCTCCCGCTTCACACCGACGAGCTCGTCCTTCGCCCGGGTGATCTCGCCCCGGGCCCGCGACGCCGCGGCGGCCTCCAGATCGTCCCGGTCCAGGTCGTACGCGTCGATGGCCTGGATGTACCGGTTGCTGGCCTCGTCGATCCGCCGCCCCAGCGCCTCGAAGTCGGAGACGGCACGACGGGCGGCCGGCGAGTCGTCGACGGCGGAGATGGTCTCTATGGAGATCCGCAGATCCCGCTGCGCGGTGTCCAGTTCGTAGAAGGCGGCCGCGGCGGCGTCCTTCGCGGCCTGCGCCTCGGCCCGCTGCCCCTCGGCCCGCCCCCCGAACCACCGCCGGGTCCCCCCGCCGGCGAACGCCCCGGGCACCACGAGCAGGGCCACCACCGGCAGACCCATGAGAGTGAGGACATCCCGCAGAGGAGTGCGCCGGCCCCTCACAGGAGGCGAGTACGACTGCTCGGATGCCGCCGAAGTCGCCGATGTCGCCGTCACTTCTCCCTCTCCCCGTGCCGCGGTGCGCCCTGTGTACTGGCGGTTGTCAGTCATTCTCCCACCCGTGAAAGACGAACACACGGGGCGGTCAGTTCGCGGTTCGGGCGATCACTTCGCGGTGGCGCGCGGTCGGTCCGGATTCGGGTTTGCGGGACAGTGCCTCCGGCAATGTAGGCTGTCGACTCGTCCCGGGTGCGTAGCTCAGGGGTAGAGCGGCTGCCTTACAAGCAGCATGTCGGCGGTTCGAAACCGTCCGCGCCCACGTCATGAGAGGACCCCGGCCGTATCGGCCGGGGTCCTCTCGCGTTGTCAGTCCTCCTCGTGCGTGTGCTTGAGGCTGCTTCGGGCGTTCATACGGTCCGCTGCCGTCACCTCGGCCCAGAAGCGGTGGCCGCTGACGAACACCGCCAGCTCGTGTTCGCGGCGGCGCAGTTTCTCGACCTCCGCCTGTTCGTCCTCGGTCCAGCCCGGGGAGGCGGGGCGCTCCACCTTGCGCCAGCCGCCGGCGTCACTGAATCCGTCCAGCGGCTCGACCGACCAGGGGAGCCGCTTCAGCAGGGCCGACAGCTCGGCCCGGACCTGATGCAGCTCCTCCTGACCGGCGAGGAGGTCACTCGGAAAGTCATAGGTCGCAGCCACGCGGCAATGGTACGCCTGTTCGATTTTGGGTGGCGAGTTCGTTCAGGGGGTTCATGCGTTCGAGTTCGGCCCGGTACCGGCCCCGAGTCCGGCCGTCAGGGCGTCGAGGGCGAGGCGCTCGCCCCGGCGGTCCTCGGCGGGTGTGCCAGGAGGGTCCGCCAGTTCTCGCTCGCATCCGTCATGGCGGTGATGCTCGCAGCCGCCGCTGACAACGCACCGGCCCGCGGGTGAGAGCCTGGGGGCGACGATCGCGTTCCCGCGGGGCGGGAGAACGGAGCACAGGACAGGATGAGCGGCCAGCAGTCGACGTTCGTGAAGGTGTGCGGGCTCACCCAGGAGCAGCAGATCGACTGGGCCGTCGAGCTCGGGTACGACGCGATCGGGATCGTCGTGACCCCGAAGAGCAAGCGGTACTGCCCGCCCGAGCGGGCCGTGGCACTCGCCGGGTACGTCCGCGGCCGGGTCCCGGTCTTCGCCGTGGCCCTGACCTACGCCGAGACGGCCGCCGTCGCCGAGCACTTCGACACCGTCCAGATCTACGAGCCGGCCGACATCCCCAACCTGGCCCTCGCCTCCGGCACCCCGCCAAAGAAGCCGGAGGCCCTGCAGTACTTCTTCTACGACGCCAGCGCGGGCAGCGGAGTGTTCGCCGACATCCCCGCCTGGGTCGCGGACGTGCCGGGAAGGGTCGTGATCGCCGGCGGCCTCGACGAGCGCAACGTGGCCGGTGTCATCGCGGACTTCGGGCCCTACGGCGTGGACGTCTCCAGCAGTGTCGAGACCGCGCCGGGGGTCAAGAGCCGCGAGAAGATGGCCGCCTTCATCACGGCCGCCCGAACCCCCGCGCGTGGCAAGCAGGTTGACGGCTAGGACCCGTCCGTCCGCGGCATGATCGGCCGGGCGGCCCCTAGCGGCCGCCGGCCGATTCGCGCAACTCCCGTACGATGCGGGCCGTCACCGGCACGGGTACGCCGTGCCGGTCCGCCGCGCGCAGCAACGCGCCCCCGATCGCGTCGAGTTCGAGCGGGCGGCCCGCTTCCGCGTCGCGCTGCATCGACGACTTGGTGGTGGGCGGGAAGCTGTCGTAGCGGGCCAGGGTCCGGGCCGGGTCGGCGGGGGCGCCGCAGGCCCGGCTGACCGCGGCCGTCTCCGCGACCAGCGAGGCCAACTCCTCCCGGTGCCGGGTGCGGGTCTCCCCGAGCGGGAGGCCGTAGCGGGTGGTGAGGAGGGCCAGCGGGGCCAGGAACGACATCTTCGCCCAGAGGGCCGTCGTCTCGTCGTCCAGGACGCGGGCGGCCGGGCCGGCCGCGGTGAGTGCTTCGGCCAGGGCCTCCAGACGGGGACGGGGGACCTTGGCGCCGGTCAGGTCGATCTCCGCGAACGGGCTGCCGTGTTCGATCAGGCCGGGGGCCAGGCGGGTCGACTCGACGCGGATCACGGAGGGGGCCACGCGGTCGGGGGAGTAGCGGGCGCGCAGGAGTGCGGGGTGCTCCACGCCGTTCAGGAACGGTACGAGGAGGGCGTCGCCGAGGGCCGTCGGCGGGATCCGGGTGAGGGCCGCGTCCAAGGCGGTGGCCTTGACCGTGATCAGGCAGGCGTCGACGGGCTCACGGAGGACCGTGTCGGCCTCCACGGAGGCCGTGAAGTCGCCGAACAGGGCGCTGCGGACCTGGATTCCGTCGGTACGGAGGGTGCGTGCCGTCTCCTCGCCCGCCAGGCAGAGCACGCGGTGGCCGGCTCGGGAGAGCAGGGCGGCGAGGAGGCCGCCGACGCCGCCGGGGCCCAGGACGGCGACGGTGAGCGGGGGGAGCGGTGCGTTCGGCGTGTTCGGCGCGTTCGTCATGGAGTCGTCCTCTCGTCGGTCGGCCCCGGAGCGGTGGCCGCCTCGGGAAGATCCTCGCAGGAGGGAGGGGCGTCGCGGGAGACTGGGGACATGTGCCGGAGCATCAAGACCCTGCGTCCGCCTCAGCTGGCCGAGGAGGCCACCGAGGAGGAGATCCGTGCTGCCGCGTTGCAGTACGTACGGAAGGTGTCCGGGTTCCGGGCGCCGGCCGCGCACAACCGGGAGGCGTTCGAGCGGGCGGTGGACGCGGTCGCGGAGGCCACCGCCGATTTGTTGGGGAGTCTTGAGGTGCGGGGGCAGGCCGTGCGGGCGACCGCCGACTGAATCAGGCGGGGCGTCTTCGCACCAGATACCCCGCCCCTGCCCCCGCCCCGAACAGCGCCACCACCGAGACCGCGGTCGCCATCCATGTCGCGCCCAGCCACTGCGCGCCCAGGTAGCCGAGGGCGACGCTGTAGACCGCCCAGGTCAGGCCCGCCAGGGCGGACCAGGGGAGGAACTCGCGGACCCGGCGGTGGGTCGCACCGGCCCCGAGGGAGACGATCGAGCGGCCCGCCGGGGCGAAGCGGGCCAGTACCACCAGTGCGCCGCCACCCCGGGACAGCGCCTCGCCGAGACGTTCCTGCGCGCTGCTCAGCCGCCGGGAGCGGGCGATCGCGCGGTCCAGGCGGGCACCGCCGCGCCGGGCCAGCCGGTAGGCGACCAGGTCGCCGAGGACCGACGCGGTGGCCGCGCAGAAGATCAGCGCCAGGATGTCGGGTATGTCGGCGTGCGGGACCTGTCCGGCCGACGCGCCGGAGCCCGCCGCCGCGGCCGTGGCCGCGGTGATGACCAGCACCCCGCTCGGCAGGACCGGCAGGAACACATCAAGCAGCACGGAGAGGGCGACCATGGCATAGATCCATGGCCCGGCCTCCAGCGACCCCATGCTTTCCCACACGACGGTTCCCCCGTGATTGTCCTGTTGCGCCCCCCGACGACAGCCATACAGCGTACGCCGAGGGTGTGACAGGAGTTTCACGGGGGCTTGTGCGGTTGGCAAAGCGTTATACGGCCACCGGCGTGTTCCCCACGGCCCGCACCGACCCGTCAGACCCGGCCGGCCCGTCAGACCTGCCAGACCCGTCAGACCCGGCCGGCCCGTCAGACCTGCCAGACCCGCCAGCCCCGGTCGGCCCGCCAGCCCCGGTCGGCCCGCCAGCCCCGGCCGGCCCGGCCGCCTCCGCGGGGGCCTCCCGTGCCGTCACCTCCGCCACCCCCTCAGCCGTCACCTCCGCCGCGGCCGTTCGGAGCACCGCCCGTGCGACCGCGTCGGCGTCCGACAGCGTCACCGAGTCCACGCCCGGCCGGGCCCCCGCCGCGGTCACCCAGTGGACGCCCTCCGTGGGCACCCCGAAGGCGAACCGCCGGGTGTGCGACCGGCCTTCGCGGTCGATCAGCCGGTACGGGCGCGGTGTCACGTCCAGTCCGCCGGTCGCGTGGCCGTCCGCCGTGTGGGGGCGGCACGCGCCCTCGCGCAGCAGCCCGGCCAGCAGGTCGTCGGCGGTGCGGCGCAGATCGGGTTCCGGGAGGCGCGCCTCTATCAGGGCGGACACCCGGACCGCCGAGCCGGGGACCTCCGGGGAGCGCGCCACCCAGGCGCCGTCCTCCCGGCCCACCTCCAGCCCCGGTCCGAGCACCTCCACCACGCCCGCCTCCAGGAGCGCGGTCAGCTCCTCGACCCGGCGGCGAGGCGGGCCGATGGACAGGAACGCGTTGAGCGGGGTGTACCAGCCGTCCAGGTGGGTGTCCCGGGAGGCGCCGGCCAGTCCGCCGTGGTCGACGATCAGCCGTATCTCGTTGCGCAGGTCGCGCAGCACGTCCAGGGCCGCCTTGAGCGGGCCGTGCACATTGCCGAGGGCGGCCTCTGCCGCGTCCGCGCGCAGATATCCGAGGAGCCAGGCCCGCCATGCCGCGCGGTCGGTGAACCTCCGCTCCCGGTACGGGTGCTGGAGGCGGTCCCAGCACCAGCGGTCCGCCTCCGGGACACCGGATCCGTCGAGCACGGCCGCCTCCGCGCGCCGTCCGCCAGCCGCGAGGAAGCGCCCGGTGATCTCGGGGTCGCCGGTCAGGGCCGTGTAGTACACGGTCTCCACCTCCTTCGCGACCAGCGGCCAGATCTCCGTGAGGAAGTCGGGCGCCTCGCCGGAGTCCGCACGGGCGCGGAAGCCCGCGATCACCTCGGGGGTGAGCAGGAGGGGGGTGTGACGGCCGTACGGGCCCTTGGCGTTGTCGCCGCGCGCCTGGTACGGGACGCCCCGCCGGGAGCCGGCGTACAGGCGGGGCTCGCGGCCCGAGGGCGTGTAGCGCAGGGCGCCGGCGGCTGTGCGGGTGAAACGGCCGCCCCTGCCGGTGGTCAGCAGGGCTAGGTGGTCGAAGAAGTTGAGGCCCAGGCCGCGCAGCAGCACCGGTTCGCCGGGTGCGAGCGGGGTGAGGTCGACGTCGGCCGGGTTGGCGGGCGGTATGTGCCGCAGGCCGTGCCGGGCGGCGTGGGCGCGGTGCCTGCGGTCCTCGGGGGACGCGGTCGCCGGGAGATGGCCCTGGGCCAGCACCACCGCCGCGAGACCGGGCAGGGTGCGGCCGTCGTCGAGGGTGATCGTCTGCCGTCCGCCGGGGCCGTCGGCGAGCCCCACGGCGCGGGCGCGGTGCGTCTCGATGCGCACCGCCTCCGGCGCCCGCGCGACCGTCCTCGCGAACACCCACTCCAGGTAACGGCCGTAGTGGGCGCGGGTCGGGTAGTCGTCCGGGCCCAGTTCACCGGCCGCCCATTCGTGCAGGCTGGGACCGGGCCGGACCGGGCCCGCGCAGTCCACGCTGTCGTCGGTGAACAGGGTGACCTGGCTCGCCACGGTGTTCATCAGCAGCTCGGCCGACTGCGTCGTACGCCAGACCCGGCCCGGCCCGGGCGGTGCCGGGTCGATCACATGGACCGTGAGGTGCCGCCCCGGGGGCAGCAGTTCGGGCGCGGAGGCGCAGAGGCGTTCCAGGACGCTGGTGCCGCGCGGGCCGGCGCCGACCAGGGCGACGGGGACCGGGGCGGATTCCTGGGGCGAGGGGGACAAAGACGTGACTCCCGGGCGTGTGGGGGCGCAGGGCAGGAAGAGCCGCCCGCGGGAGATAGGGAAGCGGACGGTCCGCCTCATCATGCCGTTGCGGTTAACAGAAGCCAACGCACGCCCCACACACCCCGGTTGTCCCTCATGGGGTGGTGAGGGCGGACTCCTCCACGGTCTCCAGGGACCCGTCCGGCCGGGCCCGCTCCAGCCGCAGCCGGGCCGAACGGCCGTGCAGCGTCAGTGTCATGAGCTGGTTGCCGAACCACGGCCCGCCCCTCTTCCGCCATGTCACCGGCGGTCGCGCACAGCGCCCGTGCCGGGCCAGCCGCCGCCCGAGGAACCGGGCCGGGGCGCTCCAGCCGAACCGGAAGCCGACCCGGATCGACGACGGCACGGAGTTGTGGACGGGGGAGCAGGTGAGTTGCAGCACACGGGAGTCGAGCGGGACCCCGGCGGGCCACGAGGGTTCGGCGACATACGCGTGGTGGACGTCACCGGAGAGCACGCAGACGGTCGCGGGCGCCTCGGGGCCCGAACCGGTACGGGCGATCAGGTCGGCCAGTCCGGCGAAGGACGCCGGGAAGGCCGCCCAGTGCTCCAGATCGGCCGCCCGCCGCAACCGCTCCCCGAACCCGGCCCAGCGGGAACCCCGTTCGCCCCGGCACAGCGCCGCGTCCCAGATCTCGACGTCGTGTATCAGGTGCGGCAGCAGCCAGGGCAGCGAGGTGCCGACCAGCAGGTGGTCGTACGACTCCCGGTCGGCCAGCGCCTGTTCGCGCAGCCACTCGGCCTCGCCGTCATCGAGCATGGAACGGCTGTGTTCATCGAGCACCCGGGCCGCCCGGGTGTCCACCATCAGCAGCCGCACCCGCCCGAAGTCCCGCCGGTAACTCCACCGCACGGACGCCGGATCGGTGTCGGCGCCGGCGGCGAAGGCGCGCAACTCCTCGGTGCCGTCGGGAGAGCCGAGCACGGCCGCATAGAGCGGGTCGGCGGCCAGCTCGGCGGGGGAGAGGTTCCCCAGGTGCTGGTACACCCAGTACGACATCAGGCCGCTCAGCAGCCGCTCCTGCCACCAGGGGGTGGCCCGCATGTCTGCCAGCCAGGCGGCCGAGGTGTTCCAGTCGTCGACGACGTCGTGATCGTCGAAGATCATGCAACTGGGCACCGTGGAGAGCAGCCAGCGCACCTCCGGATCGAGCCAGGACTCGTGGTAGAGGCGGGTGTACTCCTCGTAGTCCCCGACCTCGGCGCCGGGCGGGTCCGCGAGGCCGCGGCGGGCGGCGAGCCAGTGCCGGGTCGCCGCCGAGGTCTCGTCGGCGTACACCTGGTCGCCCAACAGCAGCAGTACGTCCGGCCGTTCACCGCCGGCGGCGAGCCGAGCGGCCAGGCTGTCGAGGGCGTCGGGGCCGGCCGGGTCGTGGCCGCCGGCCGGGGGAGCGGCCCAGCGGCAGGAGCCGAGGACCACGCGCAGGGGGTCGCCGTCGGCCCGGGTGCGGATCACCGGGGGCGGGAAACGGGAGTCGGGCGGCGGCCAGACCCGGGTGCCGTCCAGGACCACCTCGTACGACGGCGAGGTCCCCGGGGTCAGCCCGGTGACCGGGATCAGGGCGTAGTGGTGGCCGGCCACCTGGAAGGTGCGCGCGGTGCCGCCGGCGCCGTCCGGGCAGCGGACCCCGGCGGTGCACGGACGGCTCGTCTCGACCCAGACGGTCGCCGACGAGCCGTCGGTGTACCTCAGCAGCGGTCCCAGGAGCAGTCCGGCCACAGTCCCCGCCCCTTTTCCTCGGTCGGTTCGCCTGCGGGGCGCTGTGCGCCGGAGGCGGGACGGCGATCGTGCTCAGCCCTTCGGGCCTCCGCGCGTTCGTCGTCCCGCCTCCGGCGCGCCCCTTCGGCTCGCCTCGGTCGTCGCCCCGTACGGTACGGAACGACGGAGGTCAGCGGGGAGGTTCCGGTGCTCAGCAGTTGGCGAGGTAGCTGGTGAGCGCGCTCTTCTCGGCGGAGTCCACCGAGAGGTCGTAGTAGTACTTCACCTGGACCCAGGCGCGGACGTAGGTGCAGTAGTACGAGGAGAGCGGGGGCATCCACTCGGCCGGGTCCTTGTCGCCCTTGGACTGGTTCACGTTGTCGGTGACGGCGAGGAGCTGCGGGCGGGTGATGTCGTTGGCGAACGCCTGGCGCTGGGCGGTGGTCCAGGCGCTGGCGCCGGAGTCCCAGGCCTCGGCGAGCGGGACCAGGTGGTCGATGTCGACGTCGGAGGCGGCGGTCCAGGTGGCGCCGTCGTAGACGGAGTACCAGCTGCCGCTGGTGGCGGTGCAGGCGGAGTTGGTGACGACGTTCGTACCGTCCCGCTTGAGGATGTACTCACGGGTGTTGCAGGTGCCGCTGATGGTGATCCAGGTCGGGAACAGGTCCCGGGAGTAGCCCGTACGGTTCTCGGTCGCCACGGTGAGCGAGGCGAGGTAGGTGCGGGCGGTGGACGCGCTGACCGGCGTGGGGAGGGCGGCGGACGCGCTCGGGGAGTTGAGGAGAGCGGCGGAGGCTATGAGTCCGGTAAGAGCCGCGAGTATGCTGAGTCGTCGACGCGCGTAGAACGTTGAGTTGCGAGCCATGCGAACTCCCTGGTGGGGGTGGGATGTTGGGGTGCGAGCTAGGGAATGCTCGCGTCGCCGTGTTGCCGTGGAGTGAGCGTTCGGTAAGAAACTAATGACGCGTCCATGACATGACAAGGTGTGCGACGTGACTCACAGGTGGGACGTCCGGCCTTGGGATCGATGGAAGGGTCACGTACTGTGGAGGGCGTTGAAGGGGAGTAGCTCTTCGCCGGACCGTCGACATACTGCTCAGCCCGTCTGAGCCGGCGCCCGGAGGCGTACCTCGATCGAGAGGTCGCCAGCGAGACCTTCGGCAAGCAGTGCACGCCCACGCCGTCCGGCGCGGGTGCCTTTGTGTGCTGCCGTGCCGAGGCGTCCGCGTTGTGAGGAACAGCACTCTCGGTGGGGCGGCCCCGACCGATTGAGGACCCTTGATCAGCATCACCGTGACGGCGCTCGTCTTCGGCGTCATCTTCCTCGCCGAACTGCCCGACAAGACCGCGCTCGCCGGCCTCGTCCTGGGGACGCGCTACCGGGCGTCGTACGTCTTCGCCGGTGTCGCCGCGGCCTTCCTCCTGCACGTCGTGCTCGCCGTCGCGGCCGGCAGCGTACTGACCCTGCTCCCGCAGCAGATCGTGCACGCGATCACCGGCGTGCTGTTCCTCGGCGGCGCGGCCGTGCTCCTGATGAAGAAGGGCGAGGAAGAGGAGGAGATCCGCAAGCCGGCCGACCAGTCCTTCTGGAAGGTCGCCGGGACCGGCTTCATGCTCATCCTGGTCGCGGAGTTCGGTGACCTCACGCAGATCATGACGGCCAACCTCGCGGCCCGCTACGACGACCCGCTGTCCGTCGGCCTGGGTGCGGTGCTGGGGCTGTGGGCGGTGGCCGGACTGGGCATCGTCGGCGGGAAGGCGCTGATGAAGAAGGTGCCGCTGCACCTGATCACGCAGGTCGCGGCCGTGCTGATGCTGGGGCTGGGCGTGTGGAGCCTGTGGGAGGCGATCGCGGGCTGAGCGCCCGGGCGAGCTGAAGACTCGGTGAACGGTCGGCGAAGGCGGTGGCGGGATGGCCGCATTATTTTGTATCGTGGAGAAACAAAGTGGCTCCCGCCCGTTTTCCCTGACCGGCGGGCGGGGCCGCCTTGTTCTCTCGTACTAGGAGCTGCCCGATGACGGCCACCGTCCTCACCGCCCGCGCCCTCCTGCTCGACATGGACGGCACCCTCGTCAACTCCGACGCCGTCGTGGAGCGCATCTGGCGGCGCTGGTCCGACCGGCACGGTCTGGACGGCGACGAGGTCATGAAGGTCGTCCACGGGCGGCAGGGGCACGCGTCCATGGCGGTACTGCTGCCGGACCGGCCCGTGCAGCAGAACCTCGCGGACAACGAGCGGATGCTCGCCGAGGAGACCGCCGACACCGACGGCGTGGTGGAGATCCCGGGCGCCGCGGCCTTCCTCGCCTCGCTGAACGGGCTGCCGCACGCGCTGGTGACCTCGGCGGACGTGGCGCTGTCGACGGTACGGATGGCCGCGGCCGGGCTCCCGCTGCCGGCGGTGCGGATCACGGCGGAGTCGGTGGGCGCGAGCAAGCCGGACCCGGAGGGCTTCCTGAAGGGGGCGGCGGAGCTGGGCGTCGCCCCGGCGGACTGCGTGGTCTTCGAGGACTCCGGCGCGGGGATCGCGGCGGGGCGTGCGGCGGGGATGCGCGTGGTGGGAGTCGGCCCGCGGGCAGCCGCGCACGCCCCGGACGCGGTGGTACGCGACCTGACCGAGGTGCGGGTGGAGAGCGTGGCGGGCGACCTGCTCCGGGTGCACGTCGGCTGAGGCTGGGGGAGGAACTGTGCGACCAGCCCCTACCGGCCTGCAGCCGAACGACGTACCACTGTTCGAACCAACCGACCGCCCCGTCCGTACCGTCGGTCGACAGACGGTAGCTGTCCGGAACGGCGCCAGGCATCACGCCCTCCGCTATACCGTCTGGAGTCCTGGTCGGCGGTAGGGCGGAGGGCATCGGTTCATGATCGGTCAGCGGCACACCGGCCGACACGCACGTTTGGTCGCGGTCCTCCTGATACTCGCCGGCATCCAGCTCGGCCGGCTCGCCGCCCCCTCGTCCGCGTTCGCCGCCGGCGCCCTCGTCCCCGACGCCCGGCAGCAGATCGCCGTGGGCAGGGAGGAGTCGGTCGTCCGCTGGGACGGCACACGCGAACAGATCGTGATGCGCCTGACGGTCACCGGCGACGCCGACCGCGCCGCCTGGATCATGCCCGTCCCGCACCGCGCCACCGTCGCCCTCGCCGACCCGGCCCTCTTCGACCAGCTGCACACCCTCACCGCCCCGGTGAACCGCACCCGCCACCACTTCTGGCCGCAGGACGGCGACTGGCCGCTCACCACCGGCAGCAGCACGCCCCCCGGCCCGCCCGGCGGCGCAGCCGCCCACGTCTCCGGCGTCGGCGTGGTGGACCGTCAGCGGCTCGGCCCGTTCGACGTGGCCCAGCTGACCGCCACCGACTCCGGCGCCCTGGACGGCTGGCTGCGCAGCAACGGCTTCCCGTTCCCGGCCCGCCTGAACACCGCGCTCCAGCCGTACGTCCAGCACCGCTGGGAGTACGTCGCGGTCCGGCTCGCCCCCGAGGCCGTGGACACCGCCCTGAACGGCGCCCTCGACCCGCTCCACCTCGCCTTCGCCAGCGACCGGCCGGTCTACCCGATGCGACTGGACGGGCTCGCGGCCACCCCGCAGTCACTGGGCCTGTACGTCCTCGCCGCGCACCGCATGGAGCCGAGCGCGGCGATCGGGGGCGAGCGCCCCAGGGTCGTCTACGCCGGCCGTCTCAGCAGTCCGGCCGGCGCGCTGCGCGGCCTCGCGGCCGGCACCCCGTACCTGACGGCGATCGCCCAGGAGTTCCCGTACCCGTCCCGGATCTCCGACGACCACGTGCTGCGCCGGGCGTCCTCCGACACCGCGTTCCAGCAGGTCGTCTACACGGACCGGCTGCGCAAGGTGGCCGGGATCCCGGCCTGGCTGGCGTCGGTGGGCACCGGGCTGCTGCTGGGCATCACCGCGGGGACCCTGGCCACCGTACGACGGTCCCGCCGCCCGGCCGTACCGCCACCGCCGGTACAGCCTCCGCCGCCCGTGCAGTCGCCGCCCCCGGCACAGCCCCCTGCGCCGATCGGCTGAGTTCCGCCCGGAACCGGGGCGGGAGATCCCCCGGGCGCCCGCCGCCTCAGTAGTGCTATCCAGGTAGCTGTGAGTGGACAGCTACCTGGATATGCGAAAGGCAGCGGACGCATGAGCGGCTCTCAGCTCTGGGACGACGTCGACTTCTACTTCACCAGCCACCTGTCACCGGACGACGAGGCGCTCCAGGCGGCCCTGCGGGAGAGCGAGGCCAACGAGCTCCCGCACGCCAACGTCACCGCCAACCAGGGCAAGCTGCTGCAGCTCCTCGCGCAGATCCAGGACGCCCGGAACATCCTGGAGATCGGCACCCTCGGCGGCTACAGCACCATCTGGCTGGCCCGCGCCCTGCCCGCCGACGGCAGGCTGATCTCGCTGGAGTACAGCGCCCGGCACGCCGAGGTCGCGGTCCGCAACATCGCCCGGGCCGGTCTGGAGAAGGTCGTCGAGGTGCGGGTCGGGCCCGCCCTGGAGTCGCTGCCGAAGCTCGCCGACGAGAACCCGGCCCCCTTCGACCTGGTCTTCGTCGACGCCGACAAGGCCAACAACGCGCACTACGTGGAGTGGGCACTGAAGCTCACCCGCACCGGCAGTCTGATCGTCATCGACAACGTGGTGCGCGGCGGCCGGGTCGTCGACGCGGAGAGCAGCGAGCCGGATGTGGTCGGCACCCGCGCCGCGATCGAGCTGATCGCCGCCCACCCGAGGCTGACCGGTACGGCGATCCAGACGGTCGGCAGCAAGGGCTACGACGGCTTCGCCCTGGCGCGGGTGCTCGACTGAGGAACCTCTCGGAGGGTCAACCCTCGTGGTAGAAGCCCACGTTGACGCTGCGCGGGGCGGTGCGGTCCCGGACGACGATCTCGCCGGAGCCGCCCCGGGGCAGCGCGACGGTCCCGCCGTAGGAGATGGCCTGGGCGTACTCCCCGACCTTCAGCAGCACCTCGGAGGAGGGTTCGGCCTGGGAGCCGCGCAGCCAGCTGACCTGCCAGCCGCCCTCGGAGCCGCACAGGAACTCCAGGTGCACCCGGGAGACGAACAGCCAGTCGTCGGGCGTGGCGAGCCGGCACGCGGACGCGTCGCGGCCCACTCGCAGCACGGCGCCCGGTTCACTGGGCGCGTCGGCCATGAGCATTCCGGCCGTCTCGCCCGTCTCCCCGGATACGGAGGCCATGGTGAGTTCGAGCACGTGCGTTCCCCCTGGGCGGTTCCTGGGTCTTTCCTGAGATCCATCCTGGATCTCGGCGGCATGATAAAACGCCCGGCGGGATCGCGTCCGGCACAATGGAGTCATGACCGAGCGAAAACCACCCGGGGTGCCGTTCGAGTCCTGGGTCGACAAGCAGATCGGGGACGCCCAGCGGCGCGGTGAGTTCGATCAACTGCCGGGGGTCGGCGAGCCGTTGCCCGCCGCTCTGGAAGCGCCGTACGACGAGATGTGGTGGGTCAAGCGGAAGCTGGCCCGTGAGGGCCTCGCCCTCCTGCCGCCGACCCTCGCCCTGCGCAAGGAGGCCGAGGACGCGCTGGCGGCCGCCTGGGCGGCTCCCTCGGAACGGATCGTCCGCAAGATCATCACCGAGATCAACGTCAAGATCCGCGACATGATGTTCAAGCCCCCGCCCGGCCCCCCGCTGGGCAAGAAGCCGTACGACGTCGAGGAGGTCGTACGGGAGTGGCGGGAGCGCCGGGCGGCGGCGGGTACGGCGGGTTCCGCGGAGGCGGAGCCGGAGTCAGAGGTGTAGCAACTGGTCCGCCAGGTCACGGTAGTCACGCAGGGCCAGTCGCAGTTGCTCGGTGTCGCCCGCGCCGGAGTGGTCCGCGGCCGTGGACTGCCAGGCGGAGCGCAGGGCGCGGCGGCGCCGGTCGACGGCGTCGGTGAAGCGGGCGGCGATCTCCGCCACGGCCCGGTCGGCCTCCTCCACGGCGGTACGGGGCTCGTCGACGAACTCGGTGACCGCGTGCCGCAGACGCCGTTCGAGCCGGCCGCACTCCTCCGTCGGCATCAGCGGCCCGTCCGGCCCGGCGTCCCGCTCACGGCCCGGCCCCGCCCCGGCCGGGGGCACCGCCTGCCCGGACGTGTCCGGGGCTCCCGCGTGTTCGGGCTCCTCGCGTCCCGGGGCCGCCCCGCTCACGGAGGTGTCGTCCCGGCCGGTGGTCTTCTCCGCACGTCCCGGCGTCAGTTCGCCGCCGGGGTCCTCGTCGCCGCCGATGGGCCTGCGGCCGGATCCTGTCCTCGCGTCGGTCATGTCGGTCAACTCTCCTTCGGACGGGCCGCGTCGGCGGACCAGGGCAGACGGCCACCGGTGCCGGCACCGGCACCGGTGCGGTGACGGCGGCCGTGCCCGCGGGAGGCCGGGGTGACCAGCTCGTCGAAGAGGGGACGGGCCTCGACCAGGGCGACCCGCATCTCCTCGGTGCCGGCCCGGCTCTGCGGTGCCCCGCCCTGGGGTGCCAGGGCGACCCGGTGGACGCGGCGGTAGCCGTCGACGTGGTCGGCGTGGTGCACGGAGAGCGCGGCGACCTGCTCCTCGTACCGTCCCCCTTCCGGGAAGCCGCGGGCGGCGGCCAGTTCGGCGAGCAGCCGGTCGATCTCGGTCACGGCCTCCCCGGGCGAGTCGACGAACTGTTCCTGTGCGGTCGTCCAGCGGGCCGCGTAACGTTCGCGCTCCGCCGGTTCCAGGTCGCGTTCGTGCAGTGCGCCGTGGCGCTGCACCCGTTCGGCGAGCTCCCGCTCGGCCGCCCTGGTGTCGCCGTCGTGCTGGGCCACGACCCGCTCGTACTCGGGGCCGAAGCGCCGCTTCAGCCCGCGCGGGCTCCCGCCCCTGGACGTCATGGCCAGAGCGGCCGCGACGACGACCACGGCGGCCACGATCACGATCCCGATGGTCAAGCCTGTGGACATGGTTGCCTTCCGGTGTCTCGGCCCGACGGGCCGGCCGGCCGTCCGGGTGACCCGCACGGCGCCGCGCAAACAGCCGCCGCACGCATATCCGGTTGCGCGGGCCGGGCGGGTCCGCCTGAGATCGGGTCCATGAGCTCCTGGACGATCACCCCGGAACGCCCCGACTCGCCCGTGGCCCGCGCGCTGTGGCGGGCGTACTACACGGAGGTCAGCGACCGCTGGTACCTGCTCCACGAGGACCGGCGCACCGACCCGGCCGAGCTGGAGCGCGAGGTCGCCGCCCGGACCGGCGCCGAACTCGCCCCGCCCACCGGGCGGTTGCTGATCGCCCGGTACGACGGCGAGCCGGCCGGCAGCGCGGGTGTCCGTCTCCTCGACCCGGCCACCGCCGAACTCACCCGGGTCTTCGTGCCCGAGGGGCTGCGCGGCAAGGGCGGCGCCGCGCTTCTCGTCGCGGCGGCCGAGGACGCGGCCCGTGTCCTGGGCGCCCGGCGGATCGTCCTGGACACCCGCAGCGACCTGGTGGAGGCGCGCGCCCTGTACGCGCGGCTCGGCTACACGGAGACCGAGCGGCACAACGACGACGTCTACGCCGAACACTGGTTCCGCAAGGAGCTGTTCAACTGACCGGCCGTGCCGCCGGGTTCTGCGGCTGCTCGCGCTGGGTGCCGCACATCTCGTCCGTCAACTCCCGTACCAGGCGGTCCAGATCGGTGGGCCGGTCGGGCCCCCACCAGTCGCCGAGCAGATCGGCCAGGGACTCCTCGCGGGCCCTGGCCAGCCGTTCGGCGAGCACCCGGCCCTCGTCGGTCGGCGTCAGTTCGAGGCCCAGGCGTTCGGCCAGGCGCCGCTCCTCCAGCTGGCGGGCGCCCTCCAGCACGACCTTCAGCGGGACGGGACCGCGTTCCGCGAGCACGCCCGGTTCCACCGAGCCGTACTTGCGGATCCGCAGCAGCAGCCAGCCGGCGGCGGGCAGCAGATCGGGGTGCCCCGCCCGCTCGTTGATCTTCCGGTAGACCTCCCGGCGCCCCTCGCGGGTGCCGAGCAGCGACAGCGCCCGGCAGCACTCGTCGTAGGAGGACCGCTGGACCGGGTTGGGCGGGATGGTCTCCGAGGCGTCCGGCGCGGTCACCGAGCCGCGCAGCCGGTCCTCCTTGAGGAACCAGGCGAGGACGAAGCCGAGGGCGGCCACCGGAGCGGCGTACAGGAAGACGTCGGTGATCGAGGACGCGTACGCGTGCAGCGCCGCCGGGCGGAGCGCGGGCGGCAGTGCGGCGATGCCTCGCGGGTCGGCCTTGAGGGCGCCCGGGGTGACACCGGCCGGCAGGTGGACGCCCCGGAAGGCGTCGGCCAGCTTGTCGGCGAGGCGGCTCGCGAAGACGGAACCGAAGATGGCCACGCCGAACGAGGCCCCGATGGAGCGGAAGAAGGTCGCGCCGGAGGTGGCGACGCCGAGATCCTCGTAGGAGACGGCGTTCTGCACGATCAGGATCAGCACCTGCATGACCAGGCCGAGGCCCAGGCCGAAGACGAAGAAGCAGGCGCTCATCTCCGCGGTGGAGCTGTGCTCGTCGAGCCGATGCATGAGCAGCAGCCCGATCGTGGTCACGGCGGTGCCGGTGACCGGGAACACCTTCCAGCGGCCGGTGCGGCTGACGATCTGGCCGGAGAGGGTGGAGGACAGCAGCAGGCCGATCACCATCGGCAGCATGTGCACCCCGGACATGGTCGGCGATACGCCCTGCACGACCTGGAGGAACGTCGGCAGATAGGTCATCGCGCCGAACATCGCGAAGCCGACGATGAAGCTGATCACGGCCGCGAGGGTGAAGGTGCGGATGCCGAACAGCTTCAGCGGCAGGACGGGTTCGGCGGCCCGCCGCTCGACGGCCACGAAGGCGACCGCGAGCACGATCCCGACGACCACCAGCCCGATGATCTGCGCCGACCCCCATGCCCAGGTGGTCCCGCCCAGCGAGGCCACCAGGACCAGGCAGGTGGCGACGGCGGCGATCAGGAAGGTGCCGAGGTAGTCGATGACGTGGCGGGCGCTCCTGCGCGGGATGCGCAGGGCGGTGGCGATCACGGCGAGCGCGACGATGCCGACGGGCAGGTTGACGTAGAACACCCAGCGCCAGCTCAGCTGCTCGGTCAGCACCCCGCCGAGCAGCGGCCCGAGCACACTGGTCGCACCGAAGACGGCACCGAACAGCCCCTGGTAGCGGCCGCGTTCACGCGGCGGGACGATATCTCCCACGATCGCCATCGACAGCACCATCAGCCCGCCGCCGCCCAGCCCCTGCAGCGCGCGGAAGCCGATCAGCTCACCCATGTTCCGGGACATCCCGCACAGCGCCGACCCGACGAGGAAGATCACGATCGCGATCTGGAAGAGCCGCTTACGCCCGTACTGGTCGCCGAGCTTGCCCCAGAGCGGGGTGGCGGCGGTGGAGGCCAGCAGATAGGCCGTGACCACCCAGGACAGGTGCTCCAGACCGCCTAGGTCGCTGACGATCGTCGGCAGCGCCGTCGACACGATGGTCTGGTCGAGCGCGGCCAGCAGCAGGCCGAGCAGCAGCGCGCCGATGGGCACGAGCACATTGCCGGGTATGTGCTCCGCGTCCTTCGCCGGGGTGTGCGTCGTGTCCAGGGCCATGGAGACCTCCCGGGGTGCGTCCGGCCACCTTCCATCGTGGACGGTGCAACCCGTTATGGCCCGTCGAGTTCTCTTTGCGGCCCTTGAAACGAGGGGTTCCTGCGAACGTACGTGTGGGTGCTTCGCATAATCTGTGGAGTTTGCAAGGGGAGGGGCGGACACCGTGACGGACGTGACGGATACGACCGGAGGCCATCAGTGCCCGGAGTGCGGGGCGCCGAAGGGGCCGGACAACTCACCTTCCTGCGACTGCAACCAGCGGGCGTCCGACGCGTTGCGCGACGCGCGTACGGCCGAACAGGCGGCGGCGGAGGACTTCGACCCGCTGCGGATACGGCCGTACATCGACGTCGAGGCCGGTCCCGGTACCGCCGACGGCGGGGAGACCGAGCCGATGCCGGTGGTGGAGCCGGCGGTGCCGGCGGAGTCGACGATGCCGTTGCGGGCGGTGCCGGTGCCGCCCGTCCCCGATGCGGAGCCGCCGTACGGCGGCGGATCCGGGGCGTCCCCGGAGGAACCCCGCCGGCGCTCCCGGAGGGCCCTGTTGCTGTCCGTCGCCGGGGCGGTGGTCGCGATCCTCGCCGTGGCGGGTTTCGTGAGCGGCCTCTTCGCCCACCTCACGCCGACACGGGACGGGGCGGGGCCGGAGGACGTGCGGGAGAGCGTCCCCGATGTGACACCGACGTCGGCCTCCGCCGCGACGCCGACGCCCTCGCCCTCCGTCACCTCGGCCGCGCCGTCCCCGTCCGTCAGCGCGAGCCCCTCCAGCACCCCGTCCCCGTCCGCGGCGAGCCCGACGCCCTCCCGGACCCCTTCCCGCTCGGCCACGCCCACGGCGTCGGCGTCGACGGGGGGCACGTCCGCGTCCCAGGAACCCGGCACGCCCCCGGTCCTGCGCCTCGGTGACAGCGGTGCGGAGGTCACGGAACTCCAGCTCCGGCTGAAGCAGCTGAGCCTCTACTCGGGGAACGCCGACGGCGACTACGACCAGAAGACCGAGGACGCGGTGCGGACGTACCAGCTGACGCGGGGGATTCTGGCCGACGAGTCGGGGGTCTACGGGGCGGCCACGCGGAAGGCTTTGGAGGCGGAGACGAAGGAGCCGTAGGAGTCGTAGCCGTTGGGGCCGTGTTCGGCTGCGGGTCCGGTGGGGGCTGGTCGCGCCCACGCGGCGGAGCCGCATATCGACAGGGCCCCGCGCCCCTGGCGGGGCGCTTCTGTCAGGGTGCTTCCACAGAAGGCGCCGAGCCCGGAAGAGGCTGTCCCGCCGTCTCCTTCATGCGCCATACCGCGAAGCCGCCGATCACCGCCGCCGCCATCATGTAGTACGCGGGCATCATCATGTTCCCCGTCGCTCCGATCAGGGCCGTGACCACCAGCGGGGTCGTGCCGCCGAACAGGGACACCGAGACGTTGAAGCCGATCGACAGGGAGCCGTAGCGGACCCGGGTCGGGAAGAGGGCCGGGAGGGCCGCCGGCATCGCCGCCGTGAAGCAGACCAGGAGGAGACCCAGGGCGCCCATGCCGAGGGCCACCGCCAGCAGACTGCCCTGGCGGATCAGGAGCACGGCCGGGACGGAGAGGAAGAGGAAGCCCGCGCAGCCCGCCGCGATCACCGGGCGACGGCCGACACGGTCGGTGAGCGCTCCCGCGAACGGCTGGACGATCATCATCAGCGCCATCACGCCCAGGACGACCAGCAGGCCGTGGGTCTCGTCGTACTTCAGCTCGCTCGTCAGGTAGCTGGGCATGTACGACAGCAGCATGTAGTCCGTGACGTTGAAGACCAGGACCAGGGCCATGCACAGGAGCAGGGCCTTCCACTGGCCGGTGACCATCTCGCGCAGGGGGACCTTGGGGCGGGCCTGTTCGGTCTTCGCCACCTCGGCCGCGAACGCCGGGGTCTCCTCCAGCCGCATCCGCAGGTAGAGGCCGATGATGCCCATCGGGCCCGCGATCAGGAAGGGGATGCGCCAGCCCCAGGACGTCAGGTCGTCCGAGCTGAGCAGGGCCGTCATCAGGGTCACCAGGCCCGCGCCGCCGATGTAGCCCGCCAGGGTGCCGAACTCCAGCCAGCTGCCGAAGAAGCCGCGCTTCTTGTCCGGGGCGTACTCGGCGATGAACGTGGACGCGCCCGCGTACTCGCCGCCGGTGGAGAAGCCCTGCACCAGGCGGGCGGCGAGGAGAAGGAGGGGTGCGCCCACGCCGATCGTCGCGTAGGAGGGGATCAGGCCGATCGCGAAGGTGCCCGCCGCCATCATGATCATGGTCACGGCCAGGACCTTCTGGCGGCCCACCCGGTCGCCGAGCGGGCCGAAGACCATGCCGCCGAGCGGGCGGACCAGGAAGGCCGCGGCGAAGGCTCCGAACGTGGAGAGCAGCTGGGCCGTCGGGTTGCCGGACGGGAAGAAGACCTTGCCCAGCGTCACCGCGATGTAGCTGTAGACGCCGAAGTCGAACCACTCCATGGCGTTGCCGAGCGCGGCCGCCTTCACGGCGCGCTTCACCAGCGCGGGGTCGGTGACCGTGGGCGCGGGTGAGGCGGTGCGGGGGCCGGGGATCTGGACGGACGGGGTGACTGCTGCGGCGGTCGCCAAAACGGGGCTCGCCTGCCTTTCGACGGGGACGGGGACGCGGCCCGTACGGCGCCGGACGGGTCGAAAAGCGACCATAGGGCCGATTCGGGTCCTTACGTCGCGTACGCATGTTGATGCATAGTGCAGCTAAATGCGGTGTATGCAGGGACGTATGCCCGCTCCCGCGGCTGTATGCAGCCCGTGCACTGTGATCCATGTCGCGTCCGCGGGCGGCGAGGCGGATGGCTCCTGTCGTCGGCCTGCCCCTGATGCGGTGACCCGCCGGGCGGCTGCACACGGGCGCGTCCGCCGTGTCGTACCACCTGATCCGGTTGCGTCGCGTGGGGCTGCTCGACCGGACCCGGCAGGGTGGTCGGGTCTGCTGCCGGCGAACGTCGCGGGCCGGCCGCCTTGTCGCGGGCAAGGGATCGTCGTGGAGGACCTGGCGGTGGCGGGACTGGCCCGCGCGAGGTCGGAAGCCACGGATTCCCGACCGGAAACCGTGCCGCGTAGCGGCACGGCAACGGTCGAGAAGGCCAGATTCCTCGGGCTTCGGCCCGAGGGGCAAGTCAAAGCCGCTGGATGATCGTCCCGGTCGCCAGACCGCCGCCCGCGCACATCGTGACCAGGGCGAACTCCTTGTCCGTGCGCTCCAGTTCGTGCAGGGCGGTGGTGATGAGGCGGGCGCCGGTGGCCCCCACCGGATGGCCGAGGGCGATCGCGCCGCCGTTGACGTTGACCTTGTCCAGGTTCTGCTCGAAGACCTGGGTCCAGCTGAGCACCACGGACGCGAACGCCTCGTTGATCTCGACCAGGTCGATGTCCTTCAGGGTCATACCGGCCTTGCCGAGCACGGCCCGGGTCGCGTCGATCGGCCCGTCGAGGTGGAAGTGCGGGTCGGCGCCGACCAGGGCCTGGGCGACGATCCGGGCCCTGGGCCGGAGTTTGAGGGCGCGGGCCATCCGCTTCGACGCCCACATGATCGCGGCGGCGCCGTCGGAGATCTGGGACGAGTTGCCGGCCGTGTGGACGGCGGTGGGCATGACCGGCTTGAGGCCCGCCAGCGCCTCCGCCGACGTGTCCCGCAGCCCCTCGTCCCGGTCGACCAGGCGCCACATGCCCTGCCCCGCGTGCTGCTCCTCCTCCGTCGTCGGTACCTGGACGGCGAAGGTCTCGCGCTTGAACCGCTCCTCGGCCCAGGCGTGCGCCGCCCGCTCCTGCGAGAGCACTCCGAGCGCGTCGACGTCCTCGCGGGTCAGGCCCCGGTTGCGGGCGATGCGCTCGGCGGCCTCGAACTGGTTGGGCAGATCGACGTTCCACTCGTCGGGGAAGGGCTTGCCCGGCCCGTGCTTGGAGCCGGAGCCGAGGGGTACGCGGGACATCGCCTCGACCCCGCAGCTGATCCCGACGTCGATGACCCCGGCGGCGATCATGTTGGCGGTCATGTGCGAGGCCTGCTGCGAGGAACCGCACTGGCAGTCGACGGTCGTCGCCGCCGTCTCGTACGGCAGCCCCATGGTCAGCCAGGCCGTGCGCGCGGGGTTCATGGACTGCTCGCCGGCATGCGTCACCGTGCCGCCGACGATCTGCTCGACGCAGTCGGCGGGGATGCCGGTGCGGCCGAGGAGTTCTCGGTAGGTCTCGCCCAGGAGATAGGCGGGATGGAGGTTGGCGAGCGCGCCACCGCGCTTGCCGATGGGGGTGCGTACGGCTTCGACGATCACGGGTTCCGCGGCCATGGGGGCTCGGTCCTCTCCTCGGTCACCCGCGCGGCGCAGGGGCGTCCCGGCCCGGCCCGCCACGCAGAACTAGAACGCGTACTAGTTCTGTGTGCAGTCTGCTGACAGGCTGTCCGCAACCGCAAGGGGGTTGCATGCAATTGAGGTGACCGTGCCCCTTGCGACTTGTAGAACCCGTTACTACCTTCACCGCAACCGTCCATTTCTGATGGACCGTCAGAACACATGTCCAGGCTCGTACACGGTGGGAGTGAGTCGCTCATGCCCTGTCCCGCGCTGCCCGACGGGTTCGACCTCACCGACCCCGATCTGCTCCACCATCGGGTGCCGCTCCCGGAGTTCGCCGAACTGCGGCAGGCCGAACCGGTCCGCTGGATCGAACAGCCGCACGGCCTCGCCGGGTTCGCGGACGACGGCTACTGGGCCGTCACCCGGCACGCGGACGTCAAGTACGTCTCCACGCACCCCGAGATCTTCTCGTCCTGGCTCAACACGGCGATCATCCGGTTCGGCGAGCACATGCAGCGGGACGCGATCGACGCCCAGCGGCTGATCCTGCTGAACATGGACCCGCCGGAGCACACCCGGGTCCGCCAGATCATCCAGCGCGGCTTCACCCCGCGCTCGATCCGCGCCCTGGAGGAACGGCTGCGGGCCAGGGCCGGGGCGATCGTCGAGGCGGCCCGCGCCCACTCGGGACCCTTCGACTTCGTCACCGAGGTCGCCTGCGAGCTCCCCCTCCAGGCGATCGCCGAACTGATCGGCATCCCGCAGGACGACCGGGCCAAGATCTTCGACTGGTCCAACAAGATGATCTCGTACGACGACCCGGAGTACGCGATCACCGAGGCGGTGGGCGCCGAGTCGGCCACCGAACTGATCGCCTACGCGATGAACATGGCGGCCGACCGCAAGCAGTGCCCGGCCAAGGACATCGTCTCCACGCTGGTGGCGGCGGAGGACGAGGGCAACCTGAACTCCGACGAGTTCGGCTTCTTCGTGCTGATGCTCGCGGTGGCCGGCAACGAGACCACCCGCAACGCCATCACCCACGGCATGCACGCCTTCCTCACCCACCCCGATGCCTGGGACCTCTACAAGCGCGAGCGCCCGGCGACCACCGCCGAGGAGATCGTGCGCTGGGCCACCCCGGTCAACTCCTTCCAGCGCACCGCCACCCAGGACACCGAGCTGGGCGGCAAGCTGATCCGCAAGGGCGACCGGGTCGGCGTCTTCTACGCCTCCGCCAACCACGACCCCGAGGTCTTCACCGACCCCGACGACTTCGACATCACCCGCGACCCCAACCCCCACCTCGGCTTCGGAGGCGGCGGCCCGCACTACTGCCTGGGCAAGTCCCTGGCCGTCCTCGAAATCGACCTGATCTTCAACGCCGTAGCCGACGCGATGCCGGACCTCCGGCTGGTCGGCGACCCGGACCGGCTCCGCTCGGCGTGGATCAACGGCGTGAAACACCTCCAGGTCACCACGTCGTAGACCGTTCCGGACCCGGGCCGACGGCTCCCGGCGCCGCCGGCCCGCCCCGAGGGAGGCAGGAGCACCCCCTGTCCCTACGCCCCGTTCCTGCCTCCCCCGAGACGCGCTCTACTCCCTCCCGGACGCGGCGACCGCGAGAACGCCGGAGACCGCTGCCGCGACGAGCAGCGGGATGCCCAGGTCGTGGTGGAGGGCCAGCCAGGCGCCCAGGGCCGCGCCCGCGAGCATCGCGACGACCGCGGCAGCGCGGCGCGGGGAGTGGCGAGCGGTGCCGTCGCCGAAGCGGGACTCGGCGACGAGGCCGGTCAGGGTCGTGGTCAGGACCGTGGTCGCCGTCAGGTCGGGCACGCCCAGCTTGCGGACGTTCGCGTTGCGCAGACCCATCGCGAAGGCGGTCAGCGCGATCAGGGTGTACGTCGTCGCCGTCCCGTCCGGCCGGTCGAGGGCCACCGCCGCCGCCGTGGCCACCAGGACCGCCTCCACCGCCAGGGTGACCCGGGTCCAGGTGCGCCGGGAGCGGCCCCAGAAACGGGCCGACACCCGGCCGCCCACCAGCGCGCCCAGCAGGAAACAGGCCAGCGAGGTCGCCGTGTGGGGGACCGAGAAGCCGGGCGTTCCGGCGGCGGCGAAGCCCAGGATCACCACGTTGCCGGTCATGTTGGCCGTGAAGACATGGCCCAGGCCGAGAAAGCTCACCGCGTCGATCAGGCCGCTCACCATGGTCAGTGTCAGCAGCACGACCACCAGCCGCACCCCGCGGGCCTCGGGGTCGCGGGGCGGGGTGGCCGTCGTCATCGTTCCTCCGGCGGGCGGGTCGGCTGGCTGCGGAGCCAGTCCACCACGCCCGGACATACGTCGGCACCCTCGCCCGGAGAAGGGGGCGAGGGTGCCGGAAAACAGCGGGGAGCCGGTCGGGCGGCTCAGTACCAGCCGTTGGCCTGCCAGAAGCTCCAGGCGGCCGTCGGGCTGCCGTAGCGGGAGTTCATGTAGTCCAGGCCCCACTTGATCTGGGTGGCCGGGTTGGTCTTCCAGTCGGAGCCGGCGGACGACATCTTCGAGGCGGGCAGGGCCTGGACCAGGCCGTAGGCACCGGAGGACGAGTTGGTGGCGGAGGGGTTCCAGCCGCTCTCGTGGGAGACGATCTTGGAGAACGCGTTGAACTGTGCGGCGTCCGGAATCATCTTGTGCGCGATCGCCTGGGCGGAGGAGGCCGAGGTGGTGGCGGCCTGGGCGGGCGCCGCGCTCAGTGCCATACCGGCGGTGGCGGCGGCCACGGCGGCAGCGGTGAGGACCTTCTTCGGGGAAGCGATGCGACGGATGAAGGACACGGACACGGAGAACCTCGTTCGTCGGGGACAGGGAGTCGCCGTGCTCCGGAACCACACCTTGTGCGGTGTCCGTATGCGTCGGCGCCGCGGCCCGGGTGGGCTCGTGGCGCCTGGCGACGTCGTCCAGACAAGCAGCCCGGAAACCCGTCCGCAATCACCCCTTTTACTAGTTGTGGTCGCATAGGCGGGGAAGGTCCGCTGTGTGGCGTGGCTCTCAATCCGCAGGTCAGCGGGTATCCTAAACCAGGCATTTGGGGAAAGTCTGACTACTGTTCCGGATCGTAGGTGACGTGCGTCATGTGGGGTGCTTCACCGGTCGGCTGACCGTGCGCGTACGACGGCTCACGGTCCGGGGCCGTCGAAGGTGACCGCGGTCTCGAAAGCGGCCCGCCGGGTCGCTCGGCGCAGCGCCCGCAGCAGGGCCGGACCGAGCGCGAGGGTGAGCACGACCGTGCACAGGGCCCGGCCCAGGTTCCAGCCCATGGCGGTGGCCAGGCTGTAGGCGAGGAAACGGGCCAGGTTGGCGGCGGGCCCGGCATCCGGGTCGAAGGCGATGTTCGAGGCGTTGCCGCTCAGCAGCGGCCAGCCGGCCAGGTCCACGACCATGCCGTAGGCGAACGCGGCCAGGAACCCGTAGACCGCGAGCAGCGCGAGCTCCGCCCGCCCCCGCAGCCGCTCGGGCCCCGGCAGCAGACCGGCCCCCATCGTGAACCAGCCCATCGCCAGCATCTGGAACGGCAGCCACGGCCCGACCCCGCCCGTGAGCAGCGCCGAGGTGAAGAGGGTGAGCGAGCCGAGGGTGAACCCGAAGCCGGGCCCGAGCACCCGCCCGCTGAGCACCATCAGGAAGAACATCGGCTCGATCCCGGCGGTGCCCGCGCCGACCGGCCGCAGCGCCGCCCCGGTCGCGGCCAGCACACCCAGCATGGCGACGGCCTTGGGGCCGAGCCCCGACTCCGAGATGGTCGCCGCGAGCACGGCGACCAGCAGGACCAGCAGCCCCGCGAAGAGCCAGGGCGCGTCCTGGGCGTGCGAGGCGATCCGGGAGGAGGGCGGGGCGAACAAGGGCCAGCCGATCGCGACCACGCCGACCGCGCTGACGAGGAGGAGGGCGGCGAGGGAGCGGGGGCCGAGCCGGACCGGACTGCTCATGCCAGTGCCTCCCGTATCTCGGCCACCGTGAGCCACGGCTGCGGGGCGAGGATCTTCGTCACCTGCGGCGCGAACGACGGCGAGGACACGACGATGTCGTCCGTCGGCCCGTCCGCGATCACCTCCCCCTCCGCGAGCAGCACCACCCGGTGCGCGAGTTCGGCGGCCAGCTCCACGTCGTGCGTGGCCAGCACGATCGCGTGCCCGTCGGCGGCCAGCCCGCGCAGCGCGCCGACCAGCCGGGCCTTCGCCGCGTAGTCCAGCCCCCGGGTCGGCTCGTCGAGGAGGAGCAGCGGCGGCCGGGCGGTGAGGACGACGGCGAGCGCGAGGGCGAGCCGCTGTCCCTCGGACAGGTCCCGTGGATGCGTGTCGTCGCCGACTCCCGGCAGCAACTCGGACACCAGGCCGCGGCAGGTCCCCGGTACCGCCCCCGCGTCCCGGTCGGCGGCCGCGCACTCGGCACCCACCGTGTCGGCGTACAGCAGGTCGCGGGGTTCCTGCGGGACCAGACCGACAAGGCGTACCAGGTCGCGCGGGGCCGTGCGGTGCGGGACCGCGCCACCGACCCGGACCGTGCCGGAGCTCGGCGCGACGAGCCCGACCAGGGCGCTGAGCAGGGTGGACTTCCCGGCGCCGTTGCGGCCCATGAGCGCGACGGTCTCGCCGGGGGCGACGGCGAGATCCACGTACCGGAGCGCGTCGACCCGCTCCCGCCGCACGGCGAGGGAGCGCACCTCGGCGAGCGGAGCCGCGGGTGCGGCCGTTCGGTGGTGCGGCGGTGTCCGCCCGGCGAGGCGCTCCCGCAGCCCGCCCGCCTGCCGCCGGGCGTCCCGCACGGTCATCGGCAGCGGCGACCACCCGGCCAGCCGCCCCAGCTCCACCACCGGCGGACACACCGGCGACACGGCCATCACCTCGGCGGGAGCACCGACCACGGGCGCCGCTCCCGCCTCCGGGAGGAGCACGACCCGGTCCGCGTACTGCACCACCCGCTCCAGCCGGTGCTCGGCCAGGAAGACGGTCGTCCCCAGATCGTGGACCAGCCGCTGCAGCACGGCCAGCACCTCCTCGGCGGCGGCCGGGTCCAGGGCGGAGGTCGGCTCGTCCAGGACCAGGACCGCGGGATGCGGGGTGAGCACCGACCCGATCGCGACCCGCTGCCGCTGCCCGCCGGAGAGGGTGGCGATGGCCCGGTCCCGCAGCTCGGCGAGCCCGAGCAGATCGAGGACCTCCTCCACCCGCCGCCGCATCACGGCCGGGGCGATCCCCAACGACTCCATGCCGTAGGCCAGTTCGTCCTCCACCGTGTCGGTCACGAAGTGCGCGAGCGGATCCTGCCCCACCGTGCCGACGACATCGGCGAGTTCGCGCGGCTTGTGGGTCCGGGTCTCCCGCCCCGCGACCGTCACCCGGCCGCGCAGGGTGCCCCCGGTGAAGTGCGGCACCAGCCCGCTCACGGAGTTGAGGATCGTCGACTTGCCGGTGCCGGACGGGCCGACGAGCAGGACGAGTTCACCTTCCGGCACCTCGAAGTCGACGCCCTGGACGGCGGGTCGGGCCGCGCCCTCGTACGTCACGGAGACATCCTCGAAGCGGATCACGGCGACTCCTTCGGCACGATGAAGGCGGGCAGCAGACCGAGCAGCACGGCGGCCGCCGGCCACAGCGGAAGCGTGGGGGCGACCAGCGGTACGACCCCGGGATGCAGGGCGTCCGGATCGCGCACCGATGCCAGGGTGAGCAGGGCGGCGACGGCGGCGCCCGACCCGGACACCAGCCAGGCACGCGCGTCCCACGGATCCGGCCGGTAGCGGGTCCGCAGCGAACGCCGGCCCCCGAGCCGCAGCCCCGCCAGCGCGGCACCGACCCCGGCCAGCAGCACGGGCAGCCCGTAGCCGCCGCCCTCCGCGGTGAGCAGGCCGTACGTTCCCGCACAGACGCCGAGCAGACCGCCGAGGGTGAGCGCGGCCGTCGTACGGCGGACCCGGGCCGAGACGTCGGCACTGCGGCCGTAACCGCGCGCGTCCATCGCGGCGGCGAGGGCGACCGAGCGCTCCAACGCGCCCTCCAGTACGGGGAGTCCGACCTGCAGCAGACCGCGGACACCGGAGTCGGGACGGCCGCGCAGCCGGCGGGCGGCACGCAGCCGCTGGACGTCGGCGATCAGATTCGGCGCGAAGGTGAGGGCGACGACCACGGCCACGCCCAGCTCGTACAGCGCGCCCGGGAGGGACTTGAGGAGCCTGGCCGGGTTGGCGAGCGCGTTCGCGGCGCCGACGCAGATCAGCAGGGTGGCGATCCGGAGACCGTCGTAGAGGGAGAAGACGAGCGCCTCGGCGGTGACCCTGCCACCGAGCCGGATGCCCTGCGCCCAGTGGGGGAGGGGGACTTCGGGGAGGGTGAGAAGGGTGTGCGAGCCGGGGATCGGGGAGCCGAGGACCACGGTGAAGGCGAGACGGACGAGGAGCACGGCGAGGCCGAGCCTGGCGAAGGCGGAGTAGGACCGCGCCCAGGGCGCCCGGCTCCGGCAGACGGCGACGACGTAGCCGGTCACCGCGATGAGGAGGGCGAGGAGCAGAGGGTTGCCGGTACGGGACGCGGCAACCCCGAGGAAGAGCGACCAGAGCCACCAGGCGCCGGGGTGAAGGGTCCGCGTGCGGCGGGGCGGCGCGTTGTGGCCGACGTGACTGCGGCGCCCCTTCAGGGGCGCGGGGCTGAGACATATGCGGCTCCGCCGCGTGGGCGCGACCAGCCCCCACGCACCCGCACTGTGACGATCACGCATCCTTCCGCCGCCGCGCCTGCCAGACCGCCCCCGCGGCCAACACCACGACCACTCCCACCCCGGCCAGCAGCCCAACAGACGGCCCGCTGCCCGACGTACCACTCGCCGCCACTTTCTCTCCGCACCCCTTCTCGGGATACCCGGCGATCGCACACAACAACGCGTTCGTGTCGTACCGCAACGGCTTCGCCACAGCGGCCAGCGCCTCCGCCGTCGTCGCGTCCCCGGACACCACCGCGCACACCGTCCGCCCCGCCGGCGGCCGCTCGCCGGACGGCGCGTCCGCCGTCGTACCGAAGTCGATGACCAGCGCGACCCGTTTCTTGCCCCGCACTGCCGGCGTGTCCGCGCAGATCGTCCCGAAGTCCGCCGCCCCGCGCGGCCGCGACGCGTCCGCCGAGTCCTCGCTCACCGCGAAGCGGAAACCCTCCACCGCACCGTCGGCGGGCTGCGCGGTCGAGGGGCCCTGCGTGGCGTACGTCCAGCGCGAACCGTCCCGCTCCCAGAAGGACCAGTAGCGGTAACCGGCGGCCTGGGCCGGCCCCGCCGCGGTCCCCCAGACCAGGAGCGCGGTCATGAGCAGCAGCGCGGCCCGGCGGACGGCGGTCACAGCTGCCGCTGCTTCCGGCGGCCGCTGAACAGGAAGCCGATGCCGATACCCGCGACGAGACCCGTGCCGACGATCCACCACACACCGGTGCCCGACGACTTCTTCGCCCCGGTGTGCTCGGCGGCAGCCGCCCGCGGGGCCGGTCCCGTCGCGTTCAGCGCCGTCACCAGGTCCGTACCGCCGAAGTCGCGCGGATCCGCGCCCATCGCATGCGCCGCGAAGATCAGCTCGGCGTAGGCCGCGGGCCCGCTCTGCTTCGCCCACTGCGCGGAGTTCGCCGTCAGCCAGGCGTACGGCTTCTTCGCCGGCTTCGTCCAGCCCTGCGCGGCCATGGCGACGACCGCGTCGGCGGTGTTGCCGTAGTCCGGCTGGGGCTTGGCACCGGGGAGCGCGGAGACCAGGTAGCCCTTCTCGTGCACGGCGTCCGCGAGGTACTCGGCGCCGTTGCGGGCCACCTCCTCCCGGGTGAGGGCCTTGTCGGAGTTGGCGCAGATGTATCCCTCCGCCGGGGCCTTGCCGGCCGTCGCCGCGAACCCCTTGCCGAGGGCGCCGAGCACCCCGGCGGCCGTGGCGTCCGCGTTGGCGGACAGCTTCCCCGTCTTGTCCGGCTGGTAGGCGAGGCCACCGCCACCGCCACCGTCCTGGTCGCAGGGGATGGACCACTTGGCCAGCAGGTCGTACGGCGTCCGGTCCGCGCTCGCGCCGGCCGCCGCGAGGGCGCCGATGACCACACCGGTGGAGTTGGTGTCGCTGGGCGAGCCAGGGGCGTAGCCCCAGCCGCCGTCCTTGTTCTGCTGCGACTTCAGCCAGGTCACGGCCTTGCCCACGGCGGAGTCGTGGCCGCCGACCGCCTTCAGTGCCTGTACGGCGGCCGCCGTGCTGTTCGTGTCGACCGTCACCTTGGCGTCGCAGGCCGCCGTCGGCTCGGCGCGGAACGCGGCGAACGCGCCGTTCGCGCACTGCTGCCCGGCCAGCCAGTCCACCGCCTTCGCGGCCGGGGTCACCCCGACCGTGTGCTGGGCGAGCAGGGCGAGCGACTGGCGCCAGACGCCGTCGTACTTGGGGTCCGTGCTGCCGTACAGCCCCGACGGGAGCACCGCGGAGGCGGACGGGGACGGATCGTCGGCGGCCAGTGCGGTCATCGTGGGCATGGCGGCGCCGATGACGGCGGTGGCGGCCAGCACCGCGGCGCTGCGGCGGAGGACGTTCATGGTCGGCGGGTGCCTCTCCCTGTGGGGGAGCCGGGCAGCACGGGACACCCCGGCGGCTCGGCTCCGTAACCTCGACGGTGCCGTGCGCCGACGGACACCGGCGCACCTGAGCCGATCAACGTCCGCGCGGGGCAGTCCGGCTCGCCGCACGGAACGGCTCACGGTTGCGGGTCAGCGCCGGAATTACACCGGCTTCCCCCCGTACGGGTGATGACGACCCCGCTACTTTACCGGGCGTCAACAAGAAGCTGAGGGGCGGCTGTGCGGAGACCGTTTCGTCATGGTCGCGCCATGACGGGGAGACTGCTCGGCTCGGGGCGTTCGGCCGATGTGTACGAGATCGACGAGGCGTGGGTGCTGCGCCGTGAGCGGGGCGACCGGGGGACTCGGCGGCCAAGGGCGCGCTGATGACGTACGCATGGGAGCACGGATACCCGGTGCCCCGGGTGCGGCCCTCCGGCTCCCGGACCGACCTGGTGATGGAGCGGCTGTCGGGGCCGACCACGCCGGCGGTACTGCCGGCGGGCGGGATGGGTTGTCGCGTCTGGTGGGCGGCACGGGTGATTCGATAGCCTCGCGACTGCTCGGCCGACCGACCGACGACGCACGTCCAGGGGGACCTTGGTGAGCGACGCCCATGCCCCGCTGACCGGCGTACCGGAACGGCTGGGGGAGCTGTCCTGCCGCACCGGAATCCCCGTCGGGGTCGTCGCCGAACTGCTCGGCGCCGCCTTCGAGGGTGCCGCCGCCAACTGAGCCGAGCGCCCGTGCATTTCAGTCCACCCGGGTCGGAACCGCCCTCCTCGAACAGGGGGCGGATGTCGCAGAAAGCCTCAGCACTCATGTCTGACAGAGCCACCGCAGCGGTCCGTCGTACCGCGATCGTCATCGGCGGCAGCACCGCCGGACTGCTCGCCGCCTCGGTCCTCGCCACCCGCTTCGACGAGGTCACCGTCGTCGAGGCCGACCGGCTGCCCGCGGGCCCCGCACACCGCAAGGGGCTGCCGCAGGCCAGACACGCCCATCTCCTGTGGTCGGGCGGCGTGGCCGCCCTCGAAGACCTGCTCCCCGGCATCACCGGCGAACTCGTCGGCAAGGGCGCCGGACTCATCGACGTGATGAAGGACCTGGTCAGCAAGGCGCCTTCGGGACACTGGTTCCGGCGGTTCACCGACTCCCGGCACAACATGATCGTGTGCAGCCGTGACCTGCTGGACGCGGTGATCCGCGCGGACGTGCTCGGCAGGCCCCGGGTGACGCTGCGGGACGGCACCCGGGTGGCGGGGCTGGTCGGAGACCGCGACCGGGTGACCGGCATCCGCATCTCGGACGACGACGAACTCGGCGTCCTGCACGCAGACTTGGTGATCGACGCGAGCGGCCGGGGCTCCCGGACGCCGGACTGGCTGACGGAGCTGGGCCTGCCGCCGGTCGTGGAGCGCGTCGTGGACGCCGGGGTGGCCTACGCCAGCCGCGTCTACGAGGCCCCGCCCGCGACCACCGCCGTGCCCCGCTACCCGGTCGTCAACGTCCAGGCCGACCCGCGCAACGCCCCCGGCCGCGGCGGGGTCCTCGTCCCCATCGAGGGCGGCCGCTGGCTGGTCACCGTCTCCGGTACGCGGGGCGGACAACCGACCGCCGATCCGGCCGAGTTCGGGCCCTTCGCCCTGACCGGCCTCAAGGACCCGATCATCGGCCGGCTGATCGCCAACGCCAAGCCGCTGACCGACCCGGTGACCACCCGCAGCACGGCCAACCGCCGCCGCTACTACGAGAACGCCCCCGCCTGGCCGGAGGGCTTCGCGGTGATCGGCGACGCGGTCGCCGGCTACAACCCCGTCTACGGCCACGGCCTCTCGGTCGCCGCCCAGAGCGCGATCGCGGTCCGCGAGGTGCTCGACCGGCACGGTGCGGGCGCTCCGGGCACCGCCCGCCGTATCCAGCGCGCGGTGGCCCGCCCGGTGGGCAACGCGTGGAACCTGGCCGTGGGACAGGACGCGTACTACCCCGGAGCGGCACCGGAGCCGCCGACGGCGGTGGAACGCCTGCTCACGGCGTACGTCGACAAGGCGGTGGCGGCGGGCTCGGAGAACCCGCGCGCACTGCACGGACTGCTGGACGTGATGAGCCTGAAGACGGCCCCGACGCGGCTCTTCGCCCCCGACATGCTGTGGAACATCTTCTTCGGGGGCCGGAAGGGGCCGTTGGGAGAGGTGCCGTTGTCGACGGCGGAGCGGGCGGCGGCGGGGCTGGAGGGGTAACTCACGGGGACAAAGGGGCACTTCACCCGCTCGCCTGCGGAGTCGGCCCGCCGAAGGGGAGGACCAGGGAGCGGGAGGACAGCAGCCATCGGCCGCCGAGGCGCCGGAACGTGTCCTCGTACTGGCCGATCTGGACGGGCGGCCCGGCCGGCACCGTGCCCCCCTCGTAGCCGTCGACGCGGTACGTCTGGAAGTACGACGTGGCCGTCGCCGTGTCCGGTCCGGTGACCGTGACCAGGATGTTGGACATGATGCGTCGGGACAGCCGGCCCGCCGGCCGGGAGCCGAAGTACGCGGCCAGCGCCTCCCGTCCTGCGGCCCGCCGCCCGTCCCCGGGCGGCGGCCACTCCCACCAGCCGTCCGCCGTGAACAACTCGGCGACGGAGGACGGCCGGCCGAGATCGAGCCGGTGGACGAAGTCGATGACGAGGCGCTCGCAGGCGCGTTCGGCGAGGAGTTGCTCCAAGGGATCCATGCGACTGTCTAACAGCGGGGGACCGCGTCCGGCGACCGGATTACACCGCCACGTACGTGGCCGGCTCGCTCCCCGCCACCTGCTCCGCGCGCCCCAGCTTCACCAGGCGCCGTAGATGGGCCTCGGCCTCCGACACCGCGATGTTCCTCGATCCGTAGGGGATCTGCTCCCAGGGCCGGTTCCACTCCATCCGTACCGCCAACTGCCAGGCGGTGAGCGGATGCTGGAGGAGGGTGAGGAGGCCGGCGAGGCGTTCCTCGTGGTGGGTGAGGAGTTCCCGTACCCGCCCCGGTGCGTCGGTGAAGGTGTGCTGGTGGGCCGGGAGGACCTCGGCGGGGGCGAGGCGGCCGATGCGTTCCAGCGAGTCGAGGTAGTCGCCGAGCGGGTCGGTGACCTCCCCCACGCTCGGCTGCGCTCGCGCGGGGGGACCCCCACCGTCCTCGGGGTCCTCGTACAGCCCGATGTGCGGGGTGATCTCGGGGAGGAGGTGGTCACCGGAGAACAGACGGCCGTGGCCGGGGAGTCGGCTCGGGTGTTCCTCCTCCAGGTGCAGGCAGACATGACCGGGCGTGTGCCCGGGTGTCCAGACGGCGCGCAGCCGGCGGCCCGGCAGGTCGAGGAGTTCGCCGGGCACGATCTCCCGGTCGGGTAGGGCGGGGGACAGGCCGGGCAGGGAGCGGCCACGACGGCCTCCGCGCAGCGGCGCCACATGCTCCTCGGGCGCACCGGCGGCGGTCAGCTTCGCCTCCATGTAGCTGAACCACCGCTCGGACCTGGTCTCCCGCGTCCGCCGTACGATCGCCGCGTCGGCCGCGTGCATCGCCACCCACGCCCCGGACGCCTCCCGCACCTGCCCCGACAGCCCGTGATGGTCGGGATGGTGATGCGTGATGACGACGCCGTACACCTCCCCGACCGCCGTACCGCACCCGCCCAGCCCCGCCACCAGCACATCCCACGACCCGGGATCGTCCCACCCGGTGTCGACCAGCACCGGCCCGCGGTCGGTGTCGACGACGTACACCAGGGTGTGGCCGAGCGGGTTGTCCGGGATGGGCACCTCGACGGAGCGCACGCCCCCGCCGTGGTCGTGCACGGTCACCTCCGACCGCACCGCCACCGCCGGCTCGCCCTGCCCGTCACGCTCGTTCCGACCGTTCGTCATTCCGCCGCCCTCCGCCCCCGCACCGCCGCACGGCTCCTGCTCACTATAGCCAGAACTGATTACGCGTCAGATTTCCGCGGGGGAAACCGACTAGGAGCAGAGATTCACGTGCCGGACGGCCAGGACGTGCCCCGCCGCGTCGATGAGGCGGCTGCGGGCGAGCTTTCCGCCGGTCACCGCGTTGGTGATCGCCGAGGCGATCGAGGACGTCTGGGAGCCGACATTGCTTCCCAGGTCGAACATGACCATGTCCGCACCGGAGCGCAGGGCCTGGACGGCGGCCGCAGGGATGGTGAAGCCGGCGCCGGAGATCGCCTTGGCGCTGAGCGAGTCGGTGACCACCAGCCCCTTGAAGCCCAGCTTGCCGCGCAGCTCGGAGCTGATCACGGTGGGCGACAGGCTCGCCGGATTGGTGGCCAGGCCCGGCACGATGTTGTTGGAGACCATGATGGCCGGGGCGCCGGCCTTGATGGCCGCGGTGAACGGCGGGATCCCCACCTTCTGCAGGGTGGACCAGGGCAGGGTGCGGGCGGGGCCGAAGTCGGAGTTGTAGGTGGAGCCGCCGAGGCCCGGGAAGTGCTTGACGACGGGTATCACGCCTCCGTCGCGCATGCCGTTCATGTACGCGACCCCGGCCTTGGAGACCACCGCGGTGTTGCCGCTGAAGGACCGCCATCCGTCGGGGTTGGTCTTGCTGGGGGCCACGTTCCTGCCGTCGACGTCGACCACCGGCGCGAGGTTCATGTTCACCTGGGCGGCCGCCATCTTCTTGGCCACCTTCGCGACGTTCTGCTGGATCTGGGCCGGGGTCCAGTGCGCGCCCATGTACGCGGCCCAGGGCAGGGATCCGACGAGGTTCGCCATGCGCTGGATGCCGCCGCCCTCCTCGTCCGTCATCACCAGCAGACCCAGATGGCCCGGAACGTGGGACTTCAGGGTGGTCAGCCGGGCGCCGAGGTCGGACGGTGCCGCACTGCCGAACAGCACCACACCGCCCGCACCGGCGCTCACCTCGGAGGTGGCGCCGGACACCGAGGTCTCCGACACCGGGACGGCGATGGTCAGCATGGCCAGCCGCTGGTTCGACCACCCGGCCAGCTTCGTGGCGTTGGTGCACGCGGCGGGGGTGGTGTCGGCGGCGGTGGTGGCCGCGGTGGTGGCGGTGCCGGTGGCGCCCGGTGTGAGGGACGACGGGGAGGGCCCGTCGGGTGCGGCGGGGGACTTGTTGGGGGCGCTGGAGTGCGGGGACGCCTGGGGGGCGCCCGAGCCGCAGCCTGCCAGGAGCATCGCCGCCATGACGGCGGCGGTGCCGGTGCTCAGTCTGCGTGCGGTCGTGTGGTCACGGTACGACGGGACATTCATCGCCCGGCCTCCTTCCGGAAGACGCGACGGCGTCCGTCGCGCTGAGGGCCGTATGAACATGAGGTGGGCTTCTCGAAGCGTGGGATGCGCTCCGGTCCGAATTTGTTCGGAGGTCCGCGGTCGGCGTACCAACAGGATCTCGCGTTTCGGGGCCGGGCGGAAACCCGGCCGACCCGAGCCGGGGCAAGCCCGAGCCGGCCTGTCGGCCACTGTCGGAAGCGGTCCGGCCACGCAGCGGAACCGGGGGCGGCGACGGGGTGCAGGCGGACCGCGCGGCCCGACGGTACCCCCGCCGTTCGCAAAACCACTGGTGGGGGCCTATTCGGTCCCGCCCCTGGCTTAGTTCAACTAGAACTGGTATCAGTTCTGAAACATCGTCAGGAAGGGTGGCGGGGCGCCATGACCGAGTTCCTGGAACACGGACAGCTGTTCATCGGCGGGGAGTTGACCGACCCTCTCGGCAAGGACGTCATCGAGGTGGTCTCCCCGCACACCGAGGAGGTCTTCGGGCGGGTGCCGCACGCCTCGCGGGAGGACGTGGACCGGGCGGTGGCCGTGGCGCGGCGGGCCTTCGACGAGGGGCCCTGGCCGCGGATGACGCTCGACGAGCGGATCGAGGTCGTCACCCGGATCAAGGACGCGATCGCCGTCCGGCACGAGGAGATCGCCCGGGTGATCTCCTCCGAGAACGGCTCCCCCTACTCCTGGAGCGTTCTCGCGCAGGCGCTCGGCGCGATGATGGTCTGGGACGCGGCGATCAGGGTCGCGCGCGACTTCACGTACGAGGAGACGCGCGACGGGGTGCTGGGGAAGATCCTGGTGCGGCGGGAGCCGGTCGGGGTCGTGGCTGCCGTGGTGCCGTGGAACGTGCCCCAGTTCGTGGCCGCCGCCAAACTCGCCCCCGCGCTGCTCACCGGCTGCACGGTGGTGCTCAAGCCGTCCCCGGAGTCGCCGCTGGACGCCTACATCCTCGGTGAGATCACCAAGGAGGCCGGGCTGCCGGACGGGGTCCTCTCCATCCTCCCGGCCGACCGCGAGGTGAGCGAGTACCTCGTCGCCCACCCCGGCGTCGACAAGATCTCCTTCACCGGGTCCGTCGCGGCCGGCAAGCGCGTGATGGAGGTCGCCGCGAAGAACCTCACCCGCGTGACCCTGGAACTGGGCGGCAAGTCGGCGGCGGTCGTGCTGCCGGACGCGGACGTGGCCGCCTCCGTCGCCGGGATCGTCCCGGCGGCCTGGATGAACAACGGCCAGGCGTGCGTGGCCCAGACCCGCATCCTCGTCCCGCGCTCCCGCTACGACGAGTTCGCCGACGCCTTCGCGGCCGCGGCGAGCGCCCTGAAGGTCGGCGACCCGCTGGACCCGGCCACCCAGGTGGGCCCCCTGGTCGCCCGCCGCCAGCAGCAGCGGAACCTGGACTACATCCGCATCGGCCTGGAGGAGGGCGCGAAGATCCTGACCGGCGGCGGCCGGCCGGCGGGCCTGGACAAGGGCTGGTACGTCGAACCGACCCTCTTCGGTGGCGTCGACAACTCGATGCGGATAGCGCGAGAGGAGATCTTCGGCCCGGTGATCTGTCTGCTCCCCTACGGCGACGAGTCCGAGGCCCTGAAGATCGCGAACGACTCGGACTACGGGCTGAGCGGGAGCGTGTGGACGGCCGACGTGGAGCACGGCATCGAGGTCGCCAGGAAGGTGCGCACGGGGACGTACTCCGTGAACACCTTCAGCCTCGACATGCTCGGTCCGTTCGGCGGCTACAAGAACTCCGGTCTGGGGCGGGAGTTCGGGCCCGAGGGCTACGGCGAGTTCCTCGAACACAAGATGATCCACCTCCCCGCCGGCTGGGAGGGCTGAGCGGCCATGGGGGACCGCTGGCACGTCGAGGTCGACCGGTCGATCTGCATCGGCTCGGCCCAGTGCGTCCACCGCGCCACCGGGGCCTTCCGCCTCGACTCCGCCATGCAGTCCCACCCCGTGGACCCGGAGACGGACGCCAACGGCAGGATCCTCGACGCGGCGGAGAACTGCCCGGTGGAGGCGATCACGATCACTCTGCTGGGAAGCGGGGAGCCGGTGTTCCCGCCGGAGGACTGAGCGCCCCGTAAGGGGCGCGGGGCTGTATTCATGTGCGGCTACCGCCGCGTGGGCGCGACCAGCCGCAACGGCGCCGCAGCCGACCGGCGGCATGTCGCGGCACTCTCAGCGGGGCTGAAGCGCCGCGAACAGCCCGTGGGCGCGGCTCCCGTCCGGCCGCCCCCACACCCCGCCGACATGCCCGACCGCGTCGGCGGACGGCGCCGAACCGGCGGTCAGCACCCGCTGCAGCCGCAGCACCAGACCGCCGCCCGCCACGGCGAACTCGGTGCTCTCGTCGGTGTCGACGGGGGCGCCGAGGCCAGGGATGGGGCCCTCCCCGGCGTAGGAGCGGACGACCTCCCGGTCGGGGGTGTCGGTGACGCTCTGCGCCTGTGCCTCGGTGCGCCCCTCGATCAGGGCGAGCAACCCGGCCGTCAGCACCGGGTCGTGGCAGCCGTCGTACGCCCAGCGCGGACCGAGCACACCGTGCTCCATGGTGCCGACGAGGGCGTGCCCGGCGCCGTCGAGCGGGGCGCCGCGATAGGTGAGCGGCACGAGGTAAGCCCCCGACTCCTCGGTGACGACCATGAACTCGATCCCGACCTCGCCCTCCGGGTCGTCCAGCCGGAATCCGCCGGCCTTCGCCAACTCCGGGGCGGCGGAGCCGTGGTACCAGGGGCGGGTCGGGAGCCAGGCGGCGAGGAGTTCGACCTTGGTGGGCTTGAGGGTGGTGCGGTGGATGAGTGCCATGGGGAAGATTCTGCGATCGGGCGCGGGCACCCCGCCAGACACTTTCCCGTGCCCAGTATCAGGAAAAGAATAAAAAAATCCAGCTTCGGGGTATTGTCTTCCGCTTCGCCCGTTCTATGCTGGTATCAGCCTACGAGGCGAGTGAGGGAGTCCGAGCGGAGTAGCCGACTCTGGCGTGACGCAGATGCAGAAGCATCCGCCGGTGCCGACGTCGACGGTCGGGCTGAGAGGCCGGAAGGCAGTAGCAAGGCCTGACGGCGACCCCCATTACCTGATCCGGACCATGCCGGCGAAGGGAACCCGTCTCGTAGGTCTTTGCGTGCCTACTTCTTCTCCCCCTGCTTCTCGCCCGGCTCCGTCAGGTCGATCAGGCGGCACACCGTCTCGATGTCGATCTTCACCTGGGCGATGGAGGCACGGCCCGAGAGCCAGGTGATCAGGGCCGAGTGCCAGGTGTGCTCGATGACCCGGACGGCGGAGAGCTGGGCGGGGGTCGGGTCGGTCAGGCCCATCGCGTCCAGGATGATCGCCGTGGTCTGCCGGGAGACCTGGTCGACCTCGGGGGAGACGCTGCGGTCGGCGAAGGTGAGGGCCCGGACCATCGCGTCGGCCAGGTGCGGCTCGCGCTGCAGGGCCCGGAAGGCCCGCATCAGGGTCTCGGCGACCCGCTCGGACGCCGTCTCGCCCGCCGGCGGCTTCTTGCGCAGCGTGCCGTGCATGTGCTCCAGCTGGTCCTGCATGGTGGCCACCAGCAGGTGGACCTTGGACGGGAAGTAGCGGTAGAGCGTGCCCAGGGCCACCTGGGAGGACTCGGCCACCTCGCGCATCTGCACCGCGTCGAAACCGCCCCGGCTGGCCAGCTGCGCGCTCGCGTGCAGGATCCGGCGGCGCCGGGCCTCCTGACGCTCCGTGAGCGGCGGGGAGGCTGGTCGGGCGCTGATGTCCACCTTGGCTTCCACAGGCATGGGTCCCGTCCGTGACAGTCGGTGAGGGCAGTGCTCAGGGCGAGTGATCAGACAGCATGGCAGGGGTTCGCGCCGTGGCGCGAATCACCTGATCCACTGCTCACTCCGCTCCTACCTGCCGGTAGATTCAGAGCCTCTTGAACGATCAAGTCTGAAACTTGTTCTAGATTAGCGTCCCGGCGTAATCTCGCGGGAAAGTGCAGGGAGAAGGGGGCCCGGAGTGACCGCTGAGGCCAGGCGGGCGGGTACCAGGGACGAACCCGCCGCCGACGGCGAGCGACCGCTCGACATCGCACTCCTCACCTATAAAGGGAACCCGTTCTGCGGCGGCCAGGGCGTCTATGTACGGCACCTGTCGCGCGAGCTGGCCCGGCTGGGCCACCGGGTCGAGGTCATCGGCTCACAGCCGTATCCCGTCCTCGACGAGGGGTACCCCGCACTCACCCTCACCGAGCTGCCCAGCCTCGACCTGTACCGCTCCCCGGACCCCTTCCGGACCCCGAAGCGCGACGAGTACCGGGACTGGATCGACGCGCTCGAAGTGGCGACCATGTGGACCGGCGGCTTCCCCGAGCCGCTGACCTTCTCCCTCCGCGCCCGCCGTCATCTGCGCGCCCGCGCCGGGGAGTTCGACGTCATCCACGACAACCAGACCCTCGGGTACGGCCTGTTGGGTGACGTCGGTGCGCCGCTCGTCACCACCATCCACCACCCCATCACCGTGGACCGGCAGTTGGAGCTGGACGCGGCCGAGGGGTGGCAGCGCCGGTACTCGGTACGGCGCTGGTACGCCTTCACCCGGATGCAGAAGCGGGTCGCCCGCCGGCTGCCCTCCGTGCTCACCGTCTCCGGCACCTCCCGCCAGGAGATCGTCGACCACCTCGGCGTCCGCGAGGACCGCATCCACGTCGTCCACATCGGCGCCGACACCGACCTCTTCGCGCCGAATCCCGCCGTGCCCCAGGTGCCCGGCCGGATCGTCACCACCTCCAGCGCGGACGTCCCCCTCAAGGGGCTGGTGTACCTCGTCGAGGCCCTCGCCAAGGTACGGACCGAGCATCCCGCCGCCCACCTCGTGGTCGTCGGCAAGCGGCCCACCGAGGGGCCCGTCGCGCAGGCCATGGAGCGCTACGGCCTCGACGGCGCCGTCGAGTTCGTGAAGGGCATCTCCGACGCCGAACTCGTCGACCTGGTCCGTTCGGCCGAGGTCGCCTGCGTGCCCTCGCTCTACGAGGGCTTCTCGCTGCCCGCCGCCGAGGCCATGGCGACCGGCACCCCGCTGGTCGCGACGACCGGCGGCGCCATCCCCGAGGTCGCCGGACGCGACGGCGAGACCTGCCTGGCCGTACCGCCGGGCGACGCGGGCGCGCTGGCCGCCGGGCTCGGCCGCCTGCTGGGCGACCCGGAGCTGCGGGTCCGGCTCGGCCGGGCGGGCCGTGAGCGGGTGCTGCGGCACTTCACCTGGGCGCGCGCCGCGGAGGGCACGGTGGCCCGCTACCGCGAGGCGATCGCCGGCCGTACCGGGGAGCGTTCCGCGCCCACGACTCCGGGCCGCCCCGCGGCCACCCCCCTCGTAGACGTCGCTTCCACTCCCGAAAGCAGGGCCACGTGCTGACCGTCGACTTCTCCCGGTTCCCGCTCGCCCCGGGCGACCGGGTCCTGGACCTCGGCTGCGGCGCCGGCCGCCACGCCTTCGAGTGTTACCGGCGTGGCGCCCAGGTCGTGGCCCTCGACCAGAACGCCGAGGAAATCCGCGAGGTCGCCAAGTGGTTCGCGGCGATGAAGGAGGCCGGCGAGGCCCCGGCGGGCGCCACCGCCACGGCCATGGAGGGCGACGCCCTCGCCCTGCCGTTCCCCGACGAGTCCTTCGACGTCGTCATCATCTCCGAGGTCATGGAGCACATCCCCGACGACAAGGGCGTGCTCGCCGAGATGGTGCGGGTGCTCAGGCCCGGCGGGCGGATAGCGGTCACCGTGCCGCGCTACGGCCCCGAGAAGGTCTGCTGGGCGCTCTCCGACGCCTACCACGAGGTCGAGGGCGGGCACATCCGCATCTACAAGGCCGACGAACTGATCGGGAAGATCAAGGAAGCCGGCCTGCGGCCGTACGGCTCCCACCACGCGCACGCGCTGCACTCGCCGTACTGGTGGCTGAAGTGCGCCTTCGGCGTCGACAACGACAAGGCGCTGCCGGTGCGGGCGTACCACAAGCTGCTGGTCTGGGACATCATGAAGAAGCCGCTGGCCACGCGGGTCGCCGAGCAGGCGCTGAACCCGGTCCTGGGCAAGAGCTTCGTCGTCTACGCGACCAAGCCGCACCTGCCCGCGGTGTCCGGCGAGGCCGGGAAGACCGACAAGGCCGAGAAGACCGAGGTGGCCGCCAAGTGACCACCCCCCGGACAGAACACCTCGTCCTGCCCGGGGTCCTCACCGCCGAGCAGGCCGCCGCGACCGTCCGCGGCATCCTCGCCGTGCAGCGGGAGGACGGCGCGATCCCGTGGTTCCGGGGGCACCACCTCGACCCCTGGGACCACACCGAGGCCGCCATGGCCCTGGACGCGGCCGGCGAGTACGAGGCCGCCGAGCGGGCGTACAGCTGGCTCGCCCGGCACCAGAACGAGGACGGCTCCTGGTACGCGGCCTACGCCGACGGCGCACACGACGACGTCACCGACCGCGCCCGCGAGTCCAACTTCGTCGCCTACATAGCCGTCGGCGTCTGGCACCACTACCTGTCCACCGGCGACGACACGTTCCTCGACCGGATGTGGCCCGCCGTCTACGCGGCCGTCGAGTGGGTGCTCAGGCTGCAGCAGCCGGGCGGCGAGATCGGCTGGCGCCGCGACGACGACGGCACGCCGGCCGACGACGCGCTGCTGACCGGGAGTTCGTCGATCCACCATGCGCTGCGCTGTGCGCTCGCCATCGCCGAGCAGCGCGAAGAGGCGCAGCCGGACTGGGAGTTGGCGGTGGGCGCGCTGCGGCACGCGATACGGCGGCACCCGGAGCGGTTCCTCGACAAGGACCGGTACTCGATGGACTGGTACTACCCGGTCCTCGGCGGGGCGTTGACCGGTGCGGAGGCGGGCGCGCGGATCGACAAGGACTGGGACCGGTTCGTCGTGCCCGGGTTCGGGGTGCGGTGTGTCGTCCCCAACCCGTGGGTGACGGGCGGGGAGTCGGCGGAGCTGGCGCTGGCACTGTGGGCGGTCGGGGAGTCCGACCGGGCGCTGGAGATCCTGCAGTCCATCCAGCATCTGCGGGACGCCGAGTCGGGGCTGTACTGGACCGGGTACGTCTTCGAGGACGACGCGATCTGGCCGAGGGAGCTGACGACTTGGACGGCGGGGTCGTTGTTGCTGGCGGTCGCCGCGCTCGGGGGGCATGACGCGACGTGTGCGGTGTTCGGGGGCGAGCAGCTTCCTTCGGGGCTTGAGGTGGATTGCTGCGCCTAGTGGGGCGGGGGGTTCTGTGCGACGGCGGGTGCCGCGCCGTTGGGGCTGGTCGCGCCCACGCGGCGGAGCCGCATATCGACACAGCCCGCGCCCCTGACGGGGCGCTGCCCTGACCGGGGTTTGTCAGTGGCGGTGCATTCGGTTGGCGATCGCGTGGCCGACGAACAGGTAGACCACCGCCGCCAGGCCGTAACCGGCCACCACCCGCGCCCATGCCTTGTGGAAGGTGAACAGGTCGTGTGACCAGCCGGCCAGCCAGTCGGCCGCCTCGTGGACGAACTGGACCAGGGTGTTCGCCCGGTTCGCGTCCAGCAGGTACATCACGATCCAGAGGCCCAGGATCAGGGCCATGACGTCGGCGACGGCCGCGACGACCATCCCAGCCTGATTCGCACCCTTGCCAGATTCGGGGGACATACCCTCCGGGTTGCCGCCGAACGGTCCTTGAAACCTGAACGGCGTTCCTCCCGAGTGGCGAGGTGCCGCCATTTGGGTGAGGCTGCCGGAGGAAGCAACCGCTCGGGGAGGAATCGAGACACACGGGAGGATCCCGTGCCCGTACCGATACGGCGCCTCGTCGTCGCACTTACCCTCTGCTGCGCCCTGGTCGCCGGTGTCACCGCCTGCGGCGGCAGCACACAGAGCAAGGCCATCGACACCGGCATAGTGGCGGCCCCCGTGGCCGACACACCCAGTCCGACCACGCCCGCGGAGAGACAGAAGCTCGCCAAGACACGGTTCGTCGCCAACGCGGGTCTCGCCGCCGGCGCGACCTACCAGTGGATCGTGAAGCCCTGGAAGGCGGGCAAGTTCAAGAAGGGTGCCCACGGCCGCACCGTCACCCTGATCAAGGCGGCTGCCGCCGGTGGGTTCGCCTACAACCGGCTCAAGGCCGCCAAGCGGAACGCCGAGGGCGATCCGCTGCTGTCCAAGGCCATCGCACCGCTGTCCGCCGGTATCGACTCGCTGAAGAACCTGCCGTCCAAGCTCCGTTCGGGCGACGGGAACGCGGCCGGTGCCTTCGACGACATCATCAACAAGGTCAAGGACGCGGGCCAGAGCGCGGGCGCCCCGGTGCACAACCAGGTGCCGTCGGCCCACCAGCTCCGTGGAGGCTGAGCTCACGAGCTCACCGGCTCAAGAGCTCACCGGCTCACGAGCTCACCGGCTCACGAGTTCAGCTCGGCGAGCACCTGTAGCGTGTGAGGGTCCGGTGCCAGGGCCAGCAGGTCCGTCACCGGACCCTTGCGCCACAACTCCAGCCGCTCGGCGATGCGTTCGCGCGGACCGACCAGCGAGATCTCGTCGGCGAACGCGTCCGGCACCGCCAGCACCGCCTCCTCACGGCGCCCGGACAGGAACAGCTCCTGGATCCGCCGCGCCTCCTCCTCGTACCCCATGCGCGCCATGAGGTCGGCGTGGAAGTTGCGGGCCGCGTGTCCCATCCCGCCGATGTAGAAGCCGAGCATGGCCTTCACGGGCAGCAGCCCGGCGGCGACGTCGTCACAGACCCTGACCTGGGTCAAAGGGGCGACGAGGAAGCCCTCCGGCAGGTCGGCCACCGCCGGGCCGTACACCTCGGGCCGGCTCGGCGCCCAGTACAGCGGCAGCCAGCCGTCGGCGATCCGGACCGTCTGGGCGACGTTCTTCGGCCCCTCGGCACCGAGCAGGACCGGCAGATCGGCGCGGAGAGGATGGGTGATCGGCTTCAACGGCTTGCCGAGACCGGTGGCGTCCGGCCCCCGGTACGGATGCGAGTGGAACCGGCCGTCCACCGCCACCGGCCCCTCCCGGCGCAGCACCTGCCGTACGACGTCCACGTACTCCCGGGTCGCGGTCAGTGGCGACTTCGGGAACGGGCGGCCGTACCAGCCCTCGACGACCTGCGGTCCGGACAGGCCGAGCCCCAGCATCACCCGGCCGCCCGACAGATGGTCCAGGGTCAGTGCGTGCATCGCGGTGGTGGTAGGCGACCGGGCCGCCATCTGGGCAACGGCCGTACCCAGCTTGATGGTCGAGGTCTGCGCCGCGATCCAGGTGAGCGGGGTGAAGACGTCCGACCCCCAGGACTCCGCCGTCCACACCGAGTGATACCCGAGCCGCTCGGCCTCCCGGGCGAGCGGAACGTGGTCCGGGGAGGGGCCGCGCCCCCAGTAGCCGAGTGCCAACCCGAGCCGCATGAAGACCTCCTGACGGTACGTCAGATATCGCTGAAGGTCACTGGACTGTACGACAACGGCCCCTCACCCGAAAGGGCAAGGGGCCGTGGGCGCGGGCCGGTTCAGCCGCGCTGGATCCCGGAGGTGTCCTGCAGCACGCCACGGCGGCCGTCCTGCGTCTGCGCGACCAGGGCGGCGCCGCGCTGCTCCACCGCCAAGTACCAGGTGCCGGGCGCGAGTTCGGCGATCGGCGCGGTGGAGCCGTCCTCCGCGAACAGCGGGCGCGACACCGGGACGGCGAACCAGAACGGCGAGAAGTCGGCGGCCGGCGGCTGCTGCGCCGCGGCCGGGGGCTGCGGCTGGCCCGGCTGGCTCTGCTGGCCGAAGGGCTGGCCGGGCTGCGGCTGTGCGCCGTACGGCTGCTGCGGGGCGCCGGCGCCGGGGTAGCCGTAGCCGCCGGGAGGCTGGGCGCCGTAGGGCTGCGGGGCCTGCGGCTTGGGGGCCGGGACCAGTGCCGCCTGGAGAGCCGGGACGAGCGGGGTGGCGATGGCGGCCGCGGCCAGGACCAGGGCCGCGAGCAGACCGAGGATCAGGCCGGCGCCGGCGTCCACGCCGTCGGGAACGTCGACCAGCGACCAGAACAGCGTCCAGGCGGAGAGGATCGCGAAGCCCGTGCCGACCATGCCGAGGTCCAGGCCGAGCACCTTGCGCTGCTGCGGCAGGGCGCGGTTGAGAACGATCAGCGCGCCACCGATGACGGCCCCCATGTACGTGCCCAGGCCTGTCCCGAGGTCGTCCCAGGCGTTCCGGCTGATGGTGATACCGGCGCTGGAGTAGGAGTAGGCAGCGAGGAACGACGCGATGAACAGCAATACCGCTGCTCCGATCACCACGCCGTCGCCTCTAGTGAGGGAGCGGATATTCACTTCAGGTCCTTCGTAGGTCGTCTCGTCGGCAGAGGAGGCGTCGAACGTGGCCTCTCATCGTGGAAAGGACACTATCGTCCGGCCGATCGGAGTGTCCGCCCGGTCCTGCCCGCCGTTGGCCACCCAGTGCAGGAAACTCACGATTCCGTTACTCAAGCCCCAGCTGCCGCACGCCCGTCGGCCGGAACCGCGAGGTGTCCGATCCCGGGGACGGCCGTCGAACGGGGCGGCCCCTAGTTGCCGAGGAAGTCCGCGAGGCCGTCCGAGATGCCCTGGGCCGCCTTCTGCCGCCAGGCCCCGCTGGTCAGCAGTGCCTCGTCCTTGCTGTCGCGCATGTTGCCGCACTCGATGAACACCTTGGGAACCGTGGACAGATTGAGTCCGCCGAGGTCCTTGCGTACGTCAAGTCCCGTGCCGTTGCCCACGTAGTTGGACGGTGCGCTGCCCGTGACCTTCGCGAAGTCCTTCTCGACGCGCTCCCCGAGGGTTCGCGAGGGCCCGACGATGGGGCGGGTGTCGGCGGCGCCGGAGTGCACGGTCGCGGGCAGGATGACATGGAAGCCGCGGTCGCCCTCGGGCGCTCCGTCGGCGTGGATGGAGATGGCGGCGTCGGCGTGCGCGGCGTTCCCGATCGCCGCGCGCTTGTCCACGCACGGCCCCCAGGCGGGCCGGTCCCCGTCATGGGTCATCTTCACCGTCGCGCCCTGCTGCTCCAGCAGCGCCCGCAGCCGGTGCGCGACATCGAGCGTGAACCGGGCTTCGCTGTAACCGGCGTTGGTCGACGTCCCCGTCGTGTCGCACTCCTTCCAGTTCGTCCCGATGTTCACCTTCTGGTTGATCTCGGACGTGTGCTGGAAGTTGCCGGGGTTGTGCCCCGGGTCGATGAGGATCACCTTGCCCGCGAGGGAGCCGGAGGGCGTCGGGGCGGGCGCCTTGGCGTCATCGCCGGGCGATGCGGGTGCCGACTTGGGCGTGGCCGCGCTCGCCTGCCCGGCATCGTCGCCGCCGGGCCTGCCCACCCCCTCGTACACCACCCATCCGAGCAGTGCACCGGGCACCAACGCGGCAAGGCCGACGGCGAGCGGCGCCCGCCGGAACCGGCGCTGCTGCGGGGGATCGAATTCCGGGCCTGTGTACGACACGTCTGCCACCCTAACCGGCGTGCAGGGTGTCCATACGGTCGATGACGGCCCTTCGGGTGACCCGTGTCACCCGCCCCGGGTCCCCGTCAGCATCCGCCTTCGTCGTAGTAGGCGTAGTAACCGGCGTTGTAACCGCGGAGGTAGTCGCTGTTACGGCTCGAAGGGGTATAGCCCTCGCAATTCTGGCCGTCGTACTTACCGTCGCTGTAACCGCGCCGGTAGTCGGCACGTGACTGAGGGGCGAGGTTGTGTGCGGCCTGCGCCGTGAGCGCCGGCGAGCCGGCCGGGGCTGCCACGGCCTGCGGTCCCACTCCTGGCGCGAACGCCAGGCTCCCGGCGGCGATCGGGGCTGCAAGCAGTACGAGGATTCGCTTCGCGCGCATGGTGATTCCCATTCCGGAAACGAGGACGGGTATCTGGTGCCTCGACCTGGCCGGGAGCGAATTCTCGCGACAGCCGGCCCGGTGGACGCTCGGTGTGAGCCGTCCGGGCAACCAGGTGGCGGTGGACTCCGCCTTCGGCGCCGACTGTGCGAATTGCCGACCGCTTTCGACCGCGGCGCCCGCATTTCGACGGTATCGACTCATATCCGTCATGTCCACTCGCGCGAAGGGGGCGTGCCGACGCGCTCAGATCCCCGTCCCCGTGCGCCGCAGGACGCGCAGCGAGTCATGGGCCGAGACCTCCGTGAACGCGCCCGACTCCAGGGCGCGGAGGTAGACGCGGTAAGGGGCCTGGCCGGTGAACTCGTCCTTCGGGTCGGGGAAGACGTCGTGGATCAACAGCAGCCCGCCCGGGGCCACATGGGGGGCCCAGCCCTCGTAGTCGGCGGTGGCGTGCTCGTCGGTGTGCCCGCCGTCGATGAAGACGAACCCGAGCGGGGAGTTCCAGAAGGCGGCGACCTGCGGGGAGCGGCCGACGATCGCGACGACATGGTCTTCGAGGCCGGCGCGGTGCAGGGTCCGCCGGAAGGTCGGCAGCGTGTCCATCAGCCCGATCTCCGGGTCGACCGTCTCGGGGTCGTGGTAGTCCCAGCCGGGCTGCTGCTCCTCGCTGCCCCGGTGGTGGTCGAGGGTGAGCGCGGTGACTTTGGCCGCGCGGGCGGCGTCGGCGAGGAGCACGGTGGAGCGTCCGCAGTACGTTCCGACCTCCAGGAGGGGGAGCCCCAGGGCTCCGGCCTCGACAGCGGCCGCGTACAGCGCCAGTCCCTCGTGCAGGGGCATGAACCCCTTGGCCTTCTCGAACGCGGCGAGAGTCCTGGGCTCGGGCGCTGCCATGGCGGTCCTTCCGGTCGTACGACGGTCTCGGCGCCCATGCTGCCGCACCCCCTGCCGGCGAACCGACAGGGGGTGCGGATGTCACTCACTCAGGGCCAGCGCCCCGTCAGGGGCGCTGGGGGTACCCCCAGCCGAAGGCTGGGGGAGGAACTGCGCGACCAGCCCCCACTCAGCCGCACCCGCCAAACGGCAGACCGCGGCACCCCGCTACGCGCTGACAGTCTCCCCGGGCAACGAGAGATCCAGATCCACCGCCCGCTCATCCCCGGCATGCGTGGCCGAAGAAGCCAGCGGCCCGTGCCCCATCGCCTTCGCGGCCAGCACATACGCCCCCTGAGCCGGCACAGCGAGCGCATACGTCCCGTCGTCACCGGAAAGCGTGGCCCCCGCCTGTCGCCCACGGCGGTCGATGAGGGTCACCTTCGCCCGGGCGACCGGCAAGCCGTCGGCGGACAGCACGCGGCCGCGGAAGCCCCGCAGCACCTCCTCGGCGTTGACGAGCGCGGCGTCTTCCTCGCTGCTGGCCCGCAGCTGCGTGTGCTGGGCGGCCTCGGCCGCGGGCAGGCTCCGCTTCGGCAGGAACAGGGCGAGGACCAGACCCACCGCCACCGCGCCGGTGGCGATCAGGAAGGAGACCCGGAAGCCGTGCATGGTCGGGATCTCGACGCCGCCGACGTTGTTCGCCGTGTTCGCCAGCACCATGCCGATGACGGCGCTGGACACGGACGTACCGATGGACCGCATCAGCGTGTTGAGACCGTTGGCCGCGCCCGTCTCCGACGCCGGGACCGCGCCGACGATGAGCGCCGGCAGGGAGGAGTACGCGAGGCCGATGCCCGCGCCGAGGACGACCGCGATGACCAGGCTCTGCCAGGGCGCGCTCATCAGGCCGAGGCCCGAGCCGTAGCCGATCGCGATGATCAGCATGCCGAGGATGAGGGTGGTCTTGGGGCCGTACTTGGCGGACAGACGGGCGTAGACCGGGGCGGTGAACATCATCGTCAGGCCCAGCGGGGCGACCAGCAGACCCGCGACGACCATCGACTGGCCGAGGCCGTAGCCCGTGGCCTTCGGGAGCTGGAGCAGCTGCGGAAGGACCAGCGAGACGACGTAGAAGCTGACGCCGACCATGATCGACGCGAGGTTGGTGAACAGCACCGCCGGGCGGGCCGTGGTGCGCAGGTCGACCAGCGGGGCCGAGTGGCGCAGTTCGAAGACGCCCCACAGGAGGAGGACGGCGACGGAGGCGGCGAACAGGCCGAGCGTGGTGCCGGACGACCAGCCCCAGTCACTGCCCTTGGTGATGGGCAGGAGCAGCAGCACCAGGCCGGTGGACAGGCCCAGCGCGCCGACCACGTCGAAGGAGCCCTCCGCGCGCATCGGGGACTCCGGGACGACCAGGAGGGTCAGAACTATGGAGAGCACGCCGAGGCCGGCGGCGCCGTAGAACAGGGCGTGCCAGTTCATGTGCTGCGCGACCAGGGCCGCCGCGGGCAGCGCGAGGCCGCCGCCGACGCCGATCGAGGAGCTCATCAGGGCCATCGCCGAGCCGAGCTTCTCGCGCGGCAGCATGTCGCGCATCAGGCCGATGCCCAGCGGGATCGCGCCCATGGCGAAGCCCTGGAGGGTACGGCCGACGATCATCGTGAGCAGCTGGCTGGTGAGCGCGCTGACCAGGGCGCCGACCACCATCACGGCGAGGCTGAGGATCAGCATCCGCCGCTTGCCGTAGAGGTCACCGAGGCGGCCCATGATCGGAGTGGCCACGGCACCGGACAGGAGCGTCGAGGTCAGGACCCAGGTGGCGTTGCTGGGCGCGGTGCCCAGCAGTTGCGGCAGGTCCTTGATGACCGGGACGAGCAGGGTCTGCATCACCGCGACCACGATGCCCGCGAAGGCGAGGACCGGGACCAGGGCCCCGCTCGCGCCCCGGGTGGGCTGGTCGGTCGTCGTGTGCGTCATTGAGTGAGGCCTCCGGGCCGAGAGAGTGACGGGCGAGAAGATGACGTGTGGGCGGGCCGCGATGTGACGTGATCCGTCGTGGATAAGTGGTGGGTAAACCTCGTATGCACAGGCAACTATTCCGTTGCTTCGAGCTGCTAACGAATCCTTGACCATCCCATGGGTTTCTGATCCGTCGTCAAGGTCTGGTCAGTTTGTGGAACGTGTTCTAATCTCACGCGTCATGGCTGCTGTGAAGGCGTATGTCGCCGGGGTCGGAATGACCAAGTTCGAGAAGCCCGAGACCCGGGACTGGCAGTACTGGGACATGGTTCGAGAGGCGGGCGGCTCCGCCCTCGCCGACGCCGGGATCTCGTACGGCGATGTGGAACAGGTTCCTGTCGGCTACTGTTTCCAGCCCTCCACCGCCGGTCAGCGTGCCGCCTATGAACTGGGTCTCACCGGCGTCCCCGTCTACAACGTCAACAACAACTGCGCCACCGGCGCGACCGCGCTGATGCTGGCCCGGCAGCTCGTCGAGGGCGGGGCTGCCGACTGCGTACTGGCGCTCGGCTTCGAGAAGATGAAGAGGGGCGCGCTGGGGAGCGGAGCCGACGGAGGCGACTTCGCCACCTCACCCGTCGCCCGGCACTACGGCGTCATGGCCGCCCGGCACGGCTTCGAGATGACCCCGCCCACCGCCCAGATCTTCGGCGACGCGGCCCGCGAGCACATGGAGCGCTACGGCACCACGGAGGCGCAGCTCGCCGCGGTGGCCGCCAAGAACCACCGGCACTCGGCGGACAACCCCTACGCCCAGTTCCAGGACGTCTACGACGTCGCCGACGTCCTCGCCGCCCGCACCGTCCACCGCCCGCTCACCAAGCTCCAGTGCTCGCCCACTTCTGACGGGGCGGCGGCCGCCGTGGTCGTCTCGGAACGCTTTGCGAAGCGGCGCGGGCTCACCGGACTCGTCGAGATCGTCGCGCAGGCCATGACCACCGACACCGAGGAGTCCTTCGCGTCGGGCTCGTGCATCGACGTCGTCGGGCAGCCGATGTCCCGGGCGGCGGCCCGGCAGGTGTACGACCGCTCCGGCCTCGGCATCGAGGACGTCGACGTCGTCGAACTGCACGACTGCTTCTCGGTCAACGAGCTGCTGACGTACGAGGCGCTCGGCATGTGCGCCGTCGGCGAGTCGGGCAAGCTCGTCGAGTCCGGCGCGACCACGTACGGCGGGCGCTGGGTGGTGAACCCCTCCGGAGGGCTCATCTCCAAGGGGCATCCGCTCGGCGCGACCGGGCTCGCGCAGACCGCCGAGCTGGTGTGGCAGCTGCGGGGCACCGCGGGGGACCGACAGGTCGCGGGCGCGCGGGTGGGACTGGCGCACAACATCGGGCTGGGCGGGGCGGCGGTGGTGACGCTGCTGCGCAGGACGGTGTAGGCCGTACGTACGACCGGGGACCGGGGACCGGGGACCAGGGACCAGGGACCAGGGACCGAGGACCGAGGACCGACTGGGCCGAAAAGCCGATGCAAGGACCGTAACCGGGTTGAGGGCATGACGCTCATGCTCGAAGCCGCGGACACCCCACGAATATCCCGTCGTACCGCGTCCCCCACCTGGCTGGTGGTGTCGCTGGCGTGTGCCGGACAGTTCGTGGTCGTGCTCGACGTGTCCGTCGTGAACGTGGCGCTGCCGTCGATGCGGACCGATCTGGGGCTGAGTTCCTTGCTTTTGCTGGGGGTCCCCCTCTGGGGGAGGGTGGTGAACGCGTACGCCATCGCCTTCGCCGGGTTCATGCTGTTCGGCGGGCGGGCCGGTGACCTGTACGGGCGCAAGCGGATGTTCCTGGTCGGGCTCGGCCTGTTCACGCCGGCCTCGCTCGGCGGCGGGCTCGCCCAGGACGGCTGGCAGTTGCTGCTCGCCCGGGCCGTGCAGGGGCTGGGCGCGGCCGTGCTGGCGCCCTCGACGCTCTCCGCTGGAGGCGTCTCGCCCTGGTGCCCAGCTCGGTCGCGGTGCTCGGCGCCTCCAAGACCGCGCCGCGGCTGATGCGGCGGGCGGGGGCGCGGACGGTGGCGGTGACGGGCACGTTGGTCGCGGCGGCCGGGTTCGGCTGGCAGTCCATGCTCGGCCCGCACGGCGTCTGTCCGACGGCGATCATGCTGCCCGGGATCCTGATGATGCTCGGCGCGGGCCTGGCCGCGACCCCGCTCGCCGCGCCGGCCACGTCCGGGGCGGCGCCGGCGGAGGCCGGGCTGGTCTCGGGGCTTGTCAACACCTCGCGCACGATGGGTGGTTCGCTGGGGCTGGCGGTGATGTCGACGATCGCGGCGGCCCGGACCGGCGGTGCTGATGCTGCTGTGGCTGCCGCGCCCGAGCGCCTCCGCGAGGTCGGCCGGAAAGTTCTGGCGGGGCAGGCAACGGTCCGGGCGGGTCGCGGACTCCTCTTTACATCTAGGAGGTGCCCATGGGGGAACGGGACAACGCTCGGAACGAGGAGTTCCAGAGCTTCATGATCGGCCGCTGGCCGCGGCTGATGCGTACGGCATTTCTCCTCACGGGGGAGCAGCACGCCGCCGAGGACCTCGTCCAGACGACGCTCGAACAGGTCTTCGTGGCTTGGCGGAAGGTCGGCTCGGCCGACGATCCGGAGGCGTATGTACGGCGCGTGATGATCAACGCGCATGCCCGTCGGCACAGAAGGAAACTCAAGGAGTTCCTCGCGCCCAGGGACGACTCGGGCCTGGTGCGGGAGGTGCCGGACACGGGGGACCGGATCGCCCAGGCCGACGACCGCAGCGCCCTGCTCAAGGCGCTCGCCCAACTGCCGCCGCGGCAGCGGGAGGCGGTGGTGCTGCGCTACTGGGAGGACCTGACGGAGACACAGGCGGCGGAGGCGATGGGCTGCTCGGTCGGCACGGTCAAGAGCAACGCGGCCAAGGGGATCGCGAAACTCCGTGCCATACCGGGGCTGGCCGACATGGTGGCGCAGGGAGGGCGTAACTGATGAGTGTGGACCGGGAGAAGCAGTACATGACACAGACGGAGACGGACATCGCCTTCCTCCTCGCGGACGCCACGGACGAGGTCGAGATCGGTATAGCCCCCGTGCAGGCGGTGATGCGCGGCGGCCGGCGGCGCCGGGCCCGGCGGTGGGCGATGGCGGCGGCCACGGCGGTCGTGGCGCTGGGCGGATCGGCGGGGGCGACACTGGCGTTCGCCGGGCTGCCCGGGGAGCACCGGGCGCAGGAGGTGGCGCACCCCGCTTCTCCTGAGGCACGGCATGTGTACGACCCGCAGTGGACCACGGTGTCCCGCGGGACCTACCAGGGCAAGGAGTGGAGCGTCAGTGTCCAGGTGTGGGGAGCACCGCGCAACGAGACCGAGGCGGACCGGCAGTTCGACGCCATGGACGCACTGGGGATGAAGCCGGCGAACGTCCGCGTGCCCGCCGATCTGATCGGCAAGACCTCGTACTTCGCGACCCGTGGCTGGTTGGGGGAACACGCGCAGCAGGTGATGTTCAACACCGTCCGCACACCGGAGTCCTACGCCGGCACGGACCTGGAGGCCATCGCGACCCGGTTCTCGTCCGACCCCGCGAGCTCGGGGCGGCTGGTGATCGGCATCGTCGCCAAGACCGCCCAGGAGGTCACCTGCCACTGGAAGGACGGCCGGACCAGCGTGGCCCACCTCGCCGACGGCTTCTCGGCGCACGACGACGGCAACGCGATCCGCACGGTCGACGGCTTCCGCACGGCGAACTGGTTCGTCTGCGTGGCCCCGCAGGGCACGGTCTACCAGTCGGCGGAGGTGACGAAGTAGCGCGCCGCCACCCGTCGGCCGGCCCGCCGGGAGGTCACAGCCACCCCTGCCGGCGGGCCTCCCGCACCGCCTCCGCGCGGTTGCGGGTGCCGGTCTTGCCGATCGCGGCGGAGAGATAGTTGCGGACCGTCGACTCCGACAGATGCAGCCTCGCCGCGATGTCGGCGACGGTCGCGCCGTCCACCGACGCCTTGAGGACGTCGCACTCGCGGGCGGTGAGCGGGTTCGGCCCGGCGCTGAGCGCGGCCGCGGCGAGCGCCGGGTCGACCACGGTCTCCCCGGTGAGCACCCGCCGGATCGCCTGGGCAAGCTCCTCCACCGGCCCGTCCTTGACCAGGAAGCCGGCCGCCCCGGCGTCCATGGCCCGGCGCAGATAGCCGGGCCGGCCGAAGGTGGTGAGGATCAGCACCCGGCAGTCCGGTGCCTGCTCGCGCAGCTCCGCCGCCGCGTCCAGGCCGCTGATGCCCGGCAGCTCGATGTCGAGGAGTGCCACGTCCGGCCGGTGCGTGAGCGCCGCGTCCACGATCGCGTCACCCGCCCCGACCTGGGCGACGACCTGGATGTCCGGCTCCATCCCGAGCAGTAAGGCGAGCGCCCCGCGCATCATCCCCTGGTCCTCGGCGAGCAGTACCCGGATGGACTTGGCGGGCCGGTGGGACCGGGGCATCTCGTTCGCAGGCTCGTACACAGCCCAAGCCTAGCCTCGGGCCCGGCAATTAAAGAGTAGTCATTGTTCCGGTCCGCAGGTCTTGACGGCGCTTGACCGTGCTCAAACAATCGCCTCTGCAATTCCCCGAATGGTCGGCGAATGGTCGGCATTTCGACAGCTGAATAGGTTCGGTATTTCGATCGAACGACGTTCGGTATACCGGCCAAGAACCCGCACCGCCCTACGAGGAACCGAAGAAGAGGTGCACCGTGTTCTCAGTGTCCCTACGAGCCGCACGCTCCTGTCCGCCACGGCTGAAGAGAGCCGTGCTGTCCGTGCTCGCGGCGTTCGCGACCATCGCCGCGCTCGTCGTCGGGGCGGGCGCCCCGCAGGCATCCGCCGCGAGCTCGCTGCCCTGTGACGTCTACGCAGCCGCCGGCACCCCGTGCGTCGCCGCGCACAGCATGGTCCGGGCGCTGTACTCGTCCTACAGCGGCTCCCTCTACCAGGTGCAGCGCGCCTCGGACAGCACCACGGCCAACATCGGCCTGCTGTCCACCGGCGGCTACGCCAACGCCGCCGCCCAGAACTCCTTCTGCGCCGGTACGACCTGCATCATCACCAAGATCTACGACCAGTCGTCCAAGCACAACGACCTCACCGTCGAGGGCGCCGGCGGGGCCGGCTCGGCCGATGTCGGGTCCCCGGCGGACGCGCTGCCGGTGACCGTCGGCGGGCACCAGGTCTACGGCCTGGAGATCTCGGCCGGCATGGGCTACCGCAACGACGCCACCTCGGGAGTCGCCACCAACGGCGCCGCCGAGGGGATGTACATGGTCACCTCCGGCACCCATGTGAACGGCAGCTGCTGCTTCGACTACGGCAACGCCGAGACCAACAACAAGGACACCGGCAACGGCCACATGGACGCCATCAACTTCGGCACCGAGTGCTGGTTCTCGCCCTGCTACGGCTCGGGACCCTGGGTGCAGGCGGACCTGGAGAACGGGCTCTTCGAGTCCAACCTCGGCTACAGCACGAACTCGTCCAACACGGGCACGGGCGCTCTGCCGTTCGTCACCGCTTTGCTGAAGAACAACGGTCAGGACCATTTCGCACTGAAATGGGGAAATGCTCAATCGGGCAGCCTCACCACCACGTATTCCGGCAGCGAGCCCAGCACCAGCAGCGGTTACTCGCCGATGCACCAGGAGGGCGCGATCGTCCTCGGCACCGGCGGTGACAACAGCAACGGCTCCATCGGCTCGTTCTTCGAGGGTGTGATGACCTCGGGCATCCCGACCGACGCCGCCGACGACTCCGTCCAGTCCAACATCGTCTCCGTCGGCTACGGCGGCGCGACCGGCTCCACCGGCAGCCTCGGCTCCGCCTCGGAGATCTCCCTCCAGGCCACGACGTCCTGCTGCACCGCGGACTACGTCCGCCACCAGAACAACGCCGGCGTCCTGTCCGCCATCACCTCCAGCAGCTCGACCCTCGACAAGAACGACGCCACCTGGATCGTCCGCCCTGGCCTCGCCGACAGCTCCTGCGTCTCCTTCGAGTCCCGGAACTACCCCGGCGACTACCTGCGCCACTACAACTACAAGATCTACCGGCAACCCATGGACGGCACCACCACGTATCGACAGGATGCCACCTTCTGCCCGACGACCGGCAAGAGCGGCACGGGCACGTCCTTCGCCTCGTACAACTACCCGACGAAATACCTGCGCCACTACAACTACAACCTCTACATAGCGAGCGACGGCGGCTCCAACGCCTGGGACACCGCCACGTCGTGGACCGACGACGTGAGCTGGGCCGTCACCTCTCCCTGGGCTCCGTAGCAGCCGCCGAGGTCAGCAACTCCATCGCCTCGGTGGGGAGTTCCGCGGTGACCGCGAAGCCGCCGCGCGGCGACGGGCCGGCCCTGAGGGAGCCGCCCGCCGCCGCGAGGCGCTCGGTCAGCCCCTTCAGACCGGTGCCGCCGACGCGCTCCCGGCGGGGGCCTTCGTCAGCGGTGCCGGTGCCGGTGCCGGTGCCGTTGTCGGCGACGGTGAGACGGACTCGTTCCGCGTTGCCGTCGACGGTGATCTCGCAGCGGGTCGCGCCGGAGTGCCGTACGACGTTGGTGACCGCCTCCCGTACCACCCAGCCCAGCAGCGTCTCGGTCTGCGGGGCGAGCGGGGCGCCCGAGCGGCCGACCACCGGCTCCACCCCGGCCGCGTCCAGCACCGAGCGGGCCCGGTCCAGTTCGGTGCCGAGACTGCCCTCGCGGTAGCCGGTGACGGCCTCACGGATCTCGGTGAGCGCCTGCCGGCCCACCGACTCGATGTCGGTGATCTGGGCTAGCGCCGCGTCCATGTCCCGCGGTGCCAGCCGCCGGGCCGCCTCCGACTTCACCACGATCACGGACATGGTGTGGCCCAGCAGATCGTGCAGATCGCGGGAGAACCGCAGCCGTTCCTTCTCCACGGCCTGGTGCGCCAGTTGCTCGCGGGCGGCGCGCAGTTCCCGCACGGCCTCGGAGAGGCCGAGTATCGCCGCCGTCACCATCGTCGAGATCCAGGTGGCGTACGCGATGTTCAGGCCGTTCCAGCCGTCGCGGGCGGCGGAGACCGCACCGGCCAGCACGGCGACGGCCGCCCCGGCCCAGCGCAGGTGCTCGCCCCGCAGCGCCGCGCCCGTCGCCAGACCCAACAGCGGGAAGAACAGCAGCCAGCTGCCGCCGTAGCCGCCGGCGAGGCCGCAGGTGATCACGGCCATCAGAGCCAGTGCCACTCGCGTAGAGGTGGCCTGCCGCTTCTCCTTCACGAACGCGCGGGCCGCCACGTAGATGTAGAGGGAGTTGAAGGCGAGCAGCCCCAGGCCGCCGACCCACGGATCGGGCGTCTTGCCCTGGAACAGATTGGAGAACGCGCCCAGCCCCATCAGCAGCCAGGGCACCAGGGAGAAGGCGGTCGGCGGCGGACCCGGCTGCTCGGGGATTTCGGCACCCGTCCGGCGTGCCTCCTTCTCCGAGGCCCGGAAGGCCCGCATGTCCGCCTTCCACCGCTCCTGAGCCGCCTGCCACTCGCGCAGCCGGCTGCGCACTCCTCGCATCCAGTACATCTCTCGCTCCCCCGGTCAGCCGGTCCGTCCGGACCGGCGGTACGACAGCACAGCGTACGAACCGAACACCACCAGCCAGAAGGCCAGCACCGCGACCGCCCAGGGCGGGGGCATGCGGCCCTCCGCCACCGAGGTGCCGAGCTGGGCGAAGCGGTAGGTGGGTGTGTACGCCGACACCGAGCGCAGCCAGCCGGGGAACAGGGCGACCGGGAACCACAGTCCGCCGAGTACCGCGAGGCCCAGGTTGCAGGCCATGTTCGCCACACCCGTGGTCTGCCCGGTCAGCCGGTAGCCGTTGCCGAGCCCCAGCAGGGTGAACGGCACCGAGCCCAGCCACAGCAGCACCGCGATCGCCGCCCACTGCCAGGCGGCCAGCCGTACGCCGTTGAGCAGGCCGCCCGCCGCGAGCACCGCCACGATCGCCGGCAGCACCGTCACCGAACCTGTCAGGGCCCGGCCGACGACGACCTGGCGCGGGGTCATCGGTGTCACCCTGAGCTGCCGCAGCCACCCGATCGCCCGGTCCTCGGCGACCCCGCCCCCGGTGTTGAGCGCGGAGCCGACCGCCCCGTACCCGGCCATCCCGACCATCGCCCCGGTCTTCCAGCTCCCGTCGGCCGCACCGAGGTTGGTGAACAGCAGATACATCAGGACCGGCATCGCGATCCCGCCGACGACGAACCCGGCGTCCCGCAGGGTACGGCGCACCTCGAGGCGTAGATAGTCCAGCATCACACGGCCTCCGTCGCGGGTGAGGTGAGCGGCTCCGGCTCGGACGCAGTCAGTGCCAGGAACGCGTCGTCCAGTGACGCCGGGGCCACCTCCAGGCCCCGTACCGCGCCGAGCGCGGCGAGCGCGAGCACCGTGGCGTCCGGGTCGTCGGTGCGCAGCCGGGCCCGGTCACCGCGGATCTCCAGCGAGCGCACCCCCGGCAGCCGCTCCAGGCCGTCCGTCGCGCGCCCGGCGAGGTCGACGGCGACCAGACCGCCGCCGACCGACCGCTTGAGCTGCTCACCGGTGCCGTCCGCGACGATCCGGCCGCGGTCCACGACGAGGATGCGGTCGGCGTACCGGTCCGCCTCCTCCAGGTGGTGCGTGGAGAACAGCACCGTGTGGCCGCGGCGGGCGAACCCCCGCATCGAAGCCCAGAACGCGTGCCGCGCCTCCACGTCCAGCGCGGCCGTCGGTTCGTCCAGCACCAGCAGTGCGGGGTTCCCGGCGAGGGCGACCGCGAACCGGACCCGCTGGGCCTGGCCGCCGGACAGCCGGTCCATGCGCCGCTCCGCCAGTTCGGCGATCCCGGCCAGCGCCAGGGCCCGCGCCACCGGCAGCGGCTCCGGATAACGCCCGGCGACGAAGGCGACCAGCTCGCGCACCCTGACCCGGGGAACGGCCCGCGCCTCCTGGAGCATCGCGCCGACCCGGCCCGCCCGCACCGACCGTTCCGGCGGTCCCCCGAAGAGCCGCACCGTCCCCGCGTCGGGCTCGATGAGGCCGAGCAGCAGTGAGATCGCCGTCGACTTGCCCGCGCCGTTGCGGCCGAGGAGGGCGACCGTCTCACCGGGCGCGACGGTCAGGTCGACGCCGTCCACGGCACGTACGGCACCGAAGGTCTTGACCGCGCCCGCGAAGGACACGGCGGCACAATGCGTCTGCGTCATGGCCACCAAGCTACGAATCCGGGCCGCCCGTCCGGCAGATGCGCATGTACCGACTCCGGCAGGACAAATGTCCCGGGTCGCGTGAACCCCGAGGCGAACTGACACGCCGTCAGGAGCCTTCACAAGTCCGGAGCGCTGGGCTATACAAGGTGCGCTGGACTGGAACGCGTTCTAGACACGCACGCCCCGTGGACGACCTCGGTGCGGCCGACGGTGCGGACGGTCGTGCCGAGGTCTTGAGACACCTCAGGAGCCGTATGCCCATCGACGCAGCCAAGGCCCTCGCCGCCGAACCCCGGTCCGGAGAGATCCGCTGGGAGCGCCGGGACGTCCAGCTCTACCACCTCGGCATCGGCGCGGGCCGCCCCGCCACCGACCCCGACGAACTGCGCTACACCCTGGAGACCCGGCTGCACGTCCTGCCCAGCTTCGCCACCGTCGCGGGCGCCGGCTCGCCCGGGGTGATCAGCGGACTGTCCATGCCCGGTATCGACGTCGACCTCGCCAAGGTGCTGCACGGCGGTCAGCGGTTGGAGATCCACCGCCCCATCCCGGTCGCGGGCACCGCGACCGCCACCGGCCGGATCGCCGCTGTGTACGACAAGGGCAAGGCGGCCGTCCTCGTGATGCGCACCGATGTCGCGGACGCCGACGGCCCGCTGTGGACCAACGACGCGCAGATCTTCGTACGGGGGGAGGGTGGCTGGGGCGGCGACCGCGGCCCCTCGGCCCGGCCGGAGCCGCCCGCCGGCGAGCCCGACCGGACCGTGGAGCGCGCGGTCCGCGAGGACCAGGCGCTGCTCTACCGCCTCTCCGGCGACTACAACCCGCTGCATGCCGACCCCGAGTTCGCCAAGCTCGCCGGCTTCGACCGGCCCATCCTGCACGGGCTGTGCACCTACGGCATGACCCTCAAGGCGGTCGTGGACACCCTGCTCGACGGGGACGTGTCGCGGGTGAGGTCGTACGAGACGCGGTTCGCCGGGGTGGTGTACCCGGGGGAGACGCTGCGGATCCGTATGTGGCAGGGGGACTCCCAGGTCCGGGTCGCCGTCAGCGCCGTCATGGGGGTCCCCCCGCGCGAGCGAAGCCGAGCGTGGGGGAGGGACGACGCGCCCGTCCTCGCCGACACGATCGTCGAACACTCTTGATCCAGTGAGCAGTTGAGGGGAGCCGCACCATGCGCGCAGCCGTACTGCACGAGATCGGCCAGGACAAGCTCGAAGTCCTCGACGACGTCGAGGCGGTGGGATTCGGGCCCGGCAGGGTGCGCATACGGGTGCGCGCCACCGGGCTGTGCCACTCCGACCTGTCGGCGATGAGCGGGGTGCTGCCGCAGCCGGGGCCGTTCGTGCCGGGCCACGAGGGCGCGGGCGAGGTCCTGGAGGTGGGGGAGGGCGTCACCCGTGTGAAGCCCGGCGACCGGGTGGTGGTCTGCTGGCTGCCGGCCTGCGGCGCGTGTCCCGCCTGCAGGCGCGGCCAGACCGAACTGTGCCTGGCCGGGTTCATGAACGCGGGTACCCCCAACTTCAGGCGCCCCACCGGTGATGTCTTCGGCTTCGCGGGCACCGGCACCTTCGCGGAGGAGGTCGTGGTCGACGCCGGGTGTGCGGTGCCGATCCCCGACGACGTGCCCTTCGACATCGCCGCGCTGATCGGCTGCGGGGTGACCACCGGGCTCGGTGCGGCCCTCAACACGGCCGATGTGGAGGCCGGTTCGTCGGTCGCCGTGATCGGGTGCGGGGGTGTCGGGATCTCCGCGATCCAGGGGGCGCGGCTCAAGGGCGCCGCCGAGATCGTCGCCGTCGACCCGGTCGCCTCCCGGCGCGAGTCGGCGCTCAGGTTCGGCGCCACGAAGGCCGTCTCACCGGACGAACTGCCCGGCGCCAAGCAGGAGGTCACCGCGGGCGAGGGCTTCGACTACGTCTTCGAGGTCGTCGGCAGGTCCGCCACCGCCCGCACGGCCTACGAGAACACCCGGCGCGGGGGCACCCTGGTGGTCGTCGGCGCGGGCGCCATGGACGACTTCCTCCAACTGAACATGTTCGAGCTGTTCTTCGACGAGAAGCGGATCCTGCCGTCGATGTACGGCGGCGGCGACGTGGTGAGCTCCTACGAGCGGACGATCGCCCTGTGGCGGGCCGGCCGCGTCGACCTGGAGGGCCTGATCACCCACCGGGTGCCGTTGACGGAGATCAACGAGGCACTGGACCAGATGCGCACCGGCACCGCGCTGCGCACCTGCATAGAGATCTGAGGGCCGTCGGATGACGGAAGAGAGGCCTCTGGACGGGCTCAGCGCGATCGTCACCGGCGCCGGCCGCGGGCTGGGCCGGGCCGAGGCGCTCGAACTCGCCCGGCTGGGCGCGGCCGTCGTCGTCAACGACTTCGGGCAGCCGGGCCGTGACGGCTCCGGGAACGCCTCCACCGGACCGGCCGAGCAGGTTGTCGAGGAGATCCGCGCGGAGGGCGGCCGGGCCGTCGCCCACACCGGGGACGTCGCCGACTTCTCGCAGGCGCGAGACCTTCTCACCTTGGCGACAACCCATTTCGGCAAGCTGGACATCCTCGTCAACAACGCCGGCATCCTGCGCGACCGCATGGTCTTCTCCATGACCGAGGAGGAGTGGGACTCGGTGATCCGGGTCCACCTCAAGGGCCACTTCAACACCACCCACTTCGCGGCGGCGCACTGGCGGGAGCGCTCCAAGGCGGCGGGCGGCGCGAAGGTGTACGGCCGGATCGTGAACACCTCCTCCGAGGCCTTCCTCGCCGGCTCCGCGGGCCAGCCCAACTACGCGGCCGCGAAAGGCGGGATCGTCGGCCTGACCACCTCCACGGCCCTCGCCCTCGCCAAGTACGGCGTGACCGCCAACGTGATCTGCCCGCGCGCCCGCACCCGGATGACCGAGGACGTCTTCGCCGGGTTCGAGCAGCCCGCCGAGGGCCTCGACCCCCTTGCCCCCGAACATGTCGCCCCGCTCGTCGGCTACTTGGCATCCCCTGCCGCCGAACGCGTCAACGGCCAGCTGCTCGTCGTACACGGCGGGATGGTCGCGATCGTCGAACGACCGCGCGTCCAGGCGAAGTTCGACAGCAAACAGGACACCTTCAGCTACGACGAACTCGACGCCCTGCTCACCCCGCACTACGCCGGACGGCCGACGGGGGAGACCTTCGCCGCGGCGGAGGTACTGGGGCTGAAGCGGCAGTAGGACGGTGGAAACGCGACAGCGGCCCCGCCCCCTCAAGGGCGGAGCCGCTGTCGCGTGTTCCGTCAGGCCCAGGCCACCGTCTCGGCCGGCTCCGGCTTGCGGTGCCGCCCACTGGGGGCCGCTTCGCTGTCCTGACCCGAGCCCTGACCACGGTGCTTGCCGTGGCCGTCGGGCTCATCGAGGTCGGCGGACAGCTGCTGGGACGTGCTGGCGTCGCTCATCGGAAGAATTCACCCCGTCAACATGATCTTTCTTACAGCGCGGCGATTTTAACCGGCCGACCACAGGGGGGATCCACGCGGGCACGCCGACCGCTGCGAGTTCGTTACAGACGGGCGAGTTCGTCACAGACGGGCCAGCGGAGCCTCCTGCAAGGGTACCGGCCGGTTCACGGCAGGTCCCGGGGTATCCGGTTCGGCCGGCTCCCCGGGCGCACTCGGCGCCCCGGCAGCCACGCCGTCCCGAACCGGATCCCCCGGTCCCACATCCCCCCACCCCGCGGGCTCCCCCGTTTCCCCCGAGCCCCCCGGACCCCCCGTCTCCCCCCAGGGCACCGTCACCGCCGCCACCCCGCACGGGACCTCCCCCGTGGCGTACGGCAGCAGCAGCGCCCCGTCCTGCGTCCACAACCCGGCGCCGGCCAACCACCCTTCCGGCGCCGGGAGATGGCACATCCTGCGTTCCCGCGGCCGCCAGGCGCCGACCCAGCCGCCGAGCGGACCCTCGATCCGCATCGCGACCCCGCAGCCCTCCGGCGTCAGCACCTGCCCAGGCTGGACCGCGAACGGCGTCACCGTGCAGTCCGGCACCTCCGCCACCCGCAGACTCTCCGGGAAGCGCACCGGCAGCGTGCTGCCGAGGACGCCCCAGCCCAATCGTTCCTGCCCGGGACAGGGCGCGTCCGAGCCGACCAGGATCAGCCCGCTGTCCGGGTCGGCGAGCAGCAGCCGGTCGTCGCTGTCCGGTGCGATCTGCAGCAGCGGCGACACCTCACCGCGCCGCTCCAGATCGACCACGACCGCCTTGGTCCGCCCGCCCAGTTCCCGGTCCAGCGCCAGCATCCGCCCGCCCCGGTCCAGCCAGACCCCGCCGGAACAACGCCCCGGGAGCACCGCGAGCCGCTCGGGCCCGAAGGCCCCGCCCGTCACCAGCCACACCGTGGAGGAACGCGGGCCCACGGCGAGCGCGAATGCCTGCACACCCCCGGGCGCGGGCGGCAGCAGCCGTAACGAGACACCCTCGTCCGGGCACTCCACCGCACCCAGCGGCAGCTCACCCGTGCCCGGCCCGGTCGGATACAGCAGGGCGAAGTGGTGCCGCCCGTCCGCCAGCCGGTGGATGAGCACCCGCCCGTCACCCATCGGCTGCACCTCCGTGCCGGGCTCCTCGGGCTGGTTCCCGGGCAGCGGCACGGCGTACGGCTCGGGACCGTCCAGCGTCCACCGCTCCGGGTACCAGGAACCTTCCTGCTGAACCAGCCGGGCCGCGTACGCCCCGTCCACCGTGATGGCGCAGTCCACCGTGACGGCGCAACCCGCCCCCGGCACGCTGCCGCCTCCCGGCACTCTGTCGTCCTCGGCCGCAGCCGAAGGTTCGATCGCACAGGCCGTCATCGTTCGGTCACCTCCGGCCACGAAGCTAGTTTTCGGACGCACAGGCGGCGCATCGGCAGCCCATGGCTTCACACATACGGGTGCACGCCCGGCGATTCACCTGAGGAAACAGGGGCCGGTGTGCTGCGCGCCGCCTCCCGTGGGTGAGCAGGTACAGCCCCGTGGAACAGACAGGTAGCCTTTTCCCCGTGCCCCGTCTGTCAGAAGTCATCGCCGCGCTGGACAACCTGTGGCCCGCCGAGCGGGCCGAGTCCTGGGACGCGGTCGGCACGGTCGTGGGCGACCCCGACCAGCAGATCGGCCGGGTCCTGTTCGCCGTCGACCCGGTGCAGGACATCGTCGACGAGGCCGTGAAACTGGGCGCCGACCTGCTCGTCACCCATCACCCCCTCTATCTGCGCGGTACGACGACGGTGGCGGCCTCCCACTTCAAGGGCCGGGTCGTGCACACCCTCATCAAGAACGACATCGCGCTGCACGTCGCCCACACCAACGCCGACACCGCCGACCCGGGCGTCTCCGACGCGCTGGCGGGAGCCCTGGACCTGCGGGTCGTACGCCCCCTGGTCCCGGACCCCACCGACCCGGAGGGCCGCCGGGGCCTCGGCCGCGTCTGCGAACTGGACCACCCGGTGACGGTCCGCGAGCTCGCCGCACGGGCCGCCGCCCGCCTCCCCGCCACCGCACAGGGCATCCGCGTCGCCGGCGACCCCGAGGCCCTCGTGCACACGATCGCCGTCAGCGGCGGCTCCGGCGACAGCCTCTTCGACGTCGTACGCGCCGCCGGTGTGGACGCCTTCCTCACCGCCGACCTGCGCCACCACCCGGCGTCGGAAGCGGTCGCCCACAGCCCCCTCGCGCTGCTCGACGCGGCGCACTGGGCCACCGAATGGCCCTGGTGCGAGCTGGCCGCAGCCCAGCTCGACGAGATCTCCGACCGCCACGGCTGGGACCTGCGCGTGCACGTCTCCAAGACGGTCACCGACCCCTGGACCAGCCACTCACCGTCCCTTGGAGCCCCCAACTGAACGCCGCGCCCGCCGACCAGATCCGACTCCTCGACGTCCAGGCCCTGGACGTACGCCTCCAGCAGCTGGCGCACAAGCGGAAGTCGCTGCCCGAGCACGCCGAGATCGAGTCGCTGACCAAGGACCTCACCCAGCTGCGCGACCTGCTCGTGGCCGCGCAGACCGAGGAGAGCGACACCGCCCGCGAGCAGACCAAGGCCGAGCAGGACGTGGACCAGGTGCGCCAGCGCGCCGCCCGCGACCAGCAGCGCCTGGACTCCGGCGCGGTCACCTCCCCGAAGGACCTGGAGAACCTCCAGAAGGAGATCGTCTCCCTCGCCAAGCGCCAGGGCGACCTCGAGGACGTCGTCCTGGAGGTCATGGAGCGCCGTGAGACCACGCAGGACCGGGTCGCCGAGCTGACCGAGCGGGTCGGCGCGGTCCAGGGCCGGATCGACGACGCGACCGCCCGCCGGAACGCCGCGTCCGAGGAGATCGACGCCGAGGCGGCGACGGTGACCAAGGAGCGTGAGGTCATCGCGGCCGCGGTCCCGGCCGACCTGCTGAAGCTGTACGACAAGCTGCGCGAGCAGCAGGGCGGCATCGGCGCGGCCAAGCTGTACGCCCGCACCTGCCAGGGCTGCCGCCAGGAGCTCGCCATCACCGAGCTGGCCGAGGTCCGCAAGGCCGCGCCGGACACCGTGGTCCGCTGCGAGAACTGCCGCCGCATCCTGGTGCGTACGGCCGAGTCTGGCCTGTAGGAACACCTCAGGGTCTTAAGGGGCTTACGTGGCAAGGGAGTTCATCGTCGAGGCGGACGGCGGCTCCCGGGGCAACCCGGGACCCGCCGGCTACGGCGCGGTGGTCATCGACGCGGCGACCGGCGAGACGCTGACGGAGGCGGCCGAGTACCTCGGCGTCGTCACCAACAACGTCGCCGAGTACCGCGGCCTGCTGGCGGGCCTGCGCGCGGCGCACGACCTGGACCCGGCCGCCGCCGTCCACGTCCGTATGGACTCCAAGCTGGTCATCGAGCAGATGTCGGGCCGCTGGAAGATCAAACACCCCGACATGAAGCCGCTGGCGATGCAGGCCGGCCGGATCTTCCCGGCCGAGCAGGTCACGTACGAGTGGATCCCCCGGGAGCAGAACAAGCACGCGGACCGCTTGGCGAACGAGGCGATGGACGCGGGCAAGCGCGGCGAGCAGTGGTCGGCCGCGGCGTCGACGGCTGAGCTGGACGCGGGCGGCAGGGGCGCACACTTGTCGCCGACGGCAGGTACAGCGCCCCGTAAGGGGCGCGGGGCTGAGACATTTGCGGCTCCGCCGCGCGGGCGCGACCAGCCCCCACCGGCCGGCGCTGTGACGACAACCGACAAGCCCACCGCCGACACCCGCGCCGCGAGCCACGTAGCGAGCCCCGGCTGGAGCTCGGCCCCCGACCTCGGCGCACCCGCCACCTTCGTCCTCCTCCGCCACGGCGAGACCCCCCTCACCCCCCAGAAGCGCTTCTCCGGCAGCGGCGGCACCGACCCCGCCCTCTCCGACGTCGGCCAGGAGCAGGCGCGCCGCGTCGCCGAGGCGCTCGCCCGGCGCGGCACGATCGAGACGATCCTCGCCTCCCCCCTCACCCGCACCCGGCAGACCGCCGCGGCCGTCGCCGAGCGCCTCGGCCTCGACGTGACGATCGAGGAGGGGATCAAGGAGACGGACTTCGGCGCCTGGGAGGGCCTCACCTTCGGCGAGGTCCGCGAGCGCTACCCCGACGACCTGACCACCTGGCTGGCCGACCCGTCGGCCCACCCCACCGGCGGCGGCGAGAGCTTCGCCGAGACCGCGGCGCGCATCGCGGCCACCCGCGACAAGCTGATCGCGGCCTACGCGGGCCGCACGGTCCTGCTCGTCACCCACGTCACGCCGATCAAGACCTTCGTGCAACTCGCCCTCGGCGCCCCGCTGCAGTCCCTGTTCCGGATGGAACTGTCGGCGGCCTCCCTGTCGGCGGTGGCGTACTACGCCGACGGCAACGCGAGCGTCCGGCTCTTCAACGACACGTCCCACCTGCGTCCCTGACGCTCCGGAGCCCCGCCGCCGTCCGGGCCAGCGACTCGACACGGGCCCAGTCCCGGGTGGCCACGGCGTCCGCGGGGATCATCCAGGTGCCGCCCACGCAGCCGACGTTGGGGAGGGCGAGGTAATCCGGCGCGTTGTCCGGACCGATCCCTCCCGTCGGGCAGAAGCGGGCCTGCGGGAGCGGACCCGCGAGGGACTTCAGGTACGCCGTGCCGCCGGCCGCCTGTGCCGGGAAGAACTTCATCTCCCGCACCCCGCGTTCGAGCAGCGCCACGACCTCCGAGGCGGTCGACACCCCCGGCAGGAACGGCACCCCGGACGCGACCATCGCCGCCAGCAGCCCGTCCGTCCACCCCGGGCTGACCAGGAACCGTGCCCCGGCCGCCACGCACTCCGTGACCTGCTCCGGCGTCAGAACGGTCCCCGCGCCGACCACCGCGTCCGGCACCGCGCCGGCGATCGCCCGGATCGCATCGAGCGCGGCCGGCGTCCGCAGCGTCACCTCGATCGCGGGCAGCCCGCCGGCCACCAGTGCCCGAGCCAGCGGTACGGCATCGCCGGCATCCTCGATCACGACGACGGGGACGACGGGTGCGAGGTCCAGCACGGAGACGGGCATGACGAACATGCTGCCCGGGGTGCTGCAGAGTGCGCAATCGGCGTTGCGCATGCTGCAATGGGGGGTGATCCGTGGTAGCCGTAACGACCGTTAGACCATCTAACTCTAGTGAACCTCCGTAACCAGCACATCCAGCGCCCACCCCTGCCCCGCCTTGCCCGGAGCCGTCGCCTCCACCTCGTACCCCAGGTCCCGCAACGCCTCCACCAGCTCACCCGGACCACCCGGCGCCGCCCCGGCGGTCAACAGGCTCCGCACGATCCGCCCCTTCGTCGCCTTGTTGAAGTGGCTGACGACCTTCCGTGTCGGCGCGTGCAGCACCCGCACCGTCGCCGTCCGCGCGGCCACCTCCCCCTTCGGCTTCCACGCCGCCGCGTACGCCGCCGACCGCAGGTCCAGCACCAGCCCCGTCCCGGCCGCCTCCGGCAGCACCTCGGCCATCGGCTTCCGCCAGTGCGCGCCCAACGCGCCGAGACCCGGCAGCTTCACCCCCATCGAGCAGCGGTACGACGGAATCCGGTCCGTCACCCGCACCGCACCCCACAGCCCGGAGAACACCAGCAGCGACCGCGCCGCCCTGCGCTTCGCGGCCGCGTCCAGGGAGGCCAGGTCGAGCGCGTCGTACAGCACCCCCGTGTAGATCTCCCCGGCCGGCCGCGCGCCCGCCGTCCTGAGCTGTGTGTTCTTCGCGACCTCCGCACGCAGCCCCTCGCTCAGCCCGAGGACCTCGCGGGCCTTGTCCGCATCGCCTGCGCACAGGTCGACCAGTTCGGCGAGCACCGCCTCGCGGGCGTCCGCCAGCCCCGGCAGGGACAGCGACTCCGGCTTCAGCGGGGCACCACGGCCCGAGGACGCCTTGCCTTCCGAGGGCGGCAGCAGGACCAGCACACGTACTCCTCTTCATCACCGGCTCTTCATCACCGGCGTTCATCACCAACGCCTCGCGCCAGAGTAAGGCGCCGGAGGAGCGCGATGTGACTACGCTCGTCCTATGCCCCGCCGCCACATCCGCGTCAAGGGTGCCCCTGAGGCCCCCCTCCGGGCCGCGCTCGCCGCGCTCCGCGCCGACCTCGGTATCCAGGAGAGCTTCCTGACCGAGGTGCAGGCGGAGGCCGAGAGCGCCGCCAAGTACCCGGCCGTGCCCGGCCACGACGCGACCGACATCCCCTTCTTCACGGTCGACCCGCCCACCGCGAACGACCTCGACCAGGCGATGCACCTGTCCCGGCACGACGGCGGCTACCGCGTCCGGTACGCCATCGCCGACGTCGCCGCCTTCGTCGTACCCGGCGGCGCGCTGGACTCCGAGGCGCACCACCGCGTCAACACGCTCTACTTCCCGGACGGGAAGGTCCCGCTGCACCCGACCGTGCTCAGCGAGGGCGCGGCCAGCCTGCTCCCCGGCCAGACCCGCCCCGCCGTCCTGTGGACCATCGAACTGGACGGCGAAGGCCGGACCCGGACCGCCGACGTCCGCCGGGCGCTCGTCCGCAGCCGGGCCAAGCTCGACTACGCCGGTGTGCAGAAGCGGATCGACGAGGGGACCGCCGAGGAACCCGTCGCGCTGCTCAGGGAGATCGGCGAGGCCCGCGAACGCCTGGAGGTGGAGCGCGGCGGCATCTCCCTCAACGTGCCGGAGCAGGAGATCGTCGAGTACGACCACACCTACGAACTCACCTACCGCGCCCCGCTGCCCGCCGACGCCTGGAACGCGCAGATCTCCCTGCTCACCGGCATGGCGGCGGCCGAGCTGATGCTGGCCCACGGCACCGGCGTGCTGCGCACCCTCCCGGTCGCCCCCGACGGTGCGGTCGCCCGCCTCCGCCGTACCGCACACGCGCTGCACATCGAGTGGCCGCACCACGTCTCGTACGCGGCGCTGATCCGCTCCCTGAACCCGCACCGCCCCCGCCACGCGGCCTTCCTCCAGGAGTGCACCACCCTGCTGCGCGGCGCCGGTTACACGGTCTTCCGGGACGGCGTCCTGCCCGCGGTCACCACCCACGCGGCCGTCGCCGCCCCCTACGCGCACTGCACCGCACCCCTGCGCCGGCTGGCCGACCGCTACGCCTCCGAACTCTGCCTCGCGGCGGTCGAGGGCGAGGAGCCGCCGGACTGGGTGCTGATGGCGCTGGACACGCTCCCCAAACAGATGGCCGAGGGCGCGCGGCGCGCGGGCACGGTGGAACGCGAGTGCGTCGACATCGTCGAGGCGGCCCTGCTCAAGGACCGGGTCGGGGAGGTCTTCGACGGCTGTGTGGTGGAGGTCGAGGAGCGCAGGCCGACCGTGGGCCGGGTGCAGCTGCAGGAACCCGCCGTCATAGGGCGGATCGAGGACGGGAACCCGCTTCCGCTGGGCGAGCGGCTGCCGGTACGGCTGACCCAGGCCGATCCGGGGACGGCGAAGGTGCGGTTCGCACCTGCGTGAGTGCCCCGTTCAGAGCCCGTACGAGACCGGTGGCGTCGTCGGCGTGGAACCGCACGACGCTCACCTCGCGCCGACGGCCCAGCAGGGAGACATGGCTGACGGGCTCGGCCAGTTCGAGGGTCACCGATGTCTGGGAGCCGATGGGCAGGTCGAGTTCGGCGGTGGCGGTCCTGTCGTGCAGGTAACGGGTGTCGCCGCGTACGGACTTGATCGAGTCCAGCGGTATCCGCTGCTCGACCCGGACGCCGCCCCGGACGTGCAGCGCGTCCGGGGTCAGCAGGTGCGGATGGACCACGTCGTTGGCCCGGGCCGTCGCCTGCGGTGACCCGGCCATGGCACCGGCCAGGGACATCAGCTGAGCGCGCTGCGCCGGGTCCGTGACCGTCTCCACCAGGGCGAACACCTCGCGGTCCTTGGCGGCCATGGGGGAGTCGCCGAAGTGCGGGGCCGTCGCCCTGAACAGGCCGGCCAGCTCGGGCGAGACGGGCCCCTCGGCGGGCAGTGCGCCCGCGTCCAGCAGGGCCCGCAGCCGCTGCCGCCGCTCCCGGATGTCCGCCTCCTGCCGGGCGAGGTCCTCGTCGAGCTCGGTGAGCACCTCGACGAGGTCCTTCCCGGCGTCGTCCGCGAGGACGTCCCGTACCTCGGCGAGCCCGGGTCCCAGCTCGGTCAGCCGCCGGATCCGGGCGAGGACGACGGCGTGCCGGAGGGTGTAGTCCCGGATGGGGGCACCTCCCGCTCGAGCGAAGCCGAGAGTGGGGGACGTTGGAGAGGCGTTCGGGCTCGGGCAGCAGGCCCTGGTGGTGGTAGTGCCGCACCGTGCGCGTGGTGACGCCGACGGCGGCGGCGAGTTCTCCGATCCGCATGGGACCAGTACAGACGTTGACGTCGCGGCGGGGTCAAGCCGCCGAGTGCGGGCTCAGGCGGCGACGAACCAGCGGCTCAGGGCCTCGCCGAGGCCGGTCCCGCCCTCGTCGCCCTTGTCCGCGGCCCAGGCGACGAACCCGTCGGGCCGTACGAGCAGAGCGGTCAGCTCCGGCCGTCCGGGGCAGGCGGCGGTCAGCACGTCCACCCGGTCGGCGTACCCCTCGGCGCGGGCCCGCAGCCTCGGGTCGTCCGCGAGGTCGAGGAGGAGGGCCCGGCCGCCGTGCAGATGGTCGCCGAGCCGGGTTCCGTCGGAGAGCTCCAGGTCAGGGGTGCTCTGCCCGGTGAGGGCGTGCTCGCCGGGCAGGTCGTAGTGCTGCCAGACGCCGGAGATCTGCTTGACGAGGTACGTGGTCCCGCTCGTCGTCAGCGCCAGGTCGGTGACGACCCGGCGCAGGGCGCGGGCATGCCGGTCGGGCCGCATCACCGCGATCTGGGCACGGGTCCAGTCCAGCACCCAGGCGCCGACCGGATGCCGTTCGGCGGTGTAGCTGTCGAGGAGGGAGTCCGGGGCGCACCCGCTCACCACGGCGGCGAGCTTCCAGCCGAGGTTCATGGCGTCGCCGAGCCCGAGGTTGAGCCCCTGTCCGCCGAACGGCGAGTGCACATGCGCGGCGTCCCCCGCGAGCAGCACCCGGCCCTTGCGGTAGCCGGTGGCCTGCCGGGCGTTGTCGGTGAACCGGGTCGAGGAGTGCACCTCGTGGATGGTCACCTCGTCGACGCCCGACACCCGGCGCAGGGAGGCCTGGAGCTCCTCGGCGGTGATGGGCGCGGAGCGGTCGGCGGGCGGCCCGTCGAACTCCACGGTGAGGATCCGGCCGGGGAAGGGCCCGTTGACGTACGTCCCCACGTCCGTCGTGTTCCACCCCACCCCCAGCCGTTCGCCCCCGGTCATCTCGACGACCGCCTGATAACCGGTGATCTCGGGATCGGTCCCCGGGAAGTCGAACCCGGCGAGCTTGCGGACGGTACTCCGCCCGCCGTCGCACCCGACCAGCCAGCCGGTACGGACCGTGTCGTCACCGCCGAGATGTACGGACACCCCCTCGTCGTCGGCGTCGAAGCCGGTCAGCTCCACGCCCCGGCGGACCTCGACACCGAGCCGCTCGGCGCGGGCGGCCAGGATCCGCTCCAGCTCGGCCTGCGGGACCCCGAGGCCGACGCCGTCGGCGGGGCCGATGTCGGCGAAGGCCGGGTCGGAGTCGTCGAAGAGGTCACCGCGCATCATGATCCCGGCGAAGTGCCCGGCGAACTTCGGGGGAGTCGCCCGGGGCGTGCCGGCACTCCGCTCGCCGGTGAAGGCCCGCAGCCGCCACAGGTTCTTCTCCCAGGCCGCCGCGAGCTCGGGCAGCATCCCCCGCCGGTACAGCGCCACCGCGCCCGCCGTGTTGATCCCGCCCGCCTTGATGGTCTCGTCCACCTCGGCCAGCCGCTCCACGACCAGCACGCCCGCGCCGCCGAGCCGCAGCTCGCAGGCGAGGAAGAGCCCGACGGGCCCGCCGCCCGCCACCACCACGTCATAGTCCGCGCCGTAGTCCGCGCCGTCGTTCTTGCCGTCTGCCATCGGCATCGTCGTCGTCATGACTTCACTGTAGTCACTAAAAGTTTCGAGCGGCTATAGTTTTCTTGTGATCGATGAGAACAGGCCAGGGGAGTCCCTGCGGGAGCGCAAGAAGCGGGAGACGCGGCAGCGGATCTCGAACGTCGCGACGGTGATGTTCCGGGAGCACGGCTTCGACCGGGTGACGGTCACGGAGGTCGCGCGGGCGGCCGGCGTCTCCGCGATGACCGTCTTCAACTACTTCCCCCGCAAGGAGGACCTGTTCCTCGACCGCATCCCGGAGGCGGTCGAGGCCTTCGCCGGAGCGGTGCGGGGCCGCGGGGCCGACGAGCCCCCGCTCGCGGCGCTGCGCCGCCTGGCCTTCCGGTTCATCGACGCACGGCATCCGCTGGGCGGGCTGGGGGAGGGCTTCGCGGGCTTCTGGACCGTCGTCGCCGACTCTCCGGCACTGCTGGCCCGGGCGCGGGAGGGCGCGGAGGAGGTGGAACGGGCGCTGGCCGGGGCGCTGGCGGACGCCGGAACCGCCGACCCGGGGCTGATGGCGGCCGTGACCGTCGCCGCGTACCGCTCGGTGTGTGTCACCTCGGTGAGTCGCCAGCTCGCGGGTGAGCCGTACGCGGAGGTCGCCGAGGATCACCAGGAGCGGATGGGGGCGGCGTTCGACGCGCTGGGGCGGATGTTCCCCGGCCGGTGACCGACTCCCTTGACGGCTAACACAGTTAGCCGTACGGTCGTGGCTAACGACGTTAGCCAGTTTGTCTTCGGGAGGCAGCAGCCATGACCACCACCACGAACGCCACCCCCGTCCCCACTCCCGCCCTCCGCACCGCCACCACGGTGGCGCGCCGCACGGCCTGGCTGGCCGGCGCCCTGTTCTGGACGGCGTTCGCCGTGCTGGAGGGCGTGAACCACGGCTGGCTCGCGGGCGCCCTCGCCCTGCTCTTCCTGATCCTCCCGGACCTCACCTTCCTGGTCGCCGCCGACGAGGCGCCCCGGATGGCGAAGGGGCAGCTGCCGCCGCGCGCGGTGCCGTACTACAACGCGATGCACCGGGCGCTGGTGCCGCTGGGGCTGCTGGTGGCGTACGCGGTCCAGCCTCTCTTCTTCTGGCCCCCGGCGTTCGCCGCGCTCTGCGGCTGGCTGGCCCACATCTCGTACGATCGCGCCTTCGGCTACGGACTGCGGACGAAGGAGGGCTTCCAGCGTGACTGACGGGACTGGCGGGACTGGCGGGACCGGCACGACTGATGTGCCTGCCCGGCTGACGGCAAGGGCGCGGGAGATCGTCGCGGCGGCCAGGGACCTGCTGGAGGAGTCCGGCCCCGCCGCCCTCACCATGCGCACCCTGGCCGACCGCCTGGGCATCAAGGCCCCCTCCCTCTACAAGCACTTCCCGGACAAACACGCCGTGGAGGTCGAGCTGGCCGCGCAGATGCTGGAGGAGTCGGCACAGGCGCTGGAAACGGCGGCGACCAGGACCCCAGGCTCCCTGGAGGAACTTGCCAGGGCCTACCGGACGTACGCCCTGGCCCACCCCCACCTCTACTGCCTGGCCACGGAACGCCCCCTGCCGCGCGCCGCCCTGCCCGTCGGTCTGGAGGACAGAGCCGCCCTCCCCCTGCTGCGGGCCTGTGGCGGCGATCTCGACCTGGCCCGCGCCACCTGGGCGTTCGCGCACGGCATGGTGGTCCTGGAGATCCACGGCCGCTTCCCGGAGGACGCCGACCTGGACGCGGCATGGAAACGGGGCCTGAGGGCGTTGCACCCTTAGCGCAAGGGGGTGTGCCAAGGTGGCCGAACATGCACGGTGGACGAGGGCGAGGCTGGGGCGCTGCGGCCCGCCGCTCGACCTGTTGACGGCGAATTTCGAACGGCACACCTACGCCCCGCACACACACGCCGAGTTCTCGATAGGCATCTGCGTGGGCGGCTCCGAGGTGATCGACTACCGGGGCGGTCACATCCGCACCGGCCCCGGTTCGATCGTCGTCCTGGCCCCAGGAGAGATGCACACGGGCGGCCCGGCGACCCAGACCGACGGCTACGCCTACCGCGCCATGTACGCAGACCCGTCCCTGCTGGCGGACGGCACCCTGCTCGCAGGCACACCCCACTTCCGCGACCCCGTCCTGGACGACCCGGAACTGGCAGCGGCCTTCCGCCACGCCCACACGACCCTGTCCACCTGCCCCGACCCCCTGGAGGTGGAATCCCGCCTGCCCTGGCTGCTGACGGCCCTGTCCCGCCGCCACTCGACGGCACGGCAGGCACCGGACCGTATCCCCGGCGCGGGCGGTGTCGCGCTACTGGTCCGAGACCGCCTGGCCGACGAACTCACGGCTCCCCCCTCGCTCGCCGACCTGGCGGCGGACCTGGGCCTCTCCCGCTACCAACTCCTCCGGGCCTTCCGTACGACGATGGGCGTCCCGCCGTACGCCTGGCTGGCCCAGTACCGGGTGAGCCGCGCCCGCGGCCTCCTGGAGGCGGGCCTGCGCCCGGCGGAGGTGGCGACCCTGGTGGGCTTCGCCGACCAGGCGCACCTGACCCGCTGGTTCCGCCGGGTGCTGGGGGTGACCCCGGCGGCGTACCGCAACAGCGTTCAAGACGCGGCACACCTGCTCGGCTGAGACTCTTCGTATGACTGCACGCGGCTGGATGTTGTTCTCCCTCATGGGAGTGATCTGGGGCATCCCCTATCTGATGATCAAGGTTGCGGTGGACGAGGTGTCCCCGTCGACGGTGGTGTTCGCCCGCTGCGCGGTGGGCGCCCTGCTCCTCCTCCCCCTGGCGATCCGCCAGGGCGGCCTGTTCCGCACCCTCCGCACCCACTGGCGCCCGATGCTGGCCTTCGCGTGCATAGAGATCATGGGCCCCTGGTTCACCCTCACGGACGCCGAACGCCACCTCTCCAGCTCCACGGCGGGCCTGCTGATAGCGGGCGTACCGATCGTGGGCGTGGTGGCGGCGCGCTACTTCGGCGGCGAGCGGGAACACCTGGGCGTACGCCGGATCGCGGGCCTCCTGATCGGCCTGGTGGGCGTAGGAGTCCTGACCGTCCCCCACCTGACCGGCGGCGACGCCCGCTCCCTCGGCGAGGTCCTGCTCACGGTGATCGGCTACGCGACCGCACCCCTGATAGCGGCCCGCCGCCTGAAGGACGTCCCGACATTGCAGCTGATAGCCCCCTGCCTGACACTCGCGGCCCTGGTCTACGCCCCCGCGGCGGCGGCGACCTGGCCCACCTCCATGCCCTCGACGAACGCGCTCCTCTCCCTCCTCGCCCTGGGCATCCTCTGCACGGCGGTGGCCTTCGTGGCCTTCCTGGAACTGATCAAGGAAATAGGCCCGACCCGCTCCACAGTGATCACCTACGTCAACCCGGCGGTGGCGGTGGCGGCGGGTGCCCTCTTCCTGGGCGAGAGCTTCACCCCCACGATCGCGGTCTCCTTCGCACTGATCCTCACGGGCTCGGTACTGGCGACGATGGCCTCGGCACCGAAGAGGCCGGCTCGCCCGGTAACATGGTCGACACGGCAGACGAGCCGGGCGGACGGCCGCGTGGAGTCCCCTTGACGGGGGGCTTCCCGAGGAACGTCCGGGCTCCACAGGGCAGGGTGGTGGCTAACGGCCACCCGAGGCGACTCGCGGGACAGTGCCACAGAAAGCAAACCGCCGGGGACCTCGGTCCTCGGTAAGGGTGAAACGGTGGTGTAAGAGACCACCAGTGCCCAGGGTGACCTGGGCAGCTAGGTAAACCCCACCCGGAGCAAGGTCAAGAGGAGCGCTGTAAAAGGCGCTCTGCGGGGACGTTCGAGGGCTGCCCGCCCGAGCCCCCGGGTAGACCGCACGAGGCCGGCGGCAACGCCGGCCCTAGATGGATGGCCGTCACCCCGGCACCCGCGAGGGACCGGGGCACAGAACCCGGCGTACAGCCCGACTCGTCTGCCGCTACCTGCGGCTTTGCCTCGGAAAGAGCCTCTGACCTGCGCCGGAGGTCCTTTCCGGTCTTTAGGAGGCTTGCCGCGTGAGTTACCTGTCGTCGTTGCCCATGGTGGACGGTGCAGAGCTGACTGCCCTCGCGCCGAGTCGTCGGGCAGCTCAGACCACGAACATCCTCGGCTCAAGAGTGTACGTGCCGCCGCCACGGCACGGAGCTGGTGAACCCGTCTGATCGAAGGGCTCCGAACCCGGTGGTGCTTCAGGCTTCACCAGCCCCGTAACTCACCATTAGGTGGTGCTTCCGAGCCGGCCCGTCCCCGGTCGACCAGCGAAGGCCCGTGCGCTGCCTCCTTTCAGGGCCCTGATGTGGGAGGAACCGACCACGCAGCGGGACCAGTCCAGCCGCGAGGCCACGTTCAGCTCGGCGAGCAGGACTGCGTGGAACTGCTGCCGGACGCCGGCATCGTCCCAGTCGGGCAGCCGCCGCCAGCGCTCATGCCCGAGGCGCAGCCCAGCTCCTCCAAGCGGTCCCACAGCTCATCCGACACGACCCACGGCGATGTCCCCCGGTCTCCTGGCGTCGGCGTCGTACGGCGAGCGTGCATCGGACCTGCGGCGGCGAACACGACGGAGGTCACAGCGGAGTAGTGACGGCGATGAGCCTGCCGTCTCCGAGGTGCAGCAGGCCTCTGCCCGGCGTGATCGGGCCGCCGACCATGCTCCGTGTCGTGCGGATGCCGGTCAGATCGCCGGAGTCGGAGATCTGCGGAGAGAGGAGGAGGCCGCGGCGGCCCTTCCGCACGGCGACCAGCCAGCCGGCGTAGGAGCGGGACAGCTCCTCCTCGTGACCGGCGATGACCAGGGACAGGCCACGCTCGGCACCGTAGGAGACGATGCGCGTGAAGACGTGATCGGCGTCGCTGTTTCTCAGCAGTTCGGCGTCATCCACCAGCACCGCGATCGGGGCGGAGCGCTCGGCCGACTCGATGGCCTGCTCAAGCTCACGCCCCCCGACATGCTCGCCGAAACACTTCAACACCCCTTCCTGACCCTTCAGTTCGCGCAGGGGAGACGGGAACGGCGTGACGACGACGAGCCGTGTGCCCTGCCGCCTGTACGACCGCGCCAGGTTCATCAGCGCCGTGCTCCGGCCGGACTTGCGCGGACCGGCCACGACAAAGGTCGGCTGTCCCTCGGCAAGGTCGGGCCCGAGGCCCATGAGCTCGTCACCGCCCACGCCGACCAGGCCCCACAGCCTTGAGCGCGACCCCTGCGGATCGCGCATCTCCCAGGCGTCCGGGAACGTGATCCGGGCGGGCAGGACGTCGATCCGGAAGGGGCGGCGGCCGGGCGCGAGATCGGCATCGCGCGCTGTCACGGTCTCCGCGATCGCGCTGAGTGCGGCGGCCTGGGCAGGGCCGGCGGGGTCCGTGTCGAGCAGCGCGAACTGGGTCTCGGTGCCGTGCTCGGCGTGGAAGCCACGGCCCGGCGGGATCTCGTCGGGCATCGTGCGCGGGCGCAGACCCAGGAGTGAGTAATCCATGTGGTCCGCGAGGCGCAGCCCGTACTTGTCCTCGGTGAGACTCGCGATCCGGCCGCTCAGCAGCACGCGGTCACCGGTCAGCACCAAGTGGATGCCGACGCTCACGCCCTCGCGCATCAGCACCATGATCTGGTCGGTGAGATCACCGTAGTTCAGCTCACCGAGGGTGGGCAGCCAACCCTCCCAGCGGTCCAGGAGCAGCATGATGTGCGGCAGCCGCTCGTCCTCGGACACGACGGCGCGCTGCTCGCCGATGTCCATGAACCCCTGGCCGGCAAGGATCTCCTGCCGACGCGTCAGCTCACCCGACAGCCGGGCCATGAGCCGTTCCACACGCTCGGTCTGGTTGCGGCCGACCACGGCACCGCAGTGCGGCAGGCCGGTCAGCGCGGTGAGCGCACCGTTGCCGCAGTCGATGCCGTAGAGGTGCACGTCCGCAGAGGAGTGCGTACGTGCCAGGGAGCCGGCGATCGTCCGCAGGAGCTGCGAACGACCGCTGCGCGGGGCGCCGGCGACGAGCAGATGCCCGAAGTCCTCGAAGTCGATGACGACGGGGCGGCGCCCCTGTTCGGCGGGCAGGTCCGCCACACCGTAAGCGACGGGTGGCAGTACGCCCGGCCTCGGGGTGACGGGCGGTGGCTGGATCTCGTCGAGGAGCAGTATGCCGGGGAGCGGGGGCAGCCATGGGTGGTGCCGGCGCGGGATGCCGAGCCCCCGGGCGGCGTCGCACACCGCCTCCACCAGGACACGGAGATCGCCGGCTTGGTCGTCCTCGTCACCCCCTGCTGCCGCAGGCCGGTGCGGCATCGGCCGGCCGAGGTCCGCCCACCGCAGCGGGCTCGCCCATGGCGCGGGCGGTGTCGGGTCGGCGGCACCCGGCCGACGGCCACCGGCCAGGGCGGACTGGAAGGGTACGACAGAGGTGTGCCCCAGGCGTACATAGCCGCGGCCCGGGGTGTTCCTGGAAATCTCTCCGGCGTCGGTCACCCCGATGACGTCGACGGACTCCCCGGAGTCGGTCACCCGCAGAGCGATACGCAGATTGGTGTTGGCCGCGATCTCGGGCGAGACGACGCCGCTCGGCCGCTGGGTGGCCAGGAGCAGATGGATGCCCAGCGACCGGCCCTGCTGGCCGACCCGGACCAGGCCGGTGAGGAACTCCGGCAGGTCGCGCACCAGTGAAGCGAACTCGTCGACGACGATGAGCAGTCGGGGCAGGGGAGCGCGGTCCGGATCCCGGCGTGCCAGGTCCTGGTAGTCCTCGATGTCCTTGGCCATGACCGACGCCAGAATGTGCTCGCGCCGTCTGAGTTCGGCGGCGAGCGAGGTCAGGGCCCGTTCGGCCAGGTGGGGGGCGAGATCGGTGATCATACCGACCGTGTGCGGCAGCCGTACGCAGTCCCGGAACGCCGAGCCGCCTTTGTAGTCGACCAGCAGGAAGTTCATGTTGTCGGGGGTGTTGGCCACGGCCAGCGACGCCAGGATGGTACGCAGCAGCTCCGACTTGCCGGAACCCGTCGTACCGGCGATCAGCCCGTGCGGCCCGTCCCTGCGCAGATCGATGCGGAAGGGACCGTCGTACGACTCGCCGATCACCGCCAGCGTCGACCGGCCGCCGTTCTCGCGCCAGCGTGTGGCGATCGCGTCGCCCGTGGCCGGCTCCAGCGCCAGCACGTCGAGCAGTCGGCAGGCGTCGGGCAGGGCCGAGTAGGCCGTCTCGTCGGCCGGGTTGCGCAGCGGAGCGAGGGCACGAGCCAGGCGGGTGCACCATGCGGCGGAGACGACGTCGGGCCGCACGCCGCGCCGCCGCCCGCCGCCCGCCTGCTCCACCCCGACGCGAAGGGCCGCCCCGGGCTCGCCCCCGGCCTCGGCGACGACCACCGCCCGGCATTCAGCGGGCAGGAACCGCTCCTCGGAGTCCAGGCAGATCGCGTAGACGCAGACCGCCGGGCCCTCGCGCAGCAGCCGTACGACACCCGGCATGGACCGCAGCCGTCGGGAGTTGTCCAGGACCACGACGATGTCGGGTTCCTCGGACGGCTGCTGCCCGCGGTTGCTCGCGGCGGTCCGCAGGCGGGTGTCGAGGATCGCGATCAGCTCGCTGACCCGCGTGGCGATGGTCTCCGAGTCGGCACCGATCAGCACGTTGGCACCCTGGCCGGCGAAGGGGCGGGCGTGGGGCAGCCAGCGCAGCCAGTCCCAGCTTTCCCGGGCCGCGTGTTCGGTCAGGACATGGATCCGGACGTCGAGCGGGCTGTGCAGTGCCGCGGTCTGGGCCACCGCCCACCGGCCGAGTGCCCGGACCGGGCCGTCCGGTCCGGCCATGCCGATCACGCCGAGCTTGCGCAGGGGCAGCCCGATGGGAACCGCCACATAGTGGGGTGACCTGCTGTACTTGTGGCCGTCGATGGTCAGGACGCTGGTGAACACGTTCCCGGCCGGTTGGCTGTCGGTGCCCATACGGAGCAGCAGATGATCGTCGTCGCCGCGACGGCGCTCCCACAGCCCCGCTCGTGGCCCCGTGGCCAAGGAGAGGACGGCGGCCGGGGAGGGGGCGGCGGTCCGAAGACCGGTGAGGACGGTCCGCAGCGTGGCCTCCTCCACTCTGAGGCTCTCCTCCAGGAGCGGCATGCGGCTGCCGTCGCCGGTGAGCAACTGCCGGGCCCGGTGTGAGAGTCGTCGGACGAGGCCGGAGCCGGCGGTCAGTTCCAGCGACGGGCGGTCGGTCCAGCGGTGGGGTGGCAGCAGCCGCGGAGGCCGGTCGACGTAGTAGCCTGTGCCGTCCTCCGTGGGGCGCAGTACGGCGTCCGGCGGTGTGTAGCCGACCAGTTCGAGCAGGGTGCCGCCGACGGACAGCTGCGTGGACAGCGGCCAGTCGACCTGCGCGGGGCCGGACCGTTCCCGCGGCCGGTATCCGCTGCGCTGCCGCAGGGTCAGTCCGTCCAACGTGACCTGATCGTCGCCGACGTGCGCCTGTACGCTGCACCCGCCGTCCGGGCCGACAGTGAAGGTCAGGGCGTGTTCCGGGAGTTCGGGGTCGGCGATCCGGACATGGTCGGCCGGGCCGCTGCCGATGTCCGTCCGGCCGAGTCCCAGCCGGTGTACGGCCCCCGCTCCCGGGCCGCCGGAGACACGCAGCTCCACGATCCCGGTGACCTCGCGGGGCGGGCAGCCGGCGGGTGTGTGCAGGCTGACGACGGCGCCTTCCCTGAGCGGGGAGCGGGCGAGCGGCACGGCGGTGTCGACGGCGCGCCCGTCGACGTACAGAGGCGGTGCGCTCTCGTCCCCGACGCTCCTTACGTCGCCCGCGCTCGCGCCGAGTTGACGCTCCAGCAGGTGGGCTACCGCTCCCGCCGGTGTCTCCGGTTCCGCTTCCAGGACCACGTCGGCCCGGTCGCCGTTACGCGGATCGACGACCGTCAGGGTCAGACGCATGGGGGGCCACCTCCCGCAGCTCGCTCAGCTCGGTTCGGAACAGGCCGGGTCGGCGCACAGTTCCTCGAAGTCGCATTCGTCGGCGGCTCCCGGGCGGAAGGCGATGGCCAGGTCGTCCTTCCAGTGGCCGTTACGGAACCGGACGGCGCGTACCGCCAGGGTGTGGCCGCCGCCCTCCCGGGCGATGGAGACCTCGTTGTAGCCGTTCTCCTCGTTCGAGTGCACGCTGGCCAGGGCCGGGGCACCGGCGATGCGGGTGGTCCAGGCGCGTCGTCCGCCCCGGCTCCGGTCGATCAGCCGTTCCGAGGCGAGGAAGCCGAGATGCGTGTGGCCGTGCAGCACCAGACAGGTGTGCGTCTCGGCCAGGTACAGCTTCGCCTGGCCCGCGTTGACGACGCCTGCGTACGGCGCTACTTCCACGGCCGGGACGGGAGAGAGCGGATGGTGGACGACGGCCAGGGTCACGCTCCCCTCCTCCCGCTTGAGTCGGGTGAGCACCTGGTGGGCCACGACACCGGGGTCGTGCCGTTCCAGCTTCCCCATCACCTCGCTGACCTGGGTGGCGTCGGCGGATCCGAGTTCGGCGATGAGTTCCCTGACCCGCTGACGGCCCTCGTCGTTGGCCGGTTCGCCGCCGGACTCGGCGGAGCCCAGGAGCGCGATGCGCAGGCCCGCGTCCGCGAACCGGACGTAGAGCCTGCGGGCGGCATGGTCCTCCTGGTCGAGATCCGGATGCGGATAGCCGTGGAAGGTGCGTGCGAACCACTCGTGCCGGGCCGAAGGCCGTTCGTCCAGACATCTGTCCCAGGACACGTCGTGGTTCCCGCCCACGAGCACCACCCGCGGATCGTCCCGGTGCAGGTCGGGGTGGTCGGCCAGCAGTCCTTCCAGGTGCCGGAGCCACTCGAGGGCCGACCGGCCGTGTTCGTCCTGCGGGCGGTCCACCAGGTCACCCGACACGATCACCAGGTGCGGAGCCCGGCCCTGTTCCGCGAGCCGCCGGACGTGTTCGAGATAGCTGTCCAGCGGGGTGCTCCTGTTCCCGGTGAGCCGGGCCACGCTGGCGCCCGCCTCCGTCGGGTCCTTGCGGTCCACGTTCAACCGGAGCCGGCCACCGAAGTGCAGATCGGAGATGTGGTGCACCCGCAGCACGTCCGGCAGATGCCGGGTCAGCACGGGGTCGTCGGCGAACGGCCGCAGTACCCGCATGGTCTGCTCGGCGTGGCCGTCGGAGCCGATGGCGATCCCGGCCCGTCGCCAGCGTTCGCGGCGCAGGGCGGCCCGCTGCTCCGCGGACAGGCCGTTGTGCAGCCACTGGTCGATGTACTGGTGCGCATCGGCCGCCTCGCACGCCAGGCGGGAGAGCTCCGCCATGTCCGTTCGGACGTCCGGTGCGGACTCGGCGACCTGGAGGGCGAGTTCCAGCAGGAAGGGCGTGAGAAGCCAGCCGCGTTGTTCGGTACGCAGCTCGGCCACCACCTCGTACGCCCACTGAGGCGTCCGCGCCGCCATGGCCGCGGCCTCCTCGTCGGTCAGCGGCGGCGGGGACAACTCGTCCTTCCACGCGTCCACCCCCAGATGCGGGGCGAGCAGGGCGTGTTCGGCCGGGGTGGCGAAAACGACGGGCACCGCGCCTTCCTCCCGCAGCCGCTGAAGCCCGGCCGCCAAGGTGGCCGGGTCCCGGGAGGCGCCGCTCGACGGATGGAGGGCCGGCTCGTCGATCAGCACCACCCCGCCGTCGAGCCGGGGCGGGGCCGCTCGCACGTCCGTCAGGCAGGACAGCCCCTCGGCGCGGACCTTGTGCGCGGAGCGCACGTCCACCAGCCGGGTGCTTCCGTCAGGCCGGGCCTTCTTGACAGCCCCGGCGAGCCAGCTCTTGCCGGACCGCCGGGGCATGACCACCAGCCATGCGGCGTCGTTGGGTGGGACGCCGTCCACGAGCCGGGTCGCCCAGCCGGGCATGTGCCCCCCGCGGAACCTGATGTCACGGGCAGGCTCGAAGGTCCTGCCGGGCCAGTAGTGGCTCATCCGTACTGCTCCTGCTGTTCGTCGGCCAGTTCAAGGCGCCAGTGCCTGATCCATGCGAAGAAGGGGCGGTCGTCGAGCCAGCCCCCGGACCACACCATCAGCCCGACGTCGCGCAGGTCCTTCCGCTGCGCGCGGGTGGGATCGCCCGGGACGGAGCCAGGATCGCTCAGCAGCGCCCCGCGGCCCGCGGGTCCGATCTCGTTCCAACGCGAACGGAAGACATCGCTCCTGCCCACGATGAGCTCTTTCTCGATGAACGCCCGAAGAGCGTTGCGGGAGTCGAGCGCGGGCAGCCTGCTGTCACGGGCCGCCCGCACCAGGGCCTCGCCCACCACCTGGAGATAGAAGGGCCAGGGACCCACCTCGGTGAGGATGCGGTCCCCGGCCGCGTGCGGGATGTTCACGCCCTCCTGCCGTGCGGTGCCCACCAGGAAGGTGCGGGCATCCGCCTGGGCGAGGGGGCCGAGGGAGATTCGGGTGACGTCGTTGCCGAAACTGGAGCCGGGCGCCTTCAGCGCATGACGCGTGGCATCGACCCAGTCCTTGTCGGTGCCGCAGTGCACGAGCCAGGCCCCGGCCTGTCCGAGGTCGCGCAGCCAGGCCACGGCCGCCGGATCGTAGCTGGCGAGCCGGCCGACCTCGTCGAGGAGCAGGACCAGCCGGGAGGCGCCGGCGGACTCGGCCGCCAGGTCCAGCAGTCTGTCGGCGGGCCGGGGGTGGTTCGCCAGCGCGGGCATGAGCCGTACGGCGAGGTCGTCCTGTGTGCCTTCCCGGTCCTGGTGGGAGAGCGTGACCACTTTCTGTACGTTGCCCATGCCGTCGGACCGCATACGTTCCTGAAGTGCCTTGACGATCCATGACTTGCCTGCTCTGCGCGGTCCCAGCAGCGCGGTGGCGGTCCCGTCCCGATAGTGGGCGTACAACTGTGCGAACACGTTCTCCCTGCCCACGGGCCTGCCCTCCGGGCCCAGCGAGAAACGGTCCGCGATCAGCGCGTCGCTGAGGATCCGGAACGGTTGGCGTGCCAGGGGCACGTCCGTGTTCCGGGTCCGGCTCCGGTCCGCCGTCTCCTGCATCGGCACGTCGGGCAGCGCGATCTGCACCTCGGTGCCGGAGCGGGCGTAGAGAGCTCGGCCAGGGCCCAGCACGGGCGGCAGCCGATCGACGCGGAGCCCGGCCCGCTCGTACTGGGTGGGATCGGTATGCCGCAACACCAGCACGGTGGTGTCCTGGACGTCCTCCGGCAGCGCCTCGCCGCCGGTGAGGACGACGCACACCCCGGCACGGGAGTCCCGGAGCAGGTCGGTCAGACCGGTCAGGCAACTGCTGTTGTTGGCCTGCCGCGCCCAGGCCAGGAAGGACTCCCACCCGTCGACCAGCAGGACGAGATACGGTAGTCGCTCCTCGTCGGGCTGCTGGCGCCGGTACCCATGCAGGCTCCTGAATCCCATCCGTGCCAGCAGTTCCTGCCGACTCCGGACCGTGCTGACCAGCTTGTCGATGAGACGGTGCGCCCGCTCCGGCTCGGTCCGCGGATCCACGACGGCACCGCAGTGGGCCATACCGGTCAGGGGGCCGAGGGCTCCGGCGCCGCAGTCGAGGGCGTAGAAGTGCACGTCCTGCACGCTGTACTGGTCGGCGACGGCGACGGCGAGGGTGAGCAGCAGTTGGGTACGACCGCTGCCCGCGCCGCCGGAGACGAAGAGATGGCCGTCACCTCCCAGGTCCCAGGCCGCCTGCTCGTACTCCTGGGCATCAGGCCTGTCGAGCAACCCGAAGACGACCGGCATCCGCGTCCCGGACCGCGGACGCACCGGCCGGGGTGCGTCCCGCCCGACAGCCTGGTCCGCTGCCCGGCCGAGCGCCTCGCTCAGCTGGACCGACACCGGCAGCGGGGCCGGCCAGGGGGCGTGCGGCACGGGCAGGTCCAGCGCCTCGGCCGCCTCGGCCATGGCCCGTACGAGTGCGCTGAACTCCGGCCCTCCCGGGGACGCCTGGTCCTGGCGCCCGGCGGGCGACGCCTCCTGCGCGCCGGTCCAGCCGATCCGGTGGACCCGGACGGAGGACGGCTGGCCGTGCGGTCCGCCGAGGCCCTGTCGTGGCGCTTCCCACCGCGCGAGCCGCACGAGTTCCAGTGCGCGCGCGGCCCCGCGCACATAGGCGAACTCCGCTCGCGACGGGTCCAGCCGCGCGGCTGCCGGGGTGCCGATCAGCAGTTCGCTGTCCCCGGCCTCGGCGAGGCGCAAGGCAACACGCAGCGGCGCGAACGCGAGGAGGTCGAGTTGATCCGGTTCCGTCAAGGCAGCGGCTGGCCGCCGGGTCGCGAGGACGAGATGGACCCCGAGCTCCGGACCGCGCCGGGCGGCACCGACCAGTCCGGACACGAACTCCGGCAACTCCTCCCGCAGCACCGCGAGATCGGACACGACGACCACCAACCGTGCCAGGGGCGGCAGTTCGACGCCGGACTCCCGGATCACGCCGTACTGCTCGAAATCCCGGGCCCCGGCCTCCTTCACCTGCTCCTGTCGGCGCGTCAGCTCGGCGGTGAGGGCGGCCAGACCCCGGGCGGCTGAGTACCGGTCCAGGCCGGTTTGCACCCCGACCGTGTGCGGCAGTTGCGCCGCCGGGCCCAGGGACTCCCCGTTGTCGTGGTGGACGAGCAGCAGGTTCAGTTCGTCGGGGCGGTTGGCCAGCGCCAGCGAGGCCAGCCAGGCGCACAGCAGGTCGTCCTTCCCGGAGCCGACCATTCCGGCCACCAGGGCGTGCGGTCCGTCGGTCCGCAGATCGAGCGCGAAGGGGCTGCCGGCCGAGCTGCCCAGCACCGCCACCGCGGACCGTGGTGTTCCGGCCCAGCGGTCGAGGACTCCGTCACGGGTCGGCGGCGCCATGTCGACCAGGTCCAGCAGGCGTTCGGGCGGGGCGTCGGGGGCAGTGATCCCGGCGGACCGGTCACGCAAGGGCGCGAGCATCCGGGCCACCGCCTCCAGCCAGGCCGGTTCGATGGCGTCAGGGGTGAACGCCGTTGCCCCGGAGGCCGCTTCCAGTACCGCGACGTTGCCGTCCCGGATCACCCGGGTCCGGCACCAGCCGGGCAGTTGTCCTCCCTCCTCGGTGAGGCAGACGACGTACACGCCTGCTTCCGGGCCCGTGCGCAGGACCTCCTCGGCCCAGGGCGGACCGTGCAGCGCGGACAGGTCGTCGAGGACGACCACCAGTGCGTCGTCGCCCCAGAGTGATCGCGCACCCCGCCCGCTCCGCAGCCGTTCCCGGATGATCAGCGCGATCTCGGCGAGATGCCGCGAGTGCCCGGCGGGGTCGTGGCTGACGCGCACCTGCTGCATGCCCCGGGACACCAGCCCGTCGGGCGGCAACCAGCGAGTGAAGCGCCACCACTGCTTCCCGGACTGGTCGGTGAGCACCCGGACGGCCACGTCGGACGGTGGGTGCAGGAGCACCGTCTGCGCCACCAGCCAGGCGGCCAGTCCCCGGCGGAAGCCGGCATCGGCGGCGATCCCCAAATGGTCGCCGGGGGTGTCCCGTAAGGCGACGGTCGCCGGCCGGAGCCGACCGAGGCCGAGGCCGAGACGAAGCACGAGGCGGTCCGGGTGGTCAGGCCCGCGCTCCCACAGCCGGGTCCGTGCTCCGAAGGCCTCGGCGATGAGTCGGTCCGGCCCGGGGAAGCGCGGGTCCTCCACGACAGGCCGGCCGGTGATCCGCGGATCCTGAGCCGCCCGGCGGGGCCGACGCCCTGACAGGCCGGTGCCGCGCCGCGCGGCCTCGTCCGCCGGGACGGTCCCCGTCGGGTGTTCGGCACTGGCCTCGGCCCACCGCGGCCGTTCGAACCCGAGGGTCCCACCCTCCGCCGCGGTGACGTACAGGTCGCGGAACTGGGCGAACTCCGGTGCCGACGACGCCATCAGTTCGCCGCCCGGGGCGTCGTCCGGCTGAGCGGGGACCGTGGCGGGACGGGAGCCGGGGGACTGGGGACGAGCGTCGAGGAAGACCCGGCTCCCGTCCCGCAGCGGTGTCCGGCCCAGCGCCTCGTCCGGCGCCAGCTGCTCTCCCTCACCGGTGAACAGGTCCACGGGGCCGCGTCGCCCGGCGAGGCGGGCGAGTTGTTCCGCGACGTCCCGGACGGGCGCGGCGTCATCCGCCTCGACGACGACATCCTGATCCGCCTCGCCGGGCACGACGACAGTGAGCCGCCGCCGTGAGAGCCCGCCCGGCCGCTGTGTCCACCCGTACCCGAGGCCGGCCGGCACGGGGCAGGCCGACCAGGAGAGAGGCTTCGCCACACGGACCGCCGGTTCGATGCGACCGGCACGGTCGGGACGGGGAGGCGTCTCGTGCGGAGCGGCAGCCAGGCCCAGCAGGGGAGCGCTGACCTGGCCGTACCGGCCGATCTGGATCGCGTAGCCGGTACCGGGAAGGTCGTCGCGTGCCGTGCCGACCAGGACGCGGGGACCCATCGCCCCTCCCCGGGCGGCGAGTCGAGCGAGCCTGTGCGCCTCGGAAGGCGATGGTTCGGACGCGACGAGGATCACATGGGGCGCGCCCATCAGGTCACCGGGATGCCCGGTGCGTGGCGCCCACCCGGTGAGCACGGCGTCGTACTCCGGCCCGGCGGCCCCGGAGCCGCCGTACCCGGCATCGAACTCCTGGCCCCGGCCGGACTCCGCGGTCCGAGCGGCCCGCCGCGCCTCGGACTCCAGCACCGCGATCAGGCCGGCGACGTCGGGAAGGACACGCACCCGATCCGCAAACGCAGAGACGAGATCACCCGCCAAGCCCACACACGTGACCCGCACCTGCCGTGACCACTGCGTCGTGGCCAACTCCGCGGCGATTTTCCCGAGAAGGGCGCCCCTGAGCCTCCCGGGTCCCGTCACGACGGCCAGCCCCGGCCCTGCCTCCAGATTCAACAGCAACCGAAGCCCCGTGCCCGTGCCTATCGTCACAAGACAGGGAAACCCGGGGACGCCTGAGGTATCCGTGTCGTCGTACGATGCCACGCTCCCGCGGTCGAGGAACCACTGCCGGGAGTCCGAACCCGCCCGCCAACGGTCGGGCAGGAGTCCGGTGGGGGCGTCCACCAGCTCCACGACGATCTCGTCGTCCCAGAGCCAGGCGGCGCACAGCCTCGGCAACAGGAACTCGGCCGCGCCGAGATCGCGCAGGGCATGCTCCAGCAGTCGGGCCCCCGCCGGGTCGGCGCGCACCAGCAGACCGTCCGTCGGGCTCGCGTCCGCCTGCGGGCTGAACACGTGCCGTGCACGGCTGGTCGAGCGGAGGGAAGGTGACATGGCGCTTCCTCGGGGACCGGCGAGGAGGGGGACACGGGGCGAACGGCGGAGCACTCAGCGTCCCATACCCATGACCTCCCCCGCCCCAGTCCCGGTGTTCCGCTGCCCCGGAACGGCGGTCTGCTCCTGCAACTGCTGGAGTCCTGCTCTGAACTCCGCGTTCCAGTCCGCGGTCTCCGCGTCCAGATGCCGTCGGACTGCGCCGACGAGACCGCCGATCAGGGCCATTCTCCGCTGGATCACGGACTGCTCGGGTTCTTCGGCCACGCCGCGCAGCAGCTCCGCCGACCAGGCCAGCCGGAATTCGTTCAGCTCGCCGCGCAGCGCCTGCGCGGCGGCGATGTCGCGCATCCAGGCCGTGGAGAGTCCGAAGAAGTGGTCGAAGCCCTTACAGCCCGCGGCGGCGGCCAGGAAGACATACCCCCAGCTCTGTATGCCGGACTCCGTAGCCGCGCCGACCAGGGGGATCACCGTGCCGGTCGTCGCGAGCACGATCATCAGGCCGCGGATGATGCGCGAGCCTTGACGCTTGAGCCGCTTGTCCGCGAGATACCAGGCGATGGCGTCCTCAGCCTCCTGCTCGGCCCAGGCGCACAACGCCTGTACCGACTCCAGTCGTTCGAGCGGTGTGCTCGTCGCGACCGCGGGAAAAGGCCTGCTCAGCAGGTCCCTTCTGGCCGACGGCCCCCGGTCTGACTCGACACCGCTGTCTCTCCCCGTTCGATCCGCCAACTCACTCTCCCTGGCAGGGCGTCCGGCCACGAGGGTAGCGCCCCGGGGATGCGCCCGTGGGCGCCCGACCGAGGTCCGTCCCGGGAGCGGCCGGGAACGTACACGAACTGCTGCATCGGCGTGACCGATGGCACTGGATCGGGGGACCGTGCCGCCGGTCGCTGGGCAGGGCATCCCGCTCCGTGCGACGGCCGTCAGCGTCAGCCGGTTCGGCGGACCTTCTTCCACCCGCAACCGTGTCGACGCTCTGGCGACCACCGGTACGACGGTCAGTCCCTCCAGGTACCCTCAACACATCGTCAACGCGGCCCGACGGGCTTCCGCTCCACCCCGGTGGAGTCTCGAAGGACATGCCCCCACCCGCACGAGTCTCTTCGTGCTGCCTGGGGGAAGTCCTTGCTGTTCCGCGCGTCCGCGAAAACGGTCGCCGTCATGGCACTCGACGGTTCGCTGTTCCTGCACCTCACCGACAATTTCGTCCACATGCACGGCTATCGGCCCGGCGTCTCGGAAGTGAGGTCCTGGGAGCGCAGCATCCCCGTCCTGGCCGCCGCGCTCAACGACGCAGGCCTGGGCGACGTGGAGGTCATGCTGGAGTACGCGCTCCCGCTGAACAGCAAACGTGCGGACGTCGTGCTCGCGGGAGTGCACCCGGTCACGGGGGAGCCGTCGTACGTCGTCGTGGAGCTGAAACAGTGGAGTCAGGCACTGCCGCACGAGGACGACCCCACCCTGTGCCATGTCGACGCCTACGCGCACCCGGTTCTCAATCCGATCGAGCAGGTGCGGCGATACTGCGACTACCTGGTCAACTTCAACGGCACGGCGGCCGAGCACGGCGAGCGGATCCAGGGAGTGGCGTTCCTGCACAACGCCACCGAGTTCGGCGTGGCGGGACTACGGGAGATCGAGCGTGACGCGCGGGGTCTGCTCTTCACCGGGGAGCGTCGTGGCGCGTTCCTGGACCACCTGCGGTCGAAGCTGAGCGACGAACACCCCGGTGCCCGTGCGGCGGACGAACTCCTCGCGGGTGCCACCGTGCCGTCGAAGCAGTTGATGTCCGTGGCGGCTCAGGAAGTACGAGAGCGCCAGCAGTTCGTCCTCCTCGACGAGCAGCAGGTCGCCTACCGCATGGTGCTCAACGCGGTGGAGAGGGCGAAACGCGCCGACCACAAGGAAGTCGTCATCGTCACCGGCGGCCCCGGTACCGGTAAGAGCGTGATCGCGCTCCAACTGCTCGGCGAGCTCTACCGGAGAGGTGTGGCCGCGGTCCACGCGACCGGCTCACAGTCGTTCACCAAGACGATGCGCAAGGTGGCAGGCTCCCGGAAGCGCGAAGTCCAGGACCTCTTCAAGTACTTCAACAGTTTCATGACCACAGAGAAGAACAGTCTGGGCGCTCTGATCTGCGACGAGGCGCACCGCATCCGGGAGACCTCCGCTAACCGCTACACCCGCGCGGCACTGCGTACCGGCAGGGCACAGATCGACGAACTCATCGACGTCGCCCACGTACCGGTCTTCTTCCTCGACGAGCACCAAGTGGTGCGTCCCGGTGAGATGGGCACCGTCGGCGAAATCCGGACGGCCGCGGCCAGGAGGGGCATCGACTGCCATGTCGTTCCCCTGGACAGCCAGTTCCGCTGCGGAGGAAGCGACGCCTACCTGCGCTGGGTGGTCCGGCTCCTCGGCCTCGAGCCCGGCGGACCGTTCGTGTGGGAGCCCGACGGCCGCATGCAGTTGCTGGTCGCCGACAGCCCTGAGGAACTGGAGGCCTTCCTCGGCACCCGCCGCACCGAGAAATACGGTGCCCGGATGTCGGCGGGCTACTGCTGGCGCTGGTCGCCGGAGCCAAAGCCCGGAGACCCGCTGCCTCTCGACGTGGTCATCGGTAGCTGGGCCCGGCCCTGGAACCTGCGCGGGGACCGGTCGGTCTCCGGCGCTCCCCCGTCCGCGCTGTGGGCGACCGACCCCGCCGGCTTCGGACAGATCGGCTGCGTCTACACCGCCCAGGGGTTCGAGTACGACTGGTCCGGCGTCATCATCGGCCCGGACCTGGTCTGGCGGGGCGACCGCTGGATCACGGACCGCACTGCGTCGAAGGACCCGGTCTTCAAGAAGCCCGTACCGGACACCGACGTGGACCGTCTCATTCGGAACACGTACAAGGTGCTGCTGACACGGGGCATGGTCGGCACGGTCGTCTACTCGACCGATCCGGAGACCCGGGAGAAGCTTCGGGAACTTGTGTCAGGCCGACCTGAACCACGGCCCGCCGTGATCGAGGAGTCCTTTCTGCGACGGTGAGCACGTGATATCCGGCCACGATGTCCGTGCTTCCAGCCGACCGACGTGTCATATGCGCCGGGACGGGTCGTCACTTCCTAAGATCCCAGACGTCATTGCGGCCCGACGGGCTTCCTCACGGGACATGCCCCCACCCGCACGAGTCACTCGTGCCCTGGGGGATCCACCTCGTGTCCATGCTCCTGCTGAAACTGGCAGCGCGGGATCTGCTGAACCTGAACTCAAGACGCCGTATGGTGCCCCACCTTGCCGCGAGGTGGAAGCACTTCCTCACCACCGACGCTTCGTTGACCGAACGTTCCGCCTGGGCGGAGAGCCTGGTACACCTCGCCGAGGATCTGGTCGCCGCCGACCGCGGGAACGTCGAGATGGTCGTCGAGTGCGCGGCCACGCTCGACGAGACCGACCGCGCCGGGGACCCGCGGCTCATCGACGTCGTCCTCGTGGGCCATCATCCCGAAGAGAACGGCCTGTCCGTGCAACTCGTCGAGCTGAAGCGGTGGTCGACGGTGACCCGGGTGGAGCGAGCCACCGCGGACCTGGTGCATGTCCCCGGCATGGGGGAGAAGAAGCACCCCGCGCTGCAACTGCGCGAATACTACGAGGCGTTCACGAGTGACAGAGGTCCGCTGTACGGGCTCGACTTCGAGTGCGGTGGCTTCGCCTATCTGCACAACGCCACCGACGCCTCGGTGCTCCCGCTGGTCGGCGTGGACGCGCCGACCGGTCCCTACGCCCGCGTCTACACCAGCGACCGCCGCGCCCAACTGATTTCGGACCTGCGGAGCAGCTTCGCCGCCGACGGGGCGGACTCGGCGGCCGAGATCCTGTTACGGAGCATGGGCCTGCGCAACACCCCGCTGCTCGACGCCATGATCCGCTCCAGCGGCGAGGACACGGTCTTCACCCTGCGCGGCCGTCAGAAGAAGGTCGCGGACCAGATCCTCGACACTGCCGCCAAGGTGCTTCCGGATCCCCGTCGGCCCGCGCTCCTCCCCGACGAGCGACGGGTGGTGTTCCTCGTCACGGGTGGTGCCGGCACGGGCAAGAGTGCCATCGGCCTCCAACTCAAGGCCGAACTGGAGGCCGACGACCGAACAGTCAAGTACGCGAGCGGCAGCAGGGCGTTCAACGGCGCCCTCCAGGAGCATGTCGGGTACGGCGACCGGGAGTTCAGGGAGAGCTTCACCTACTTCAGCAACTTCGTCACGCCGCCCGACCCGCCCCTGGACGTACTGATCTGCGACGAGGCCCACCGCCTGCGCGACCGTTCCACCAACCGCTTCTGGAAACCCGAGGACTGGGGCACGAAGCCTCAGGTGGACGAGCTGCTCGACGCCTCCCGGTTGACGGTGTTCTTCCTCGACGAGGGCCAGTCCGTGCGTCCGCAGGAGGTCGGCACCGTCGCTCTCGTGGAGGACGCGGCACAGCGCTACGACGCCCAGCTGGTCCGTTACCGTCTGCGGGAACAGTTCCGGTGCGGCGGCAGCGACGCCTACATCCGCTGGGTGTGGGGCGCGCTGGGGGTGTCGGACGCGGAGCCGGAGCCGTGGACCCCGGACGGGCTGATGCACGTCGAGGTCGTGGACAGCCCCGAGGAGCTCGAGCGGATCATCCGTTCCGAGGCCGTGGCAGGGGCCTCCGCGCGCATGGTCGCCGGATACTGCTGGCCCTGGACGAAACCCCTGGGCAAGGAGAAGCGGCTCGAATCCGACGTCCGGATCGGCGACTGGCACCGGCCGTGGAACGCGGACAGCGATTCCTTCTGTGAGAACAAGACCGTCCCCCCTTCCAAGATCTGGTCCGTGCACGAGAACGGCCTCGGCCAGATCGGTTGTGTGTACACCGCGCAGGGACTGGAGTGGGACTGGTGTGGCGTGATCATGGGCGAGGACATGGTGCGTCGGGGCGACCGCTGGGTGTTCCGCCGGGGCAAGGACCGGGAGGACAAGGAGGCGGGCGTCAAGCGGGTCGCCGTTCCCGGGTCGTTCGATCCCAAGGTCAAGCCGAAGAGCGTGGACGATGACGAGTTCGCCCGCCTCGTCCGGCACGCCTACCACGTGCTGATGACCAGGGCGAGCCGGGCGACCGTGCTCTACTCCACGGACGAGGAGACCCGGAACTACCTGAAGGGACTCGTCGGAGACGTCGCGATCCACGGTCTGCGACCCACCTGGGAGAACCTGCCGGAGCAGGCGCGACAGCCACATCTGCCCCGGCCCGGCCGAGGACGGCGCCGCCGCAGGAAGCGCCAGAAGAAGGACACCCCGCCCGGAGACATGCGCCTCTTCTGACACGGGCACCAGCACGTGGAGTGGCGGGCTCTCCCGGGCCCGCCACCTGCCGGTCAGAAGACCAGGCGTGCTGCCGCGGTCAGGGCCGCCACCAACAGGTTGATGACGACTCCCACCGTGACGTCGACCAGAATCTGACGAATCCGGCCACGACGTGCAAGCTTGTACTCGACGGGGTTCATCGGTTTCCACTCCTGAGCGTGAGCTGGGAATGGCAGGGATCGCCCTACCGGGCATCCGCAGTCACACCGCGTGCAGGACGCGGTGGAGACCACTCGTCGCTCATCACCGAGGACCGGCACCTGGAACACCGCCGACGTACCCTCCGGGAAGGTGCGCAGCGGGTAACCACGTTAGTGCACGCACTGGTTGAGAGAGATCGATTTTGGACGCCGTGGTGTCGCTGCACAGGCGCCGGATGTGCTGGCTCGCGTTGGCCCCGGACGGGATGGCGTCGGTCGCGACCGTATCGACTGTGTGGAGTCTGCGCATTTTCACCCGAGGGCGTGGGCCGAGGCTCCAGAGTGTGGGTGGTGCGCGCGTAGCAGGTTGCCGGAGTCGGGCGACAAAGGGGAAATGTTCCTCAGTCCCGTCCTTCACCATCTCTTTTCATGTCACATGCAACCACTAGGATCAGTGCCGAGGGTCAGTTCACGGGAAACGGCGGCCCTTGTGGGACACGAGAAGCGGGGAACAGGCATGCGGGAAGGCCGGTGGGTCACGGTCACCGAGTCCGAGTTCGATCATGAACGCCGCGGCCTGGAGGCGATCCGGGAGAAGCTGCCGGACTCCGATCCCTGGCGTGCCTGGTCGAACTTCACCTTCACCGCGAACACCGGCCACGTCCGCGAGGTGGACCTGCTGGTCGTCGCCCCCGGCGGCGTCTGCATGATCGAGCTGAAGGACTGGCACGGCTCGGTCACCTCCGAGAACGGCACCTGGGTGCAGACCACGCCCGGCGGCCGTCGCCGTACGCACGGCAACCCGCTGCACCTGGTCAACCGCAAGGCCAAGGAACTCGCCGGCCTGCTCGCCCTGCCCGGCAACAAGCGGGTCTGGGTCGCCGAAGCCGTCTGCTTCACCGACAACAGCCTTCGCGTACGCCTGCCCGCCCACGACCAGAACGGTGTCTACACCGTCCACCAGCTGGTCGAGATGCTCAAGCAGCCGCCGCGTGACGAGCGGCGCCGCATCACGGCGATCAGCTCGCGCGAGATCGAGGCGGCCCTCAAGAACATCGGCATCCGCAAGAGCGACGCGCAGTACAAGGTCGGCCCGTACGAGCTGGAGCGGAAGTCCTTCGACTCCGGTCCCACCTGGGCGGACTACCTCGCCCGTCACAGCGACCTCCCCGAGGCCGCCCGCGTCCGCATCTACCTCAGCGAACGCGGCTCCGACGCCTCCCTGCGCCAGTCCGTCGAGAACGCCGCCCGACGCGAGGCCGCGGTGCTCGGCCGCTTCAAGCACCCGGGCGCGGTCGAACTCAAGCAGTACTTCCCCTCCGGCCACGCCGCCGGCCCCGCCCTGATCTTCGAAGCCGATGAGTGAATGTCCGCCCGCCTCACGATCGGCACTGCGGGTGCGTGTCGGCTGGGGGCGGGTGTCGATTTCCCGCCCAGGCGGAAGATGTGGACTCCGTCGAACTACCTGTCCACTTCACCCTCGATGCCACCTGTCGGAACAGTCCCCATCCGGGGCTGCGAGGACCCCTCGGAACAGAACCCGGCGTACAGCCTGACTCGTCTGCCGCTCCTTATTTTCGCAGGTCAGATGCCATGTTTACTCGCTAAACAAACCGCTGGGTCGAATCCGGGGCGAATCCGGGCCGTGAGTATCGTCATCCCTGTCCGCCGCGTGTGTGGCATATCCGGCATTCCGGGCGTCAAATGTGGTTCGGTGCCGGTCTGTAGTGGACATCCCGGCACCGGAGGCATCGGAAGTACATGTACGAGGTGTCTTCTTGTTGACCCGCTCCGGCTGGACTCGATCACCGATGGTGTGTCCGGCAGTGCGTTAGACCGGGTTGGACGGTTAGCAACGGCTGGCGGACTCCCGTACGAGAACGTGGGCCGCCCCGCCACCGGGCGGCCGTTCTGCGTGTTGGCGGCGCGGGCGAAGCCGAGCGAGTGTCGCTGCTCCGTCTCGGCGAGGTGCGGCGCATAGGCGAGCGTGTCCAAGGTGCTCTCGGAGACGCCGTTGAGGCTGCTGCGTTCCGTGCGGGTGTAGTGCTCGACGCGGACTCCGGCGACCATCGCGACCCGGCCCCCGCGGTACCCCGTCACCCGGCACTTACCCCCCTCGGCGATCAGACGGGCCTGCTCGGGCGTGATTCTGGCGCGCCGAGACGTGAGAAACGTGCGGACTTCAGCGTGGTCGTCCAACATATCAGCCTATGAGAGTCCCAACCCCTCTGGGGGGCACTGCTGTTACCCCTCACAGCTGTGCCTCCCACACCACGGTCGGAATCGGTTGCATGGCGACAGCCCACACAGTCGTCCGAGGGAAGAGGTGGCAGTGATCCGGCTCAGCCAAGCTCCTGGGTGACGGAGCGCGTTCAGGCCTCCATCCGCACGGCGGGGTCTATGCACCGTGATTACCACGGCAGACGTTGCCAAGAGCTGTTCTGGCGAACTGCTGCGCAAGACCCTCGGAGGCCTCCGGGTCGAGGGCTGTCGGCCGGCTCGCGAAACCTGAGGGGACGGCCGGAGCTTGCCCCGCCGTCCAGCGCACATCGACGACGAGTACGCCCCCCACCGTCCCGACGCATCGAGAGAGTGTGTATGCCTGTCGAATCCCCCCAACCGGCAGCTTCCCCGTCCACGAATCCCTCCTCGCCTCCGTCGCGTCGGACCTTCATCGCCACGACCACCGCTGTGGGCGGTGTCGCCGTGGCTGGCGGCCTGACCGCGGCAGCGCCGTTCCTCGGCGGCACGGAGGCCGACGCAGCTGAGGCGGCATCCCCCGGCAGCAGTCGTGTTTCCCTGACCGTCAACGGCGAGCGCCGCACGGTCACCGTCGACAACCGCACGTCCTTGCTGGACCTGCTGCGCGAGCACATTCAGCTGACCGGTACCAAGAAGGGCTGCGACGCCGGAGCCTGCGGGGCCTGCACGGTCCTGGTCGACGGGCACCGGGTCAACTCCTGCCTGACGCTGGCCGTCCGCCTGGAGGGCTCCGAGGTCACGACCATCGAGGGCCTGGCCGACGGCGACGAACTGCACCCGCTGCAGCAGGCGTTCATCGATCAGGACGCCTTCCAGTGCGGCTACTGCACCCCCGGTCAGATCATGTCGGGCGTCGGCTGCATCAAGGAGGGACACACCGGCTCGCCCGAGGAGATCCGGGAATGGATGAGCGGCAACATCTGCCGCTGCGGTTGCTACGTCAAGATCGTCCGCGCGGTCGAGCAGACCGCCGGCGGGAAGTGAGGGCCCTCTCTGATGCATCCCTTCGCCTTCACCAAGGCCTCCAACACGCGTGAGGCTCTCAACGCCGGTCGCCGCGGGGGCCGTTACATCGCCGGCGGCACCACTCTCGTCGATCTGATGCGGGAGACCGTCGAGCGGCCCGAGACCCTGGTCGACATCACCGGCCTACCACTGCGGGACGTGCTCGTCACCCAGGGCGGCGGGCTGCGCATCGGTGCCCTGGTCCGCATGGCCGAGGCCGCCGCCCACCCCGCGGTGCGCGCCGCTTTCCCGATCGTCTCTCAGGCCCTGGAGCTGAGCGCCTCCGCCCAGCTGCGCAACATGGCCACCATCGGCGGCAACATCATGCAGCGCACCCGCTGCACCTACTTCCGCGACGTGACCGCCGCCTGCAACAAGCGCGAGCCCGGCTCGGGATGCGCGGCCCGCGAAGGCTTCAACCGCAGCCATGCCATCCTCGGCACCTCCGACGCCTGCGTGGCCACCCATCCCTCCGACGTCGCCGTGGCCTTCGCCGCCCTGGAGGCGACCGTCCACCTGCTGGGTCCGGACGGGGAACGCAGCGTCCCCTTCGCCGACTTCCTCCTCAAACCCGGCAGCACACCCAACCATGAACAGGCCCTCCGAAAAGGCGAGTTGATCACAGCGGTGGAGATCCCGCCCCTGCCGCGGCCCCTGAAGTCCGGCTATCTGAAGGTGCGTGACCGCCAGTCGTACGAGTTCGCGCTGACCTCGGCGGCCGTGGCCCTGCATGTCCGCAACGGAGTGATTCGCGAGGCGAGGATCGCTGCAGGCGGCGTCGGAACCGTTCCGTGGAAGCTGCCCGCCGTGGAGCGGCAGCTCATCGGGAGACGCCCGTCGCAGGCACTGTGGGCCGAGGCCGCCGAGCAGGCGGTGGCCGGCACGCGGCCCCTTGCCCACAACCGGTTCAAGGTTGCGCTGCTCAGGCGGACCGTCGAACGCCAGCTGCGCATCGTAGGAGAGATGGTATGAGCCCTCAGCCGCAGGCAGCCGTCGGTGCACCGCTCTCCCGCGTGGACGGGCGGCTGAAGGTGACCGGCCAGGCCAAGTACGCCGCCGACCAGAGGCCCGAGGGGCCCCAGGACGTCGTGCACGCGGCCGTCGTCGACAGCGCCATCGGCCGGGGACGCATCACGGGCATCGACACCCGTGCCGCCGAAGCTCAGCGCGGTGTGTTGAAGGTGATCCACCACCGCAACGCCCCCAAGCTGTCGTACGGCCCGAACCCGGGCTCGCTCAATCTCCCGGGCGAGCGGCTGCGGGTCTTCCAGGACGACCAGGTCCGCTTCCACGGCCAGCCGGTCGCCGTCGTCGTCGCCACTACTTTGGAGGCCGCCCGGCACGCGGCGAGCCTGGTGAAGGTCGAATACGACGCCGAACGACCCGTCACCGACCTCACCAACGCCCCGGCGGCGGGCGATCCCATCACCTATAAACGCGGCGACGCGGAGTCGGCCCTGCGGTCAGCCGCGGTACGGCTGGAGATGGACTACCGGCTCGCCCGCAACCACCACAACGCGATGGAACTCCACGCCACCGTCGCCCACTGGGAGGGCGACCGGCTCACGTTGTGGGACAAGTCGCAGTGGGTGCGCAGCCCGCGTGACGAGATCGCCGCGAACTTCGGCATCCCGGCGGAGTCCATCCGGGTGATCGCGCCGTTCGTCGGGGGCGCGTTCGGTAACGCCGCGCGGGGCTGGCCGCACATCACCATCGCGGCCCTCGCCGCGCGTGAGGTGGGCCGTCCGGTCAAGCTGGTGCTGACGCGCAGGCAGCTGTACTTCGGGGTGGGCTATCGGCCGTCGTACCAGTACAAGGTGCGGCTGGGCAGCGACCGCCGCGGGCGGCTGACCGCGATGACGCACGACCTGCGGGGCGAGACGTCCAGCTACGAGACCTTCGCGGAGCAGGCCGTCCTCTCCCCAGGGCAGATGCTTTACACCACGCCCAACGTCAGCCAGACGCTGCGGACCGTGCCGCTGAACGTGAACACCCCGACCCCGATGCGCGGTCCCGGCTACTTCTCCGCCGCCTTCGCCGTCGAGAGCGCGATGGACGAACTCGCGCACGAACTCGGCGTGGACCCCATCGAGTTGCGGCAGCGCAACGAACCCGCGAACGACCAGGCCAGCGGACTGCCGTTCTCCACCCGGCGGCTGCGCGAGTGCTACACCGTCGGTGCCCGCGCGTTCGGCTGGGACCGCCGTAATCCCCGGCCCCGCGCCACCCGCGAGGGCGACTGGCTGATCGGCACCGGTATGGCTGCGGCCGTCTATGACACCTATCGGATGGGGGGCCAGGCCCGGGTGCGGCTGGACGCCGACGGAACTGCCTTGGTCGAGTCGGCGTCCAGCGACATGGGCCCCGGCACCTACACCTCCATGACCCAGGTCGCCGCCGACGCCCTCGGCCTCGCGGTCCGCCGCGTCACCTTCCGGCTCGGCGACACCGACATGCCCGAGGCCCCGATCCACGGCGGCTCGATGACCATGGCGAGCCTCGGCACCATCGTCCAGGACGGCTGCGACAAGCTTCGGCGCCATGCGGTCGCACTCGCCGTCGGGGACGAGGACTCACCGCTCTACGGCATCGACGCGGACGACGTCGTCGTACGGGCCGGCCGACTGCACGTACGCAACGAGCCCGCGCGCGGCGAGACATACCAGCGACTGCTGGCCCGCAACGACCGCACCCACCTGGAATCAACGGGCTCGTACGCCCCGGGGCAGCCCCGGTCCTCCATGTTCGCCTACGGAGCGGTGTTCACCGAGGTCGGCGTGGACGCCCGGCTGGGCCTGGTGCGGGTGCGGCGGATGCTCGGCGTCTTCGACGCGGGCCGGATCATCAGTCCCAAGCTCGCCGACAGCCAGGCCCTCGGCGCCATGGTCGGCGGCATCGGCGCGGCCCTGCTGGAACACACGATCACCGACCACCGTGACGGCCGCATCGTCAACGCGAACCTCGCCGACTACATGGTGCCCGTCAACGCCGACATCCCCGACCTGAAGGCGATCTACCTCGACGGCAGGGACGACGAGGCCAACCCGCTCGGGGTGAAGGGTCTCGGCGAGATCGTCCTGGTCGGCGTGGCACCCGCCGTCGCCAACGCGGTCTTCCACGCCACCGGCCGCCGCGTACGTGAACTGCCCATCACCGCGGGGGCTCTGCTCTGAACCCCCGGGTGCCCCTCCGACCGTCCGGCGGCGGCTGAGCGGATCGCCGCCGCCGGGCACCAGGGCCGCCGCCGCGTCACGTCAATTCCCCGGACGACACGGCGGCGGCCTGCTACGTCGTCGTTCCATGCCGTCGCACACGGAGACCCTTCATGCTGAACATCGCAGACACGCTGCACGCCTGGTGCCGCGAGGCTCGACCCTTCGCCCTCGCCACCGTCGTCCAGGTCAGTGGCAGCGCCCCCCTGCCACCTGGCACAGCGCTCGCCGTCGACGCCGAAGGCACCGTGGTGGGCAGCATCTCCGGAGGCTGTGTCGAGGGTGCTGTCTACGACCTGTGCCGTCAGGTGCTGGAGGATGGCGGCGCTCCGGCGAGAGCCCGGTTCGGCTACTCCGACGACGATGCCTTCGCCGTGGGTCTGACCTGCGGCGGCGAGATCGACGTTCTGGTCCAGCGCGTCGAGCCAGTGGACCAGCCTCACCTGGCTGCCGCTCTCGAAGAGGCTGTACGGGGCCGGCCCGCTGCCGTGGCTCAGATCGTCGACGGCCCCGAGGAACTCCTGGGCCGAACTCTCGGCATTCTCGGCGACGGCAGCGGGTACGACGGAAGCCTCGGCGGCGTCCGCGAGGACCGGGCGATCGCGGTACAGGCTGCCGCCCTGCTCCGCGCGGGGCGCACCCGCCGTGTCGACATCGGCGGCGACGCCGAGACCTGCCCCGAACGACTGTCCGTGCTCGTCCACGTCAACGCGCCCCGCCCCCGGATGCTTGTCTTCGGCGCGGTCGACTTCGCCGCAGCCCTCAGCCAGGCTGGACGCTTCCTGGGCTGCCAGGTCACCGTCTGCGACGCCCGGCCCGTCTTCGCCACTACCGCCCGCTTCCCGTACGCGGATGAGGTCGTGGTCGACTGGCCCCACCGCTACCTGGAACGCACCGAGGTGGACGCCCGGACCGCCATCTGCGTCCTCACCCACGACGCCAAGTTCGACATCCCGCTGCTCCGCCTGGCCCTCGGTCTGCCGGTCGGCTACGTCGGTGCCATGGGCTCCCGCCGCACCCACGACGAACGTCTGCGCCTGCTGCGGGAGGCCGGGACCCCGGAGGAGCACCTCTCCCGCCTCCGCTCCCCGATCGGCCTGGACCTCGGCGCCCATACCCCGGAGGAGACGGCCATCTCCATCACGGCGGAGATCATCGCCCACGCCAACGGGGGAACCGGCCTGCCCCTCTCCCTGAGCGGTGCCCCCATCCACAGCCACCTCCCGGCCGCCACGTCGCTCGCCGCCCACAGGGCCGCGTGATTGCCGACTCGTCGCCCTCTGCAGGCGGATCCCGGACGAGGCGCTCAAATTCGCTGTGAAGCTCACGGTGTCGTTGCCGCAACTGAACGAGCGGCAGCGTCGCTTGCTGATGGGAGTGGAGGCCCGGCTGCTGGGACACGGCGGCATCCGGGCGGTCGCCTGGGTGCCCGGAGCGAGCGAGAGGGCCGTCCACCAAGGCACCTTCGAGGTGGAGGGCGGAGAAGGTTCGTCTGGGGTGGGTGTGGCAGCCGGGCGGAGGACGGAGTGCGCTGACACTTCGTTCGTCGTTCTGGTGGTCGCCGCCGCGTGCCTGTGCTTCGGGGACAGGGGACATGGGTGCGGACCTGTCCCGGCTCCGCTCATCCGCTCGAGCATGGAGCCGGGACAGGTCCGCGAGGCGTGTGTACGGGGGCGTCCCCACCCCTCGTACACACACGTGCTTGGCAGGGGCTCGTGGGACCTGGGTTTTGTCCGAAGAGGTATCGCTCTGCTCAGGGCCTCAGTGGCCTTGTGAGGGAGGGGCGTTTCAGGGGTTCGCGAACAGCTCGCCCATGTGGTGGCACCACTGCGCGACCGGGCACCGGAAGCGGTGCACGCTTTCGGGACGGGCCCAGGGAGCGCCGTTCTCCTGGGCCCGAAGACGCCCTACTTGCGGACGACGGCGATGTTGAAGTCGAACGTGCCGAGGGCCGCGTTGATGGCGAAGTACAGCGGCATGTACATCTCGACTCCGCGCGCGGCACGGATGCCGCCGAGATCCAGGATCGACTTCTCGGGCCAACCGATCTCGCTGAGCAAGCCCGCGACCGTGGCCTTGGCATCCGCGTCCTCACCGACGACGAAGATGTTGTGGTCACCGGGGATGCGGCCCGGGGCGACCATGACTTCGGCGAACACGGAGGTCAGCGCCTTGACGACCCGGGCCTCGGGGTACGCGCGCTGGATCTGCTCACCGAGGCTGTCGGTGTTCGCCACCGTCAGCGACGGGGGCAGGCCCTGCGACAGGTCGAGCGGCAACGCGATGTCCCAGAGAACCTTCCCGGACAGGTTGGCGGCGCCGGTCGCCTCCAGCGCGCTCAGGGAGAGGGCTCCCTGGGTGGCGTTGACGATGATCTCGCCGTGGGCCCCTGCGTCGGCGAACGCCGCGAGCCGCACCGCCTGGTGGTCCTGCTGCCACTGGGCGAAGGGCACATTGCCCAGCCAGTCGGGCTCGGTGCGCGCCAGGGTCTGCTCGACGTCTCGGGTGCCGATGACCACGTCGTGGCCGAGGGCACTGAGTCGGCCTGCGAGGGCGCGGCCGACCATGCCGGTGCCCAGAACTGCGATCTTCATGGTGACTTCCTGAACGGCCTTCGTGAGAGATGGCCGGCAGACCGGGCGCATGGGCGCTCGTACTGGCCGGGCCCCGAAGAGTGGGGCACGGACCATGCAACGGGAAGTGGCCATGACGAGGGAGTCTGTGCTGTGAGGGGTACTGGCAGGGACCCCCAGCCGGATGCCGGCTCTGGTGGTCGAGTGCCAGGTCGCCGACAACGGGCGTCTGGTGCCGGATTGCCAGGAGCCGTATGCCGTCAACCCGCCTGCTCAGGGTGATCTTGTCCCGGCAGGAACGGAGAGTCGTGCCGTCTTGGCCCTGGGTGTCCATACGCTCGGGGTGAGCCGAGCCCGCCGCGGGCGAGGGTCCCTGCCGATACCCCTCACAGCGAGGACTCCCACCCCGCCGCCGACACGGGTTGCCTGTTCTCGAGGTTGCCCGAGCGGCCACCTCCACACCCACGCATCACGTCCCGCAAGGAAGATCATGTCTGCTACTGCGAACACCGAACTTGTCCGTCGCATGTACGAGGCCAACGGCGACGCGGACGTCATCAACGAACTGGTGTCTCCGGACCTCGCCTGGGATGTCACTCCGGGCTTTCCGCACGGGGGCGTCTACCACGGCTCGGAGGGAGTGTTCGAGTACTTCGGCAAGCTCATGCCGCAGGTCGACTCCTGGGAGACCGAGGTCGAGGAGTACCACCCGTCGGGTGAGGACCGCGTGTTCGTGGTCGGCCACTACCACCCCACCAAGAACGGCAAGTCGACGGCGGTGCGGTTCATCCACGAGTGGACCGTCCGGGACGGCAAGCTCACGCGGATGTACCAGGCCGCCGACAGTGCCGTCGCCCAGCAGGCAGTGAACGGCTGAGGGAGCACCGTCACGGTGAGCATGCAGCGCCGAGCCGGTTGCCGACCGGCCCGGCCGGGGATGGAATCCGAACGGGGTCCCGCATGTGAGCCGTGACGCTGCGTGCTGCTCATCCACATACGCGGACGTTTCGCCTCGGACGAACTCGCGGACGCGGAACTCGCCGAACGCTTCACCTTCAGCCGGGGCGTCCGCTCCCTGCACACGGTCGGCTGCAGCTTCGTCGACCCGTACGCGCACGGCACGCTCTTCGAGATGCTGAGCGATGACTCGGTCTGCGAAGGCGCCTACACGAAGGCCGCACCCGGAGGGCGCTCTACACCGGCCCGGCTGGTCACTTCGCCCTGGGACACTATCGCCACATTCCTGAACCGGATCCTGTCCTAGGACCATGTGCCGAGACTGCTTCGGGCCGAGGGAGGGTCTCAGGTCAAGGTCGCCTCGCTACCGTTGAAGATCAGCCACGCGATCACGTGCGAGATGCTGCTGACCGGCGCGAACTGCCCAACGCATCCCCGTGGAGTCGATGGCCCACCCCCCCTGTGATGCCCCCGAGGAGAGCGATGCCGAGCGACGGCTACACGTACCTGTGCAAGTTCGACGTGCTGGAGGACGGTGTCCCCCGGCGGATCGAGGTAGAGGGCGTGCCTGTCTCCCTCGTGCTGGCCGAGAAGCAGGTCTTCGCGATCCACGACGTGTGCTCGCACAGTGCCGTCTCACTCTCCGAGGGAGAGGTGGACGGCTGCACGGTCGAGTGCTGGCTGCACGGTTCACGCTTCGACCTACGCACCGGGCACGCCCTTGATCCGCCGGCGTCTCGTCCCGGTGTACCCAGTGCAGATCGAGGACGGCTGTGTATATGCGAAGGTGCCACGGCAGAAGGAACGGTGAGGCCAGTGCCTGACGATGTCGTCGCGGAGCGGGCCGACGCTGCCCGCAACCGCGCTCTCCTGCTGGAGGCGGCCGCCCGGCTGGTGGCCGAGCAGGGCGCGGAACACGTGACCATGCATGAGGTCGCCCGGGCTGCCGGGGTGGGAAAGGGCACCCTGTTCCGCCGGTTCGGTGACCGCACCGGACTCCTGCTGACCCTGCTGGGCGACGCCGAGGCCGACTTCCGGGAGGCGTACACCTCGGGCCCGCCTCCGCTGGGGCCGGGCGCATCGCCGAGTCAACGGCTGACCGCGTTCGGATGCGCGCTGATCGAGCGCATCGCCGACGAGAACGACCTGGGTGCCGCGCTGGCCCGCCAGGTCCCCCTGGAGCGGCGCCACTCCGCCGACAACGGCCGGTCCTTCCACCGGCACATCGCGTCCCTTCTGCGGGAAGCGGGGGTCGAAGCCGATCACGAGATGCTTGCCCACGCCATGCTCGTGTTCACGAACTTCGAGACCATGGACTACCTGCGTGACGAGTGTCAGGTCACCGCCGCACGTCTGCAGGCCACCTGGGCCGACTTGGTGCGGTTGGTGACCGCGGGCGCCGAAGCAGAGCCTCGCGCCTCGGAGTCATGACGGCAGGACACGCACGGCGGTTCCTTCGCCGATGGCCTCCGCCGCACGGGAGTCAGGGGCGCTGTGGTGGACCACGACGTTCCCCAGATCACGGGACAGCTGAACGACGAGGGTGGCGACATCGTCCAGCCAGTCCGCCGGGGCGGTCGTCGGAGCGACGACGATCAACTCCAGTACGTCCGCGGGGTGCGACGCCGTACCGTCGACGACGGCGCCCTTCAGCGCGAGGTAGTCCGGTACGGGGCGGAGGTCGGCTCGCGCCCGCTCGCGGACCATGGCGATGACGCGGTCCCGCAGGTCGGTCAGTTGGCGCAGGGCTTCCCAGGCGACGTGGCCCGGGACCAGACGTACGGCTTCCCCTTTGCGCCGTGGAGCGATCAGGCCCAGCAGGCCCAGACGGAAGAGTGCCGCCTCCAGCTGCGTGGGCGTCACTGCGGCGTCCTTGGACAACTCGTCGAGCGTCAGCGGACCAGTGGCGTCGACCGTGTGGTGAGCGACGAGGGCGGTGAGGAGCCGGCCCGAGGTTCCGGGGAACAGGGCGGACAGCGGGGTCAGGAAGTTCATGGCGCGTACGGGTGCTTCCGTGCGGCTCTGGGCACGCGTAAGGCTCCGCTTCTGTGAGGGGTTCGAGGACGGGGGTGCAAGAGGTTCTCGCCGGCTTCGCAGGCAGGTGGCATCGACGACGAAGCCGACGAGAGTCTGGTTTCCGCATACCGAGGTCTGCGGTGCTAGGCGTCGGAAGCCCGATCCTTCGCGAGCTCGGTGACGGCTTGGCCGAACTCCCTGAGTACGTCGAGGAGTTTGGCCCTGCCCCACAGAGCCGTTCCGAGGACGGCGACGCCCGCGGCCGTCATGTGCACGGCGCCCAGGAGGTCCTGGCCCGACAACGCCCGCATCGCAGATTCGTCCCCGCGATCCCAGGCCCGCGTGGTCTCGGCCATCGCGAACTCGTAGTGGGGTGGGGCCACGGCGGCGACCTCGTCGGAACCCCGGACCAGCTCGTCCAGATTCCATCGCCTGCCGGTTAGCTCCATGATGCTGATGGTGGAACGCAGAAGGCCGCTCAGCACGGCGTACACCTCGATCCAACTGCCCGCGTCCAGACCGGCCAGCGCTTCCTGGACGGCGGTGGCGTCATGATCCGCGTAGCCCCGGACCACGTCTAACGCGTAGTCGCTGGAGGTCTTGCGCGCCGTGTTGCTCATGCGCTCCACCGTAGGGTCGCGCCGCTGCGCGGGAATCGGTCGCTCGACGCAACGCGCCTCGGAAGAAAGCACTAGGACCCGCGACCTTCCTCGTGAGATCAGGTCGGCCGGTCCAGATTCGTGAGCGGAAGTTGACACGCCACTCAGCTGCGGGCGGCGTCTGGACGTCTTGCGGGCCGGAATCGGTTCAGGCTGTCGCGCCGCCGTCGATGACGATCTCGCTGCCGGTCAGGTAGCGGCTCTCGTCCGAGGCGAAGTAGACCGCGGCGTTGGCGACTTCGGCGGGGTCGGCAACGCGTCCCATCGGGATGCCTGCCACCACCTTGTCGACCAGGCCTGGGGTCAGCTCCTTCTGCTGGTTGTTCATGTCGGTGTCGACGGGGCCGGGGTGCAGGGAGTTGACGCGCACGCCGTGCTTGGCGACTTCCAGGGCCACGGATTTCGTCATGCCTCTGACGGCCCATTTGCTGGCCGCGTAGGCGGTGCCGTACTTCATGCCGGAACGGCCGGCGACGGACGACAGGTTGATGATCGACCCCGCCCCCGCGGTGACCATGATCGGGGCGAAGGTGCGCATGCCGAGGAACACACCGACCTGGTTGACTTCCTGTACCCGCCGGAACTTCTCCAACGTGGTCTCTTGCAGGGAGGCCACGAGCAGGATCCCGGCATTGTTCACCAGGATGTCCACGCTCCGGCGCCCATCCAGCGCCCATGCCGCGACGCTCTCCCATGACTGCTCGTCGGTGACGTCGTGTTCGCGGGCGGGCACCCCCAGTGCGTCCCCCAGGGCATGCACGCGCTTCGCGTCCGCGTCCGTGACCAGGACGTGCGCGCCCTCCGCCTGGAACCGGTGGGCCATGGCGGACCCGATGCCGCCCGCGGCGCCTGTCACGAGGGCCACTTTGCCCGCGAGCCGGCCGCTCATGCGACTGCTCCTTCGTTCCCGAGGGCCGCGGGGAGGGCCATCGCGAGCTTGCCGGTGTTCGCGCCGCGGAACAGGCTCAGCAGGACATCGGGAAAGTCGTCGATGTCGGCCTCGACCACATCCTCGCGGGCGTGCAGGGCACCCGAGTCCAGCCACCCGGCCAACTGGGTCAGGGCCTCCCGGTACCGCTTGGCGTAGTCGAAGATGACGAAGCCGGTCATGGAGGCGCGGGAGACGAGCAGTTGCATGTAGTTGGCCGGGCCCCGCATACCCTCGGTGGTGTTGTACTGGGAGATGGCTCCGCTGATCACGACGCGGGCATGCGGAGCGAGCCGGACCAGGACGTCGTCGAGCACGTCGCCGCCCACGTTGTCCAGGAATACGTCGACGCCTTGCGGGGCCAGTTCGCGCAGCTGTCGCCGAACGTTCTGGGACTTGTAGTCGATCGCGGCGTCGAAGCCCAGTTCCTTCACCAGCCAGTCGCACTTGGCCGGCCCGCCGGCGATGCCGATGGTCCGGCATTCCTGAAGCCGGGCGATCTGCCCCGCGATGCTGCCGACGGATCCGGCCGCCCCGGACACCACGACCGTCTGGCCCGGTTGCGGCTTGCCGACATCGAGGATCCCGAAGTAGGCCGTCAGCCCGCTGAGCCCGAGGACGCCGAGGTGCGTGGCGGGTGATCCCAGGGCCAGGTCCACCACCCGCACGCCCTCGCCGTCGGATACGGCGTACTCCTGCACGCCGAACGCTCCGTTGACGTAGTCGCCCACCTGGAAGTCCAAATGCCGGGACTGGATGACGCGCCCCATGGCAGCGGCGCGCATGACGTCGCCGATCTCGACGGGCGGGATGTAGGAGCGGACAGGGGTCATCCAGCCGCGCATGGCGGCGTCGATCGACAGATACTCGACCCGGACGAGGAACTCGCCGTCCGCGATCGCGGCCACCGCGGCGTCGACGAAGTCCCAGTCCGACGGTTTGGGCAGGCCCTCGGGCCGGGCGGCGAGCCGGCACTGGCGATTGGTCAGCTGCACGGGTACTCCTCGATTCAATGCTCGGGGGAGGGGGCGGGTTGTTCGCCGTATGGGCCGTCCGTCAGGCCGATGCCGGCAACCCACAGTCGGGTGAGCGTGGCTACGGCGGTCTCCGGGTCGTGCGGCTGCCCGTAGGTGAGCCACAGCCGTGTGGTCTGTCCGACCATGGCGGCCAGGGCGTCGGCGGTGTGCCGGACGTCGAGGTCGGTGCGGATGATGCCGAGTGCCTGCCAGTCGCGCAGGCTCGCGGCGATGTGGTCGGCGAATCCGCAGTGCAGTTCGAGCCGCAGGGGGACCAGTTCCGGATGGACACCGGTCGCTTCGTCCACCCGCAGCAGCAACAACGCGTGCCGTGAGTAGCTGGAGAAGTAGCGCTGCACCGCTACGTGGATCCGTTGCCGGGCCTGCGCGCGAACCTCGGCAACACCCTCTGGGCCGTCGGCGCCGTCGGTCGCGACCGGCTCGTGCAGCGCCTGCATCCTGGTGTGTTTGAGCTCGGACAACAGCCCTTGGTGCAGAACCTCCGTGAAAACTTCCAGCTTGGATGGGAAGTAGGTGTAGAACGTGCCCACCGCGACTTTGGCCTCGGCGGCGATGTCACTGATGCGTGCCGCGGCGTATCCGTCTCGTTCGATGCACGCGCGCGCCGCGACGAGCAGTGCCTTCCGGCTCCGCTGTGCCCGGGCGCCCAGTTCCGACTCGTTCGCCCCGGCCTTCGGCGGCGGGGATCCCATCGCGGCTCGGTAGGCATCTTCCTTCGAGTCGAACCGGGAGTAGAAGGTGGAGACGGACGTTCCCGCGGCGCGAGCGATCTCCGTGATGCGTGTGCCGCCGTATCCCTTGCGGGGGAACAGGGCCCGTGCGGCACTCACCAGGGCGTCACGAGCCGTGTCCTGGGAAGCGTCTCCCGGAGTCGTCATGATTTCGTGGACCTCCAAGTCGCCGTCCGGCGGACCTCGTTCTTGCGCACCTTGCCTCCCGCGTTGCGCGGCAGGGGGCCGGTGATGACAGACACGTACTGTGGCATCTTGTAGTCGGCCAGCCTGGTGCGGGCGTGCGCGAGGACGGCGTCGACATCCAGCGCGGCGCGGCTGTCCGGGCCGATGCCGGTCGGCACCAGCACGGCCCCGACCTTCTCGCCCATCACGTCGTCCGGTACGCCGACGACGGCCACCTCCGCGACCCCGGGGGCCTCGGACAGAGCGTTCTCCACCTCGACGCTGGAGATGTTCTCGCCACCCCGGTTGATGATGTCCTTCAGCCTGTCGACGACGACCACGCGGCCTTCGGCATCCACCTCGACGATGTCGCCCGTGCGCATCCAGCCGTCCTGCAGGGCCTGTTCGGTCGCTTCGGGATGCCGCCAGTACCCGCGCATGACGTTGGGGCCGCGGGCCAGCAGTTCCCCACGGTTGGGATGGTCCAGGGGCGCGATGGCGAGGTCGACGACCGGCACGGCGTATCCCACGGAGTCGGCATGCTCGGCGGCCTCGGCGTTCGGCAGGACAGTCATCAGGGACGCGGTCTCGGTCATGCCGTAGCCGTTGAACACGTCACAGCCCGGGAACGCGGCGCGCAGCGCGTGTACTTGGGAGGACGCGATCGGGGCCCCGCCGTAACCGACCCAGCGCACGGTCGAGGTGTCGGCGTCAGTGAAGGCGGGGTCGCGCAGCAGCAGGGCGTACACCGCGGGGACCGTCACGAGGAACGAGATCCGTTCCCCATGGACGGCGTCGAGCAACGCCTTGAGGTCCAGCGTCGGCAGGATGACCGCCGCTCCGCCCGCGTAGGCGGCGGTCAGCAGTTGGGAGTTGCAGCCGGTCACGTGGAACAGCGGCACGCTGATCAGGGTGCGCAGCTCGGCGCCGATGTCCCTGGTCACGCCGAGACCGCGGAGCATCGTCTCGGCGTTGCTCAGGAACGCCTCGTGCGTCGTGGGCACTCCCTTGGGGTGGCCGGTGGTCCCGGATGTGTAGAAGATCGCCGCCACATCGTCCGGACCGGGGTCGGACGCGACGACCGGATCACCGTCGGGCAGCGGGGTGTCGGGAGTCAGGTCGATAGCCACATCGGCGTCCTGCAGCACGAACGACACCTCATGGGGGGTGAAACGGGTATTGACAGCGACCGGGACTGCGCCCGCCAGCAACGTCCCCCAGAAAGCCAGCACCCACCGGGCTCCGGCCGGATAGCGCAGGGCCACTCGGTCACCCGCGTTCACACCCGCGGCCCGCAGTCCCCCGGCCACCCGCGCGGCCCGCTCGTGCAGCTCGCGGTAGCTCAGCCGTGGACCACCGACCTCGCTCACCGCGTCCGACTCGGGTGTGGTCTCGGCCCAGTGACGAAGGACCTCCACGAGGGACCGCGGCAGGTTCTCGTAGTGGGCGACGCCGTCGCTGTCCCGGCGGATCCCGTGGGTGGCGAAGGGGTAGGGAGAGGGGCGCCGGACCAGGGCCCTGGGCTGGGAGTCCATGCCGTTCACCTCGTGGGGGTGGAGTCGAAGTGCCGGCGGGGGTTGTCCACCAGCATCGTGGTGAGCTGTTCCTCAGACACGCCGGCCTCGCGCAGAGCGGGCAGCACGTCGTCGTGGATGTGGTTGAAGTGCCAGTTCGGCGCGATCTCCTCGCGCAGTCCCGGCGGGAACCAGTCGATGTGGCAGGAGGCGTCCTGCGCCAGCACCAGCCGGTCCGCGTATCCCTCCGCGGTCAGTTGCGCGACCGTGGCCACTCGCTGATCCCCGGGGAGCAGCACGTCCACGCCGAACCGGTCCATCCCGAGCAGCGACCCGTTGTCGATCAGCTTGTGCAGGTAGTCCAGGTCCGCGGTGTCCCCGCTGTGGCCGATCACCACCCTGCTCAGGTCCACCCCCTCCCGACGGAAGATCTCCTGGGCGACCAGGCCGGACCGGTGCGGTGCGCTGGTGTGCACGGTGATCGGTACCCCTGTGCGCTTGTGCGCTTCGGCGACGGCGTTCATCGCGCGCTCGACGCCGGGAGAAAGCTCGTCCTCGATCGCGCACTTGAGGAATGCGGCCTTGATCCCGGTCTCTGCGATGCCCTCCGTGATGTCCCGGACGAACATGTCGACCATGGGTTCAGGGCCGTCGAACATCGTGCCCGGGCCGGTGAAGTGGAAGAAGAAGGGCACGTCCCGGTAGGTGTACAGGCCGGTGGCCACGATGATGTTGAGATCCACTTCGGCGTTGATCCGTGCGACGCGCTCGACATCCCGGCCGAGCCCCAGGACGGTCGGGTCGACGATCGTCCGGACGCCCCGCTCGGTCAGTGCCCGCAGTCGGCGAACGGCGTCCTCCACCCGCTGCTTCTCGTCCCACAGCTGCGGATAGTTGCGCCGGATCTCCTCGCTGAGGACGAACACGTGCTCATGCATGAGGGTCACGCCCAAGTCATCGACTTGTACTGGACCGCGAACCGTCTCCACCTGGCCCATGAGCTGCTCCCGTCTCCGTTGACGTGACCGGAACCGTACTCGAACCTGACGTCAGATTCAATTGTTTTTCTTGTGAGGCCCAGACGATGAATGCCTGCTGGACGTGCATCTGTTGCGAATCTCATCTATGGATGCAATTTGTGCGCGCGACGTACGGCGTCCCGTGGAGTCCCTGCCGACCGGCCCGTTTCCCTGACAGGCCAGCCACCACCAAGGGCAGTCTGCGAGAACCGCAAGCTGCCCCTGTGCCTCTGCCGTAAGAGCGTCCGCAGGACCCAGCACTCGTCGGCCCGGTACGGGTCTCTCCTTGAGAGACGACGATGGCCACCCCGCTCCTTGCGCTGACCAGAAGCCAGGCTCCAACCTGCGTGGCCTCGTACGCGGCGCAGGCAGGGCCCACACTTGCGCGACCCGCACAGCGCTGACGAGATCGATGACGGCGAGGGCGAGTAGCGGTCGGCCGTACAGCCGCAAGGGGCGTCCGAAGACACGTTCAAGTCTTCGGACGTTGCGCCGTGCCGCCGTGAGGGAAGCGCGCGGCCCTCAGGTTCACACCACAGGGATGATGCCTCCGTCGACCCGGAATTCGGCTCCGGTGAGCCACTTGGCGCGTGGGGAGGCGAGGAAGGCGATCATCTCCGCCACATCCTCGGGCTCGCCGGGCCGTCCCATCGGCACGTTCAGATGTTTCACGATCTGCTGTTGCGTCTCTTCCAGGCCGATGCCCTGGCCGTCCGCGATCTGCTGGAGATGTTCAATGGTGCCGGCGGTGGCGACGAAGCCGGGAAGTACGCGCACCACCCGCACACCGTGTTCGCCGACCTCGGTGGCAAGCTCACGGCTGTAGGCGTTGAGAGCCGCCTTTGCCGCCGCATAGGACGCATCGGCCCGCTGCGGCAGCCGGCTCGCTATCGATGAGACGTGCACCACCACACCGGAACCCTGTGCGACCATCCCCGGGACCAGGGCCCGGTCCAGCCGGACAGCGGCGAGCAGATTCATCTCCAGATCGGCCAGCCATGACTCGTCCGACCGCTGCAGCGTCGGCACCGGCCCGCTGGACGCGCCCGCGTTGTTGACCAGGACATCCACGCCGCCGAAGGTGTCGAGCACCCGTCGGCCAAGCTCTGCGACACCCTGCTCGGTCGCGAGATCGGCCTGGATGAACGCGGCCGGAGAGCTCTCTGGCGGTGCAGTACGTGAGGCGGTCAGCACCTTCGCACCGGCTGCGGCGAAGCGGCGCGCGGTTGCCTCCCCCAGACCGCGGCTGCCACCGGTGACCAGCACGCGCAGGCCGCTCAGCCCCTCGTCGGGAACAGTCATCGTGTCACTCCTCAACTAAGGTGAACCTGACTCCGGAAACTATCATGAACCCGATTCACCTTACGGGGGTACTGTTGCCCACACCACGTCCGCTGCGCGCCGACGCCCAGCGCAACCGGCAGGCTCTGCTCACCGCGGCGCGCGACGCCTTCCTGTCCGGTGAAGCCGATATCCACGTGGAAGAAGTCGCCCGGCGTGCCGGCGTCGCAGTCGGCACGCTCTACCGCCACTTCGCCACTCGCGAGGCCCTTGTCGAGGAGGTCTACCGGCAAGAGGTCGACGAACTGTGCGCGGCCCCCGAGGGGCTTCTCGCCCGTCACGCTCCGGAAGAGGCGCTGCGGCAGTTCCTCCTGCTGCTGGTGGAGCACGCGGCAGTCGGGAAAGGCATGGTGACCACGCTGGCGAGCATCATGGCCACCGACTCACCGGCCTTCGACAGCGCCCGTGCCCGGATGGCCGCAGCGCTCGACCAACTGCTCTCCGCAGGCGCAGCGGCCGGCGTCATCCGCTCCGACACAGCCGGGAAAACGCTCCTGCGCGCCCTGGGCGGCATCTGCCAGCTGCATGCTGCGGACGACTGGCGGGACGAGGCCATACACATCACAGCCCTCCTGTTCGACGGCCTGCGATACGGCAGCGAAACGGCCTGCCAAGACGAGGAGTGGCCGCGCTCGCAGCCAGGCACGGAGTCCCGTCGACCTCCGCAACGAAGGTGACATCGGCGAGATCACTGCCCAGGCACACCCCAGCCCTACGCTGGCACGGCCCGGCATCGACGCCCATCGCCAGCTTCTCGCCGGTGTGCTGACCGGAACCCCCGCACTGTGCCCAGCGGGCAGGCGTGGCAGTCCACCATGCTCAGGGCCGGGTGCATCAGGGCGCGCTGCCGGAGGGCTCCTGCCGCTTGCCGTGCGGGCGACTTCCCATCCCTTCGATGCCGGCGAGGACGACATCGACGATGTACTCGATGTCACGCTCACCAAGCCGCTTGTTTTCAAAGAGGGAAGCGTTGTGGATCGCGCTGACGAGCATCGCGTGTACGACGTCAACGTTCACGTCCGGGGGAAGCTCTCCGCGCGCGACGGCCCGGCTGTAGATGGTCTTCTCCCGCTCGGCCTTCTCCCTGCTTATCGTCTCCGCGATCTGCGCGAGATCGTCGCAAGGCGAGCCGCGGAACAGGACACGGAACAGCGCGCGCCCCGTCGGCGAATCGGTGCACTCCCTGAGTGCGCTCAGCAAAGCGACCAGATCCTGACGGATGCTCCCGGAGTCCTCGGGGGTCGGCTGCGTGCCGGCCAGGCTCTCCAGCGCCGCCTGTGCCAGATCACGCTTCGTCGGCCAACGCCGGTAGATCGTCACCTTGTTGACTCGGGCCCGCTCGGCCACCCGTTCCACCGACAGCTTCTCGTAGCCGACGCGGCCTAGCTCGACGAGCGTCGTGTCGAGGACATTCGCGACCAGTTGTGTGCCGCGGACCTGCTTCATGGGCTCAGAAGTCGCCCGGACCCCGGTCTTCTCGCGTCTGGCAGCCATGTCCAGATGCTAACGCCAACCGCCATAAAGCAACCATTCAGTTGCGTTGAACATCGGAGCAGGGTACGAATAAAGCAACCACATTGTTGCTATTGGAGGGCATCATGCAGACCGCGCCCGGCGCCACCACCCAGTTCGCCTTCGTGACCACCGATATCGACCGGGCCGTCAGCCATTGGGTGGACGGCCTCGGGGCGGGGCCCTTCTACCGGCTGGAGTTCCCCGTCACCTTCGGGGAGCGTCAGTACCGCGGCAAGCCCGCCGAGGACAGCATCGTCGTGGCGCTCGGCTTCACAGGCAACACCATGATCGAGATCATCCAGCCGACCAACGACGCACCCTCGGTGTTCCAGGAGGTCCTGCGAGAGCAAGGCGATCTCGCCCTGCACCATGTGCAGCCGAACATCCGACCGACATCGCCCGGTGACTACGACGCCGCCCGTGCCAGGTACGAGGAGCTCCGCTACGATCCCGCACTGGTCATGGTGCTGCCAGGGGGAGGCCGCTGCACCATCTTCGATGCCCGATCGCGGGTCGGCTCCTTCGTCGAGCTGTCCGAGTTCACCGCCGATGACTGCCGCGGTATGGAATTCATGCGCGCCGCGCACGAGACATGGGACGGCCAGCGTCCGATCCGGGACTACGCGGAGAGCGCGACGCACTGAGAACGCCCGCCTCCCACCTAAGCTGGCGGCGGACGCAATGGACGTTGCGGACGCCAGACCAGGACGATCGGCTCGCCGAGTTGCTGGCGAGCCGCGATGAGCAGGTCGCAGTAGTCGGTTCCCGCGAAGCTGCGGCGCCCGCCGCTCTTCTGGTCCCGTCCGGGTGGACGAATGGCCGGTAGATCAGCCGGGAGCGTTTACTCTTTCTCGCCCCCCTGTTGCTGGCATGGACCAACAACACCTCGTCGGCGACAGCGCCCTGCCCGCCCTGCGCCGCCCGCTCGAACCGGTTACCGGACGCACTGAGGCGCTGCCGGAACCGGCCCACGGATCTCCCGGACCGGCTCGCCGGGCTCTGGCGAGAAGGCCGGGTACGTCCGAAAGATCGTGTCGGAATCCTGCACCCCCCCGAGTTCGGGGCGGGCTCGAATCCCTCAGACCGGGGATGCAGATCAGGCCTGCCGGACGCCGTCGCGTGGATGTGGAGTTCGATCTGAGCGGTGAACAGGACCTCTCGTCGGTCGTGACGGCGAGCGCAGGTAGCGGGGCAGTCGTGGCTCTTCGCGGGCCATGTTCGCGTAGAGGGCGGCGTCGTCTTTGCGGCGGGTGTCGGCGTCGAGGGACTTCCGCATGGCGTCCACGGTTGTCGCGGAAGTGCCGGTACAGCGCGGTGGCCGCCACACCGAGCCGGCCGCCCAGCACCCGGAAGCTGACTCCGGCGGGCCCTTCGGCGGTGCTGATCTCCACCGCGGCTTCGATGATCTCCCCTCGAGTGAGCGCCCCGCTTCGACGTCGCCCTCGTACGGTCTCCGTTTCCCCCATGCGCTGTCCCTCCAAGTACGTGCCCTGCCCTGCGCGCGCATCTCTGTTCAATCCTCGGCAAGCCACGTTCCGTCTCCCTGCTGGAGCAGTGAGCCTCCTCGGGCTGGCCACCTATCAGGTGACGGTTCATGCAGCGCAACGAGCGAGGCCCCAGGGCTGTTGATCGAGATGTCTGACGTCTCAACCACATTGCTCGGGGACCTCGATGGCGGTTGGAGGAGATATGCGCGAAGCGCGCCGGCCACGAACCGGAAGGTGTCGACGGTCCGGGAGACTTCGTCCCGCGACATCGCCAGCGGATTGCCGGCGTTCGCCGACCCCAGCCTTGCCAGGAGTTCGGCGTTTTGGGCCACCTGGTCGGCGATGAGCGGAAGGCCAGCCCAGCGGATGCTTTGAGGCTGGCCTTCCGACCGCGGGAGCTGTCAGGGGCGGCGCGGGACGTCGAAGAGTTCCGCATGGGCGTCGGCCCAGTCGGTGAAGGAGGTCGGCTTGATGCCCCAGGAGCGGTGGATCTCCTCAGGGCGGGCCGCGGCGTAGCCGACCTTGTTCACCCATTCCTGGCTGTGGGCGACGCCCGGGATCATCCCGTCGTTCACCGCATCGGAGACAGTGAGCGTCCGTTGGGTGACTGTGGTGCCGGTCGCGGTGCTGATGGCGTCGGCGATGGCGTCGATGCCCAGTTCGTCGCCGCAGAGCTCGATGCTCTGCCGGTCGAAGCGGTCCGGTTCGGCGAGTGCGGCCACGGTGAAGCGGGCGATGTCGACGACGCTGACCAGCTGGAGCGGCACGTCCACGGCATGAACTGAGTCGAGGCGGCCCTGGGACAGCCAGGGGAACATGTGGTGCGCCTTGGGCGGCAGGAAGTTCTCCATCAGGGCGACCGGCCGCAGCAGAACCCATCGCTTGAGCGTGGAGGTGCGCAGGCGGGCCTCGATGCGCAGGCGGGCGGCGGCGTATTCGTCCGCGGTGTAGCCGGTGCCGTAGTCGCCGGTGACGAGGTGGCGTTCGAGGGCGGCGACCGTGGTCTGTACGAATATCTCCACGCCCGCTCGTTCCGCGCTTGAGATGAGGAACGTGCCGAGGTCTGCCTTGACGAGTTCGTCGCCGTACGGGCCGACGGGTACGGCGAGGACGGCGGTGACACCGGCCATGGCCTGGTCGACGGTCTCCTGGTCGGCGACGTCGCCCTGTATGTACGTGGCGCCGAGCTCGGCGAGGTACTGGGCCCGCGGCGAGTCGGGGCTTGCGGCATCGAGGGCGCGGACGGCGTGCCCAGCCTCGCGCATGTGACGGATGGCTGCGGCACCCTGGTCGCCGGCCGCGCCGGTCACCAGGACGGTCATGTTGCTCACGGTGTGCTCTTTCGGTGGATACGTGCGGAGGGGCGAGACAAGGGACGGCAGGCTGGCTCAGGCCAAGGCCGCGCGCATGTCGGCGACATAGGGCTGGTGGGCCAGCAGGCCACCGTCCACCTGCAGGACCTGGCCCGTGATGTAGGTGGCGTCCTCGGACGCGAGGAACACCACGGCCCCGGCGATGTCCTCCGGCAGCCCCAGGCGCGGGGTCAGGGCGTGGCGCAGCATGACGTCGGTGATCCCGCCGTGCGTCGAACCGGCCGTGGCCGGGGTCGCGACAAATCCGGGGCTGATGGCGTTGGCCCGGACGCCGTCCTTGCCGTACTGCGTGGCGGTGTACTGGGTCAATGCAATGACGGCCGCCTTGGAGGCGCCGTAGGCGGGGTTGCTCACGTCGCCGACCAGGCCGGAGTCGGAGACGGTGTTGATCACGCAGCCGCCTGTCTCGATGAGGTGAGGCAGGGCGGCCTGGGTGGCGACCATCGTGCCGCGCACGTTGATCGCCATGGTCTGGTCCCAGATCTCGGGGTCGGCCTCCAGCACCGGCAGATCGAACCGCGCGGACAGGTGGGTGGCCGCGGCATTGTTGTGCAGGACATCCAGTCGCCCGAAGGCGTCGACGGCCGACCGCACGGCGGCCCGGACCGAATCGCTGTCCGCGAGGTCGACCCGCACGGCGATCGCCTCGCCGCCCGCCTCCCGGATGGCCTGGGTGATCTTCTCGGCGCCTTCGAGGTTGATGTCGGCGACCACGGTGCGGGCGCCTTCCCGGGCAACGCGCAGGGCGGTCGCCGCGCCGATCCCGGATGCCGCGCCGGTGATGATCGCGGTCTTGTCGTTGAGCTTGGTCATGGGGGGTGCCTGCTTCCTTGAGGGCACGGTGGAAGGCATGCGCCGCTGGTGACGGCTGCCATTACTCGAAACTGTAACGTATCGAGACGGCACAGTCTCGTGTTGCGGGCGTGGTGATGCCGACACGACTGCTTCGCTGCGCAACCAGTACGAGGGTGAAAAAGGAGGACCCGGCAAGATGCCGGGTCCATGGGGAGGGTGCCTGCTTGGGATGTGATCAGCGCGTCAGGTGCGCTGGCGTGATGAGTGGCATCAGGACCTGGTCCACGATGCGTTCGATGTCCTCGGGGCCCAGCGGACGGTCGTCGCACAGGGGCTGCTGAACCATCAGGGCGATCGCTGCCGTGATCTCCAGGCGGCCCGGCTCCAGTAGCCGCTCGGTGCGGGACCCGTCGAGTTCGCCGCGCTCCTCCGCTCGGTGCAGGCATCCGCTGATCCCGTCGCGTTGAGCAGTGGCGTATCGCTCGCGCAGGGCGGAGGTCACCCGAGGGTGGCTGCGTGTGGTGGCCAGCAGGACGGCGGTCAGGCGGTGGCCGCGGCCCCCCTTGCACCCGGAGGTAGCCGTCAAGGTGCCCACCAGGTCGTCCCGCAGACGCGGGGGGTGAGGAACGTCGGCCGGATCGACGGCGAGGTCGAGTGTCTCCAAGGCGTCTGCCACCAGGTCCTCGCGGGAGGCCCAGCGGCGGTACACCGTGGCCTTTCCGACCTCGGCGCGAGCGGCCACGCCGTCCATCGTGAGGTCCGCGTAGCCGCGTTCCGCGAGCAGGTCCAGGGTTGCCTCGATGATGCGCGCATCCCGGGTGACATCCCGCGCCGGTCCGTGCGCAGCCGCCGGACGCCGACGTCCCCTCACGGTCCCTGTCTCACTCACACCTGGCACCGTACCGTATCGAGACGCTGCCGTTTCGGGTGAAGGCTCTCGATGACGTCTTCGATACGCCGATCACGGTGCACCTGACGCCGGCGCCGCCTTGCCAGTGTTCTCCGGAGGACAGCGAGGGCGCTACCGGCGTCGCGCTTGATCCGCGGCGCGAAGGTGTCGGACCGCCAGTTGGGCTCCGGTCGCGGCGGCAATACGGCCCGAGCCCTTCGGGCCGCTGCCGTGCAACGCACCGCCCCGGAGCAGGAGCAGCGTCTGACGTCCCGAACGCAGACGTCGGCAGCCCGCAGGAAGGCCTGCTCCTTCCGGCGGGCTGCCGGTGCGCAAGCGGACAGCTCCTGTGGCGGCCGTGGCCGTGGCGGCTCCATCGGCCCGCTGCATCGGCTCACGGAGCTGCCGCGCCGCTGCTCGCGGCCATACGGAAGATCAGCCAGGAGCCGTGAGGGGGACGGCGTGCGGCACCCTCGAGTCGCACGCCGTCGCCCGGTTCACGGCTGGTCCTTGTTCTCCTTAAGCGTCAGGTCCGTGTCGAAGATGTGCTGCATCATCTCGTCGTCGATCTCGGTACGGCCTGTGAAGTCCGTCTTGGGATCGCCGAACAGCGTGGCGTTCCCGCCCGCCACTCCCTGCTGGATCTCCCACCAGTTGCCGTCGAGATCGGAGAAGTAGAAGGAGTACATCCCGTGCTGGTCCGTCGGCTTGTGGATCCGCCCGAGACCGTACTCCTCCTTGACCGCGACCAGGTTCTCGTACGCCTTGTCGACGGCGTCACGGGTACCGACGTCGATGCCGTTGTGGTCGAACATGCCCATACTGCTGGGCTCACCCGTCTCCACCACGACGTACACATGGCCCGAGCCCTTGCGGATGTTCAACGACACGGTGCTGACCTGGATGACCTCGAGACCGAGTACCTCCTCGTAGAACCGGCGCGAGGCCTGCAGGTCGAGGGAGGTCAACGTCCCGTGGGAGATCAGCGAGGCGTCGATCAGCGGGGTGTCGGTCTTACAACTGGTGGTGATCTGCGGCATTACGGATTCCTTCCTGTATCGATCCGCACGGGCGCATGGCCGGGTGCGGGCGGGCCGCTTGTGGCGGCAGCTCCGATTCGGCTCGCCAGTAGAGGTGATCGACGGTTTCCTCGACACGGCGACGGACGTCGTCCAGGTCCGCGACGAGCCGGCCGTTGCGCTTGACCGGTTTCCCTTCGACCAGGACGGTGTCGATGTCGCTCGTGTTCGCGTGGAAGACCAGGGCGGCGAGGGGATGGATCACCGGCATCATGTTCGGCGAAGTGGTCGAGATGAACAGCAGGTCGGCCACCTTGCCGGGTTCTATGGACCCCAGTCGGTGGCCCTGCCCGATCGCGCGAGCGCCTTGCAGCGTGGCGAAGTCGAACACATCGTTGAGCGTGAGTTTGTAGTCCGCCGGCCGGGGCTCGAACTTGTTCTTGGTGATGGTGCGCTCGACGTCGAAGGCACAGCGCATCTGGGAGAAGAAGTCCTCCGAGGCACCAATCGTCCCGTCGATGCTCAGGCTGGGCCGGACTCCCGCAGCGAGCAGACGGCCTGTCGGCGGGGCCGCGAACGATTCGACGTGCGCATCGATCTGGGGAGACACGGAGGCGGTGCCGCCGGTGTCGGCGATCAGCTGCATCTCGTGATCCGTGGCGCCGATGAGGTGCACATAGGTGATGTCGTCACCCATGAGACCCGCCTTGTGCATGGCTTCGAGTGTGGGGAAGGGAGCCGTGCCGTCGGGACCCAGCGAGTTGAGGTGGGTGGAGATGCGCATGCCCAGCTCACGCGCGATCTCGTACTCCCTTCCGCATGCCTCCAGCGATATGAAGAAGGGCGGTTCGAGCCCTAGGTAACAGGACGACACCAGTGCGTCGTCGTCGGGCAGGATCTGCCTTATGCGGTTCGCCGCTTCAAAGGTGCGCGGCTGGTCGTAGTAGCGGGGAATGTCGAAGAGACGGTCTCCCACATAGCCGTGCCCGAAGATGCTCCGACCCCCGGCATCCCGCAGCGCCTGGATACCGGCGTCCTCCATGGCCGTGGTCGACACGTTGTGCGCCCAGTCAAGAACGGTGGTGACGCCGGCGTCGAGAGCGGTCAGCCGGCCCAGGAGCGTGGCCGCGTAGATGTCCTCGGGACGGAACCGCATCGAGTAGGCGCCGTAGAGGCTCGTGAAGACCTCCAGCAGGCTCATGTCGTACACGAAGCCCTTGTGCACTGTCTGCCACAGATGCCGATGGGTGTCGATGAAGCCCGCGCAGACGATGTAGTCCGTGCCGTCGACGATCTCGGCATCGGTCACGTCAAGCTGGGGCGCGACTTCGACGATACGGCCTTCGCGGATGAGGAGGTCACCGCGGAAAACGCCGTCGTTCGTACCCGTGACGAGAATGGCCTGCCTGACAAGTGTTGATCCCGCCTCGTCGAACCGCGCGTCGTGCAGGTCGCGCGCCATTTCCTCGGTCTGAGCCACTGCCGGTCCTCTCTGGGTGTGTGTCGGAACGCCGCGCAGCAGTACGACGTCGACGTCCGCGACATCCTCACGGAGTGCGGCGAGCGGCGACTGGTCGGCGGCCAGGAGGACATGATCATCGACATCGCCCTCAACCTGGTCGCGGCGCGGGAGGTGTCACCGGTCTGAGCCGGCGCAGTTCGTCGGCGCCTGAGAGCAGGGTCCACGACTGGCCGGGGTCGCGCACACGACGCCTTCGACATCGTCCCCGGCAGTCGCACGCTTGCGGGCTTCCGATGCCCCAACTGCCGGGGCATGGGAAGTCCGCAGCCTGGGCTGTACCCAACCGGTCGCCTCTGTCGACGCCGGGATCCGAACTGGGGGGAGACGGGTGCTCGTCAGTTGTCTGGTGCGGTGGCGCGGTCGCTGTGGTCGTCGGCAGGGTGGGGCTCGTCGTGGGTGGCGGCCCAGCTGGCGAGGAGCTGGAGGGCGTCGTGGTCGGTTGTGTGAGGTGCGGCGCTGTAGGCGGTGAGGGTCACGCCGGGCTGGGCGGGGAGTTCCATGGCGTCGAAGTCCAGGGTGAGGATGCCGACGGCGGGGTGACGGAAGGATTTGCGGCCGGTGTGGTGCAGGCGCACGTCGTGTCTGGCCCAGGCGGTGCGGAACTCCTTGTCGCGGGTGACGAGTTCGCCGATGAGTCCTGTCAGGTCGCTGTCGTGAGGGGCGCGTCCGGCCTCGGTGCGCAGCAGGGCGACGGTGGTGTTGAGGGACGTCTCCCAGTCGGGGAAGAAGTCGCGTCCGCCGGGGTGGAGGAACTGGTAGCGGGCGATGTTGACGGGTCGGGGAGTTCCGTCGGCGAACAGCGGGGAGTACAGGGCGCGGCCGAGGCGGTTGGCGGCGAGGATGTCCAGGCGGCCGTTGCGGATGAACGCCGGGGAGTCGGTCATGGACTCCAGGACGCGCAGGACACTGTCCGGCAACGGGCCGCGGGCCCGCCGGGTGCGGCGGGCGGGGCGTTTGGCGACGGCGCGGGCGAGGTCGTGGAGGTGGGCGTGCTCGGCCTCGTCGAGTTGGAGGGCCTTCGCGACGGCGTCGAGGACTTCCTCCGAGGCTCCGGCGAGGTGCCCGCGCTCCAGACGGACGTAGTAGTCGAGACTGACACCGGCCAGGAAGGCGACTTCCTCGCGGCGTAGGCCCGGCACCCGCCGGTTGCTGCCGTAGGCGGGCAGCCCGGCCTGCTCAGGAGCGATCTTGGCGCGGCGGGAGGCCAGGAAGGCGCGGATCTCGGTCTGGGTGCTCACGTATTCGAGGCTAGGTGGGTCGCCGTGCATGTGGGGGTCCCTGTCAGTACCTGTAACGACGGCCCCTTCCTCATCACCGACGGCGTCGGTCTGGTCGGCACCCGCGACGGCAACGTCGTCCGCGTCCGCGTCGGCGAGACCGTCAAGTGCCCGGCCGGTGAAGAGCGCTGGCACGGCGCCACCGACACCAATCTCATGGCCCACATCGCCTTGCTGGTCGGCGACGGCAACGGCGATGGCACCACCTGGCTGGAGCCGGTCACCGACGAGCAGCACGCCGCGGCGCTCGCCACCGTCGACGACTGACCCTGCGAGCGCCTGGGGAGAGGTGTGCGTTCCCAGTCACGGCGGGCCTTAGTGCGAAGCCACGTCGCCGAGCATGTCCTTCAGTTCGTCGAACAGACGGAAGAGGTCGCGACGTGGGGCGATGTGGAGTTCGTCCAGCTGCCAGACGGCGAGTGCGACGAGGGGGTGCGCGGAGAGGGCCTCGATGTCGGCGGCCGCAGGGTCGCGCAGTCGGAAGCGGAGGCGGACGAAGCAGTGGGTCAGGCGTGTGACGTTCTCCTGGCCGCCGACGGCTCGGAGAATCGCTGCCGCGGACCGGTCGTCGTCAGGCGTCGGCATGGGTTCCTTCCGCTGTGTCGTCCCGTGCGGTCAGTCGGCTGACGTGCAGGGCGAGATAGAGGATCTCCTCCCGGCCGACGTTCCAGGCGAACATCTCCTCCATCTTGAGCGCCAGACGTTCGGCGGTGGCGTACTGGAGCGGCTTGGCCTGGCGGACAGCCTCGCCGATCCCGTCGTCGACGTCCGGTGTCGGCTTGCCGTCGCGGGCGCGCAGGAAGAGGTAGCGCAGGTGGGTGATGAAGCGCGCCGCGGCGAGGGAGTGCTGGTCGATCTCGACGCCGTAGTCCTCGCCGATCATCTCCAGCGCGACCCGCAGCCACTGCGTCATCTGCAGGGTCGCCGCGATGTCGCCCGAACCGGAACCGGAGCCGGACCCGATCTGGGCGTTGACGAAGTGCAGGGCGAGGGGCAAGGCCTCGTCCTCGTTCAGACGGACTCCCAGTCGCTGCTCGATGATGTCCAGGGCCGTTCTGCCCATGGCCGCCTCCGCCGGGTACAGGTTCTCGATCTCCCACTTCAGTGGATACTCGATCTGCGCGCCGGCGCGGGCGCGGGCGAGCGCCAGGTGGACGTGATCCGCGAGAGGCAGCAGCACGTGCTCGCTGATTTTCCCGCCGAGGCGGTCCCGGGCGGCGGCCACGACCTCTTCCATCACCTCGATCTCGTCGAGGGGGATGGCGGCGGCCAGGGCAGCGAGCCGTTCGGCGGGCATCGCCTGCGGTACGAAGTGCCGCTCGACCCGGTCGGAGTCCAGCTGGTCCCCGGGCTTGACCTGGAAGCCGAGCCCGCGGCCCATGAGGACGGTCTCGGCGCCGTGCTCGTCAACGCCGAGGACGACGTTGTTGTTGAACACCTTCTTGACGCGCATCGTTGCGTGAGTCCTATCTGGCCGCGCCCGGGGAGGGGAAACCCGGAGGGGAAGGGTAATGCCTTCCCGGAGCGCGGCCGTGGGCGTTGCCGGGGTCAGGGTCTCCCGTCGCCCCGGCGCAGGCTCGCGCCGTTGCTGCGGATGACGTCGGCGTACCAGTGGAACGACTTCTTCGGGTGGCGGTCGAGGGTGCCGTTGCCGTCGTCGTCGCGGTCGACGTAGATGAAGCCGTAGCGCTTGCTCATCTGCGCGGTGGAGGCGCTGACGAGGTCGATGCAGCCCCACGGCGTGTAGCCGAGGACATCGACGCCGTCGGCGAGGGCTTCGCCGACCTGGATGAGGTGGTCGTTGAGGTAGGCGATGCGGTGGTCGTCGTTCACCGTGGGCCGGCCGTCGACCTCGATCAGCTCGTCCTTGGCGCCCAGGCCGTTCTCGACGATGAACAGCGGCTTCTGCCACCGGTCCCAGAACTGGTTCAGGACGACCCGCAGGCCGACGGGGTCGATCTGCCAGCCCCACTCGGTGTCCTGCAAGGTCGGGTTCTTCACCCCGCCGATGATGTTGCCCTCGCCCGTGGTCCGGTCGGGGGCGGCGGTCTCGCAGATGCTCATGTAGTAGCTGAAGGACACGAAGTCGACGGTGTTCTTGAGGATCTCGCGGTCCTCGTCGGTGATGTCGAGTTCGATGCCGTTCTCGCGCATGTGGCGCAGTGCGTAGCCCGGGTAGGTGCCGCGCACGTGCACGTCGCCGAAGAGCAGGTTGGTGTGGTCTGCGTCCAGTACGGCGAGGACGTCGGCAGGGTCGGGGGTGAGCGGGTAGACGGGGATGGCGAGCACCATGCAGCCCACCTGGATGTCCGGCCGTGTCTCATGGGCGATCCGGGTGGCCAGGGCGCTGGCCACGAGGACGTGGTGGACGGCCTGGAAGAGGTCCTGGCGGGACAGTTCCTCCGGTGGCGTCAGGATCGCGCCGCCGATGATCGGGAAGTGCACGAGCGCGTTGATCTCGTTGAAGGTCAGCCAGTACTTGACGCGGTGGCCGTAGCGGTCGAACAGGACGCGGACGTAGCGCTCGTAGAAGCCGATCATCTTCCGGCTCGTCCAGCCGTTGTACTTCTCCGCGAGGGCCAGTGGCGTCTCGTAGTGGGAGATGGTGACCAGCGGCTCGATGCCGTGCTTCTCCAGCTCGTCCAGGACGCGGTCGTAGAAGGCCAGCCCGGCCTCGTTGGGCAGCTCGTCGTCGCCGTTGGGGAAGATCCGGCTCCAGGCGATGGAGAAGCGGAAGACCTTGAAGCCCATCTCGGCGAAGAGCGCGATGTCCTCGGCGTAGCGGTGGTAGAAGTCGATGCCCTCCAGCTTGAGGTTGTCGGGCGTGGGGCCGGCGGTCCTCGGGCCCATGAGGCCCTTGGGCAGGACGTCCTGGATGGAGACGCCCTTGCCGTCCGCGTTGTGCGCACCCTCGATCTGGTTGGCGGCGGTCGCGCCGCCCCAGAGGAAGGTCTCGGGGAAGGGCTGGGGGGTGGGGGCTGTCATGTGTCTTTCTCCGGATGTCATTGGGGCCTGCCGTGCGGCGGGTGGGGCGTCGGCCGCCCCACCGGTTCGGTGGGGCGGCCGGGCGGCTCAGCCGATCAGGTCGAGGGCGGCGTGCCGGGGCTGTACGTCACCGGTGGCGGTGGGCACGACGGCGGAGTGGCTGCCCGGGTCGGTCACTATCAGGACGGTCATCGGGTCGTAGCCCGCGTCGGTGATGACCTTGAGGTCGACGTCGGTGAGCAGATCGCCCGCTTCGACGCGCTGGCCCTGGGTGACCGCAGGGGTGAAGCCACGGCCCTTGAGCTCGACGGTGTTGAGACCGATGTGCACGAGCACTTCCACACCGCTGTCGCTGCGGATGCCGAAGGCGTGCGGCATGACGCTGACGAGGGTGCCGCCGATGGGGGCGTAGACCTTGCCCTCGGAGGGGATCACGGCCAGGCCGGATCCCATCGCGCCGGAGGAGAAGACCTTGTCGGGCACCTCGGAGAGCGGTACGACCTTTCCGGCGACCGGTGCCGCCAGCGTCGCAACCCCGTCGTCCGACGTATCGGCGCTGTCCGTGCCCGCCCCGGCCGTCTCGGGCAGGTCCTTGAACCCCAGGACGAGGGTCAGGCCGAACGCGAGGGCCACGGCGATCCCGCAGCCGATCAGCTGGAGGGAGAAGTTGCCGACGCCCATGGTCGAGGCGAGCGTAATCGCACCGGGCAGGACGAAGCCGTCTGTTCCCGAGTTGCCCGCCGCCGCGATCGCACCGCCCACGCCGCCGCCGATGGCCGCGAAGACGAAGGGGCGCTTGAGCCGCAGCGTGACACCGTAGATCGCCGGCTCGGTAACGCCCGCGACGAAGGCGGAGATGCTGGCCGGACCGGCCACGGCCTTGAGGTCCTTGTTGCGCGTCCTGAGGAAGACCGCGAAGGTGGCGGCGCCCTGGGCGAGGACCGCCGGGAACACCGTGCCGAGCAGGATCGAGTGGCCGCTCGTCGCCAGTTCCTGGGTCAGGAACGGTGCGAAGGCCCAGTGCAGACCGAAGATGACGATGGTCTGCCACAGACCGCCGAACACACCGCCCGCAGCCCATGGGGCCACGCCCCACAGGTCCTGGATTCCGGAAGCGACGGCGTCGCCGGCCCGGTTCGCGACGGGCCCGATGGCCAGGAAAGCGACGGGGACGACGACCGCGAGGGTGATCAGGGGGACCGTGAAGTTGCGCACCACAGCCGGGATCACCCGCTCCAGCAGACGCTCGACGTGCGACTGGAAGAACACCGCCAGGATGACCGGGATGACTGAGGACAGATAGTTGCCCATGACGACCGGGATGCCCAGGAAGGTCAGATCCCCGCCCGCCTGGTCGAACGCCTGGAGCGTCAGGGGCGTGCCGTCCTTGCCCGGGATGACGGCGATGGTCGCGGAGTAGACGAGCGCGCCGGCGATCGCGATGGCCGTGAACTGGTTCGCCTTGAAACGCTTCGCGGCGGTGACGGCCAGCAGGATGGGCAGGAACTGGAACAGGGCGTCGGCCGTCGTGAACCAGATGGCGTACGTGGACGTGCCCTGGAACTCGGGGCTGATCTTCACGACGACCGCGAGGAGCGCCTTGAGTAGACCGACGGCCGCCAGGGTCCACAGGAACGGGGTGAAGATGCTGGTGACGACGTCCATCGCACGGGGCAGGAAGCCACCGGTGGTGGTGCCGCCGCCGTCGCGCTCGTCGACGCCGTGCGCGATGACCGCCTTGTAGACCTCGCTGACGGTGTTGCCGATGACGACCTGGAACTGACCGCCCGACTCGACGACCGCGATGACACCGCGCGTCGCCTCGACGGCCTCCTTGTCCACCTTGGAGCGGTCGTTGAGGACGAAACGCAGCCGGGTCGCGCAGTGGGCGACGGATCTGACGTTCTCCTTGCCGCCGATGCCCCGCAGGACATCTTCGGCGATCACTTCGTACTTGCTGCTTGTTGCCACGGCTCCTCCTCGAGCCCCGCTGTCACCGGACCGGCCGAGACGGTTCGTGAAAACAAAAAGACCCAAGCTGGGATCCTTGATGCCGTTCCCGAGAACGCCGGAAAACACCGGCAGAAGTCAGGGAACAGCGGATCTCAGCTTGGGTCTTGCCTGCGGCCCAGTAACAATCCCAGCTTTGGATAGGGCACCGAGGTGCGCCTTGGGGCAGGACAGTAGACGCCGGATTTTTCCGTGTCCAGACATTGCGCAAGACCATTTTCCGCCGGATCGGGGAGCGGAACGCTCGCCGGCGCCCCGTTGACGTCGCGCTCGCTCTGACGTTACGGTGCGGTTCACGGATTGTTACCGGTGTGAGCCGGGCAAGACCTGGGACGAGCTGTCGTACGGCAGCCGCGCCCGGGTCTTTTTTTGTGCCCGGACACGGCGAGACGGCAGTGAGGAGTGGCGAATGCGAACGGGTGGAATCCGCTGGGGGATCCTCGGCGCGGGCAAGATCGCCCAGGTCTTCGTCGCCGAACTCCGGGCCGCAGGACTGCTGGTGTCGGCGGTGGCGGCCCGCGACCCGGACCGCGCGGCGCGCTTCGCCCGCGAGACGGGCATCCCCGTCTCCTACGGGTCCTACGAGCAACTCGTCGACGACCCGGCCGTGGACGTCGTGTACGTCGCCACCCCGCAGCCCTTCCACGCCGACCAGGCGATCCTCGCGATCGAGGCGGGCAAGGCGGTGCTCGTCGAGAAGTCGTTCACCGACGACGCGCCCTCGGCACAACGGATCGTGGACGCCGCCCGCCGTCGCTCGGTGTTCGCGATGGAGGCGATGTGGACCCGCTTCCTGCCCACGTGCGCCGAGATCCGTGCCGAGCTCGCCCGCGGCTCGATCGGCGAGGTCAGGGGAGTCGTCACGCACCACTTTCAGAAGCTCAACGCCTCTCCGACCGGCCGCCACTACGACCCGGCGCTCGGCGGCGGCGCCGTCGCGGACCTCGGGGTGTACGGCATCTCGCTCGCCTTCCATCTCCTGGGCGCACCGCACGAGATCGTCGCCCCGGGCAACGCGACACCGGCCGGCGTCGACACGAGCGCCTCGGTGCTGATGCGCCACGACCAGGGCCGTACCTCCACCACCCTCACAGCCATGAACACCCCCGGTCCCAACGGCGCCGCCGTCATCGGCACGGACGGCTGGATCGAGATCGACCCCTACTTCTTCGGCTCGACGGGCTTCACGGTGTACGACGCGGGCCGCCCCGGCAGTCCCGTACGGCGGTTCGAGCCGCCGGCCCTGCCGGGTCGGGGGATGCACTTCCAGGCCCTGGAAGTCGAACGCCGCATGCTGGAGGGCGCGCTGGAGAGCCCCCTCATGCCACTGGACGAGAGCGTCGCGGTGATGAGAGCCCTGGACGAGATACGACGCCAGGTGGTCACCGGCAGCGCGTCCCGCCCCGAGCCGGCCGGCCTGCGGCCATGAGGCTCCATCTCGTACGGCACGCCCGCACCGAGTACAACACCGCTGGCCGCCTCCAGGGCTGGTGCGACTCACCGCTGACCGCCGACGGCCTGGAGCAACTGCGCGCGACAGCAGCCCACTTGGCCGAAGTCGAGCTGACGGGGGCCTGGGCGAGCCCCTCCGGGCGGACGATGGCCACCGCGCGGGAGATCCTGCGCCACCACGACGGACTGCGCCTGCGGGCGGACGACGGACTGCGGGAGTACTCCTTCGGAACGTTGGAGGCGCGACCGGAGCCGGAGCTGTACGCCCAGCTCGATCCGTACGCATTCTTTGCGGATGTGATCACTGGGACGCACCCCGGCCTGCCCGGCGGAGAACCCGCCGCAGCGTACCTTGCCCGCATCACCGATACGTTCGCGCGGATCCTGAGGACCCACGCGGAGGGTGACGTCCTCGTCGTCACCCACGGCGTCACCCTGTTCACCTACCTGGCACGCCTGGGACATAACGGCCGCACAGGGTTGAGTAATTGCAGTGTGACGACCGTCGAGATCATCGAAAACCGCGCCATGGTCCTCGACGTGGGATTCGTGCCGCCGATTTTTGTCCCGCACTCGGTGAGCTGAAGGCCTTCTTCGATCACCCACGGTTTTCCCAACAGCGTCACGAATCGGGTGACGCATATGAAGCGAGAGATAAAAGGAGTCAGGAATGCAGGAGCGACACGCCACCGTCATGTGTTCCCAGGGCCTGCACGCCCGCCCGGCGGCAGCCTTCGCCCGAGCCGTCGCGGCGACCGACCACTCCGTCACCATCCGGAAAACGGACGGAAGCCCGGTGTCCGCGAAGAGCACGCTCATGCTCATGAGCCTGGGCCTCAAGGAAGGCGAGGCCGTCATCCTCGCCTCCGAGGACGAGTCGGCTGGGCCCTCGCTCGACCACCTCGCCGCCCTGCTGGCCACCGAACTCGACGAGCAGTGAGACGAGCCGCCATGAGTACTGTGACCACACCCTCGACCGTGTCCGGCATCGGCGTCGGCCGTGCCGCCGCGATTGCCCCGCTCGCCCTCGTCCGGCCCGTGCCCGCCATTCCCCCGGAAGCCCTTCGGCTGCCCGGTCCGGCGGACAGCGTCACGGCGATCGCCACTGCGGAGAAGGCACTGGCCGAGGTGGTGGGTGAACTCGTCGAGCGGGCCGCCACCGCACCGGGGGCACTCGCCGAAGTGCTCCGCGCGACAGCCGACATGGCTGCTGACCCCGAACTCACCGGCCTGGTGCGGGCCCGGATCGAGAGCGGCCAGGGCCCGGCCGCCGCCGTGGACGACGCCGTCGCGGAGGTCATCGCGATGCTCACCGCCGCGGGCGGTCTGTTCGCCGAGCGGTCGACCGACCTGCGGAGTGTCCGCGATCACGTGGTGGCCCGGATCCTCGGACTTCCCGCCCCGGGACTGCCCGAGCTGCGGGAGAGGTCCGTGGTCTGTGCGGTCGACCTCTCGCCGGCCGACACCGCCGCACTCGACCTGGGAAAGGTCGCCGCCCTCGTCACCGAATCGAGCGGCCCCACCGGGCATACGGCGATCATCGCGCGGCAACTCGGCATCCCGTGCGTCGTCCGGGCCACCGGGGCCACCGGGATCCCTGAGGGGACCCTCGTCGCCGTAGACGCCGGGAACGGAACCATCACCGCGAACCCGGATCAGGCCCTGGTCGAGACGATCCACCGCCGAGCGGAGATTGAATGCCTGCTCGCTGAGGACACCGCACCGGGCGCGACGTCCGACGGCCACCCTGTTCCGCTGCTCGCCAACGTCGGCACCCCGCACGAGATCGAGCAGCTCGCCCCGGCTGCGGTCGAGGGCGTGGGGCTGTTCCGCACGGAAGTGCTCTTCCTGGACGCCGCGACAGCACCCTCGCGCGACCAGCAGGCCCCGCAGTACGCCCGAGCCCTCGCTGCGTCGAAGGGCGCCAAGACGGTCGTACGCACCCTCGACGCCGGCGCCGACAAGCCGCTCGCGTTCGCCGCGCAGGAGGACGAGGACAACCCGGCGCTGGGGGTGCGCGGTTACCGGCTCGTCCGTACGCAGCCCGAGCTGCTGGAGGAACAGCTCGCGGCACTGGGCGAGACCACGCGCGCGCTCCCGCCCGACGACCGGTCCCAGGTGTGGGTGATGGCGCCGATGATCTCCACGGCTGCCGAGGCCCGTGTCTTCGCCCGGCTCGCCCGCGCTCACGGTGTCCAGACCGTCGGCGTGATGATCGAGGTCCCGGCCGCCGCGCTCCAGGCGGCGGCGATCCTCGAAGAGGTCGACTTCGTCTCGATCGGCACGAACGACCTCGCCCAGTACACGATGGCCACGGACCGCCTGCGCGGTGAACTCACCGACCTGCTCGACCCGTGGCAGCCCGCCGTGCTCGCCCTCGTCGCCGCGACCGCCAGTGCCGGAGCGGCCATGGGCAAGCCTGTCGGGGTGTGCGGGGAGTCGGCGTCGGACCCGCTGATGGCGCTGGCCCTGACAGGCATGGGCGTCACCAGCCTCTCGATGTCCGCTCCGGCACTGCCCGCCGTACGCCACGCACTGCGCCATCACAGCCTGGCGCAGTGCGAGTCCATCGCGGAAGCGGTGCTGTCCGCTCCGAGCGCCGATCAGGCCAGAAACGCTGCTCGTGCGCTCGCCGACGCGGCGGTGGTGGCACGGCTCGGACTCTGAAACCCGCTGTGAACGAAGTCGCCGTGAGGCCGTGACGCTCGATCCATCGCCTCCGGCGTCAATCCCCGATTTCATCGAAGACGATCTCGACAAGGGGGCTTCCTTTCACCCACTCCTCTCTGACCTCCGCGGAGAGGGCTGCGTCCGGTCCACGGAGATGGTTCAAGTTGCTCACGATCGCCGTGAGAATCCGTCGCCTCGGAGCGGGGTCGGTGATCGGAACGGCCGTCGCTTGCAGGTCCGCATGCACTCCGTTCTTCAGGTGGAAGATAAAGCGCGGGTTCGCTCGGAGGTTCGCGTACCAGGACCGTGGGTCGGGGGTGCTGGCGAGGTACCACTTTCCGTCGACGTGGTGGAACCAGATCTCGATGCGCCGAGGTTGCCCGGTGCGGGCACCGTACGTGGTGATGTCGATCGTGCGTTCGGAGGCGGATGAATCGCGGTGGAGCGACAGTGCGTCGAGGATTTCGGGAGTGATCATGGTCCTGGTCCCTTCAAGGCCGATTGTCTGAGGACGGATGGCCGGGGTTCCTGCGCCCTCGCGATCCGAGACCGTGCGGGCGCAGGAACGGTCAGTGTGCTGCGGACGCCGGGGTCGCCTCCTCGGCGGGCTTGCGGACGAAGAATCCGAGGACGACGGTGACGGTCGCGATGATCCCCGCGATGAGGAACGCCGACCGGGTGCCGTTGACTCCGGCTTCAGGACCGGGGATTCCCTCGGCCGCTCCGTTGTACAGGGCGGCGGAGTAGATCCCGACGAGCAGCGCCACACCGATGGCGCCGGCGACCTGCTGCACTGTGTTCAGAACGGCCGACCCATGTGAGAACAGGCTCGGACGCAGCGACCCGAGGGATGCGCTGAACAAGGGAGTGAACGCCATCGAGACACCCACCGACAACACCGACTGGGCGACCATCAGAACGAGCAGGGACGTCGTCTGTCCCACCGTGGTGTAGAAGAACAGCGCCGCGGTCATCAACGCCGTACCCGGCACGATGAGCACCTGAGAGCCCCAGCGGTCGTAGATGCGGCCGACGCCCGGGCCGACCAGGCCCATCAGCAGCGACCCGGGCAGCAACACGAGGCCCGCCTTCACCGAATCAAGGCCCGCCACGCTCTGCAGGTACTGGGGCAGCAGCGTAAGCGTGCCGAACATCGACAGGGCCACGATGGTCATGATGATCACCGAGACGCTGAAGTTCGCGGACCGGAACACCCGCATGTCCAGCAGAGCGCCGTCGCGACGCTGGAGCGTCAGCTGCCGCCACACGAACACCGCCAGCGACAGCACCCCGGCGATCAGCACGAGCACGCCGGTCGTCGACGTGCTGTCACCGTGAGCGGAGCCCACCTCGGTGAGGCCATACACGATGCCGCCGAACGCCAGAGCCGACAACACGACCGAGGCGCCGTCGATGGGCGCGTGGCTGCGCTCACCCAGGTTGGTCATGAAGCGCGCGCCGATCAGCAGCGCGGCAATCGCGATCGGCAGGACGATGCCGAACAGCCACCGCCACCCGAGCGTGTCCACGACCACACCGGACAGCGTGGGGCCGATGGCCGGGGGGAGCCCCATCACGAGGACGACACGGCCCATCAGACGACCACGTAGCGAAGGCGGCGCGACGGTCATCACGGTGGTCATCAGCAGGGGCATCATCATGCCGGTGCCAGCGGCCTGCACGAGCCGTCCGATCAGCAGCACGGTGAACCCGGGCGCGACCAGGTCGATGACGGTTCCGGCGATGAAAGTGGTGATCGCGGTGAAGAACAGCTGCCGAGTGCTGAATCTCTGGATCAGGAACCCGGTGGTGGGGATGACGACCGCCATCGTGAGCATGAACGCGCTGGTGAGCCACTGGCCGCGCTCCGGCGGGATACCAAGATCCTCGTTGAGGTGAGGAAGGGCGATGCCCATCGTCATCTCGTTCAGGATGGTGACGAACGTGGCGATCAGCATGAGCCAGATCACCCGCATTCCGGCTGCGGGGATCCGTTCGTCCGGAGGGGACTGAAGAGTTTCGGTGGACGTCACAAGACTTCCTCAGAGGAGTGAAGAACGGGCATGAAGGGAGGTCGAAGACGTCGTTGTTCTCGGCCGTTTGGTTGGAGGGCCACGGTGGTGGCATCCGGTCGGCGTCGGTGGGCCGTCGGCTCCGGTGATGCCCGATGCCAGATCGGTGCCGATCCCGCCTTGCGCCGGAACGGGGCGGCCCACGTGCCCTGGGGGGCACGAGCGGGTTCCGTCGGGCTCCGCGCAAGTCCAACGAAAGCAGCTGCCGAGGCCCTCAGACAGTCACGCCTGTGAGGGGTTATGGCAGGGACCCCTTCGCGCTGACCTGGCGACATGGCGGCAGGACGCTCGGTCAGGTCGCGGAACCCGATGGCGTCGCGGGCGTGAAGCCTGGAGGAGGGCCCGGCGGCAACGCTCGGTGCCGGGCTATGCGGCGTTGTCGGCCTGGCTCTGGGTGGCTGCCGAGGCGGCCAGGAGCTTCAAAGCGTCGGCGGCAGGAGTGCCGGGATCGGCGCTGTAGACCGTCAGACACAGCCCCGCGTCACCAGGCACGTCCAACGTCTCATGGATCAGCTCCAGCTCGCCCACTACCGGGTGCAGGAAGCGTTTGGTGCCGTCGGCGCAGGCGCGTACGTCGTGCGCACCCCACAGGGTACGGAAGGCGGAACTGCGGGTGGACAGCTCACCGATCAGGTTCGACAGCTCGCGGTCGCCGGGGTTCCTGTCGACCGCGACCCGCAGCGCGCCCACTGCTTCGCGGGCCACGCGGTCCCAGTCGGGGTAGAACCGGGGAGCGCGGGGGTCGAGGAAGACGAACCGGGAAGTGTTGGCCGGCTCCACCTCGAACACCGTGCAGAGCAGCGCGCGGGCCAGCGGGTTCGCCGCGAGGACGTCCGTGCGGTAGTTGCGTATGTACGCCGGCTGGTCGCGCAGTCCTTCGATGATGTGTAGTACGCCGGGCCGGACAGGGGTCTTCTTGGGGTGGCGCCGGGCGCGGGCGGGGCCGGTGTTGGCCGCCCGGGCGAGTTCGTACAGGTGCTCTCGCTCAGTTTCGTCGAGTCGCAGGGCCTGGGCGAGGGAGTCGAGCACGCCGTCCGAGACCCCGCGGAGGTTGCCGCGTTCCAGGCGCGTGTAGTACTCAATGCTTACCCCGGCGAGCACCGCGACCTCGCCGCGCCGCAGCCCGGGAACTCGCCGCCGCCCGTGCACCGGCATGTCGGCCTGCTCAGGAGTGATCTTGGCGCGTCGGGACTTGAGGAATGCGCTGACTTCGGCCCGATTGTCCATAGGCGCCAGGGTATTGAGACGGGACGGCCGGTGAGAGTCCCTGTCAATACCCCTCACGGCAGGGACTCCCGCAGACAGAGCCGGAACTGATCTCCTGTCACCTCTCACAGGGATGCCTTCGACTTCTCGGCTCGCACGGTGGAACGGTCGTCCAGGGCGCCGGCATCCGCAAGGCGGCTGCGGCTGACAGCCCAGACGGCAAGGCCGATCAGAGTGATGGCCAGGGAAGCGACCATGACCGCTGTCCAGCCACCGGCTGCCCAGAGGGGGCCGGCCATCGCCGAACCGAGCGCGCCGCCAAGGAAGTTGCTGACGACGAAGGCCGTGTTCAGCCGGCTGCGAGCCGAGCCTGGCAGGGCGAAGAGGCGGGTCTGCCCCAGCACAAGATTGGCCTGCACGGCGATGTCGAGGGCGATGACGACGACGATCAGCGCGATGATCGAACTGCTCGCGGCCCAGGCAGCAACCAGCGACAGTCCCAGCAGCGTCAGTGCGATGCCGGTGACGGGTACGGACCAGCCGCGATCGTGCAGGGCGCCCGCGCGCCGTGCCGCAAGGGCCCCGGCCAGGCCGGCCAGACCCAACAGGCCGATCTGGCTCGTGGAGTAGGAGAACGGCGCCGCCGTCAGCAGGTAGGTCAGCGACGTCCAGAACAGCGAGAACACGGCGAAGCTCGCGCCCGAGATGACCAGGGTCGGGGGGACCGCGCGATAACGGGCCACGGTGGTGAACACCGAACCGACAAGGCGCGGGTAAGGGACGGGTTCGCGTGGTTCGAGGACGGGGATGACGGCGCGGAGCACGACGGCGAGGACGAGCGTCACCACGGCGGCGATCACGTAGATGGCCCGCCAGCCGAGGAGGTCGGCGACGAAGCCGCTGATCGTGCGGGAGAGCAGGATGCCGATCAACGCGCCCGACGCGACCGCACCGACCACGCGTCCGCGTCGTTCGGGCTCGGCGAGTTCGCTGGCCAGCGGGGTCAGCAGCTGCGCGCCGACCGTCGTCAGCCCGACACCGCCGAGCGCCACGAGGAGCACCGCGAAGCTCGGCGCCACGGCGGCGCCGAGCAGCGTCGCGGCGGACAGCGCCAGAATGAGGGGAATGAGCCGTCGTCGGTTCAGGACGTCGCCGAGCGGTACGAGGAGGAAGATACCGAGCGCGTACCCGACCTGAGTGACGGTCACCAGTGTGGCCGCGCTCGAAGACGAGACGCCGAGAGACCCCGCGATGGTCTCGATCAGGGGCTGGGCCCAGTAGAGATTGCCGACGGCCATCCCGGCGGCGATCGCGAAGACGAGCGTGCGCGCCGGGGTCATCCGACGGTCGGGCACGGAGGACGTGGTTGGCCCTGACATGCGGGGTCCTTTCCTTTCGTGTACGAGGTGACCGGCAACAAGGTGCCGTTGTCGGCGAGTTCGCAGAGCGCGGTTGCTCCTGCGTCCCCGCGGTGTGAAGGGTTACTCGAACCGCATCAGCAGTTCGAGCATCCGCGGGTCCTGGTGCGTGAACCCTGCCCCGGGCTGCCCGCGGTCCAGACCGGCGATCGCGGTCATCTCGCCGTCGCTCAACTCGAAGCCGAAAACATCGAGGTTTGCGCGCAGCCGTTCCGCACGCGTGCTCTTGACCACCAGCGCGATGTCCCGCTGGGTCAGCCAGCGCAGGATGACCTGCGGAACGGTCTTACCGTGCACCTGGGCGATGCCTTCCAGCACAGGGTGCGTGAGCACCTCCGGATTGCCCTGCGCAAGAGGCGCCCATGCCTGCAGGATCGTGCCGTACTTGCTCTGAAGCTCCTGCATCTCGGTCTGCTGGTTGAACGGATGCGTCTCGCGCTGGTTGACCGCCGGCACGACGCGGTTGTGGGTGACCAGGTCGAGGTAGCGATCGGGGTAGAAGTTCGACACGCCGATCGCCCGGATCCGCCCCTCGTCGAGGAGTTCCTCCATCGCCCGCCATGCGCCGTAGTAGTCGCCGAACGGCTGGTGCATGAGGTACAGGTCGAGGTAGTCCAGGCCCAGGTTGTCCAGCGAGACCTGGAAGGCCTGCTTCGTCTTCGCATAGCCGTAGTCCTTGAACCACAGCTTCGTCGTGATGAACAGTTCCTCGCGCGGCACGCCGGAGTCCGCCAGCGCTGCCCCGAGGGCCCGCTCGTTGTAGTAGCGGGAGGCCGTGTCGATGAGCCGGTACCCGGCGTCGAGAGCGGCGGGGACGGCCTCGGCAACCTCCGTGTCGCTCATCTGGAAGACACCGAGCCCGAGCTTCGGCATCTTCACTCCGTTGTTCAGAGTGATGTGCTCCATCGTTTCCTCACTTTCGCCTGTGCCTCCTGAAGGCACAGGTGCGTCCGCCGACGGCCGGAAGATGGCCCGCAAGAGCTGGCGGAGCATCTTCCGGCCTGACCGGCCGGGCGCCGTCGGATTCGTCGTCTCTAGGCGCGGACGATCGCGATGTTGAAGTCGAACGAGTTGAACGCGGCCGACAGCGCGAACGTCATCGCCCCGTACATCTCGGCCGCGCGTGCGGCACGGATGCCACCGAGATCCACGGTGTCCTCGGCGGGCCAGCCGAACTCGCGGAGCAGGCCCGTGACGGTCTCCTTGGCGGCGGCGTCTTCACCTGCAACGAAGACGTTGTGCCGGCCCGGGAGCCTGGCCGGGTCGACCATGATGTCGGCGAGCATGGTGTTGAGCGACTTGACGACGCGGGCCTCGGGGTAGGTCCGCTGGATCTGCTCGGCGAGGCTGTCGGTGTTCGCCACCGTCAGGGTCGGCGGCATCCCCTGCGACAGGTCGAGGGGCAGCGCGACATCGAGGAGCACCTTCCCGGACAGGTTGGCGGCGCCGGTCGCCTCCAGCGCGCTCAGGGAGAGGGCTCCCTGGGTGGCGTTGACGATGATCTCGCCGTGGGCCCCTGCGTCGGCGAACGCCGCGAGCCGCACCGCCTGGTGGTCCTGCTGCCACTGGGCGAAGGGCACATTGCCCAGCCAGTCGGGCTCGGTGCGCGCCAGGGTCTGCTCCGCGTCGCGCGTGCCGATCACCACATCGTGACCTAGCGTGCTCAGCCGGCCCGCGATGGCTCGGCCGACCATGCCGGTGCCCAGAACTGCGATCTTCATGATGGATTCCTCCGGGTCAGTGCCTTGTACATGACCCAGGGAACGGGAAACGTCCGTGACGAGGGAGTCTGCGCTGTGAGGGGTACTGGCAGGGACCCCCAGCAGCCGGGGAGGCAGGCTACTCAGCTGGTCTGCGACTCGGTTTTCTGCTTCTGGCCTGCGGTGGCGGACCAGCTGGCGAGGAGTTTGAGGGCGTCCTCGGCGGGGCTTCCGGGAGGCGCGCTGTAGACGACCACGTTGAGTCCGTTTTCGTCCGGCAGCAGCATGCTCTCGTGGTCGAGTGCCAGGTCGCCTACGACGGGGTGGCGGAAGCGTTTGGTGCCCTCCCGGAAGACGTGGACGTCGTGGGAGCCCCACAGCGTGCGGAAGGTGTCGCTGCGGGTGGACAGCTCGCCGATCAGATCGGACAGCTCGCGGTCGTAGGGGTTCTTGCCTGCCGCGATGCGCAGGACGCCGACGGCCTCGTGGGTGACGCGTTCCCAGTCGGCGTAGAAGTGCCGGGCTTCGGGGCTGAGGAAAGCGAACCGCGCGCTATTGGCCCCATAGGACGGGTCGGCGTACATCGGCGCGAACAAGGCCCGCCCCAGTGGGTTCGCGGCCAGCGTGTCGAGGCGCTCGTTCTTCACAAACGCCGGGAGCTGCGGCATGCCCTCGATGATCCGCGCCACGCTCGGCCGCACCATCGGCTGGTTCTCGCGCTGCCTAGTCCTCGATGGGCGCGCAGGCCCGGCGGCGCGGGCGAGGTCGTACAGATGCATGCGTTCGGTGTCGTCCAGACGCAGGGCCTTGGCCAGGGCGTCCAGCACACTGTCGGAGACACCACGGAGGTTGCCGCGCTCCAGGCGGGTGTAGTACTCGACGCTCACCCCGGCGAGCATCGCGACCTCGCCCCGGCGCAGCCCGGAGACCCGCCGGTGGCCGTAGACCGGCAGACCCGCCTGCTCGGGGGTGATCTTGTCCCGCCGGGAGCGGAGGAATGCGCTGACTTCGTCCCGGTTGTCCATACCCTCAGGGTAAGCAGAGCTCACCGTGCGTGGGGGTCCCTGCCAGTACCCCTCACAGCGAGGACTCCCACCTCGCAGCCGACATCGGTTGTATGCGAGGTGGCCGACTGGAGCGTACGGAGACGTACCCCAAAGATCCTCAGGAGTGGAGCCTTTCATGAAAGCCGTAGGACTGACCGAGTTCGGCGGACCCGAAGTACTGCAGGTCCTGGACCTGCCGGTGCCCGAGGCGGGACCGGGCGAGATCCGCATCCGGGTGCACGCGGCGGCGGTCAACCCGGTCGACACGTTGCTGCGCAAGGGCATCGCCCACGTCGCCGACATCGAGCCCCCGTACGTCCCCGGGATGGACGCGGCCGGCGTGGTCGATCAGATCGGTGAAGGAACCGACACCGACCTTGCCGTCGGTGACAACGTCATGGCTGTCGTGCTCCTGTCCGGAACACAGGGAGCCTACGCCGAGCAGATCGTCGTCCCCGCGGAGTCGGTGGTCCGCACTCCGGTCGGCCTGAGCCACGTCGAGGCCGCCACGCTGCCCATGAACAGCCTGACCGCCCGGATGGCGCTGGACCTGCTGGACCTGCCCGCCGGCGCCACCATCGTGGTCACGGGTGCGGCTGGCGCGGTCGGCGGCTCCGCGGTCCAGCTGGCCAAGGCCGACGGCTACCGGGTCATCGCCGACGCGGCACCGCAGGACGAACAGCTGGTCAAGGACCTGGGCGCCGACATCGTCCTGCCCCGGGGTGCCGAGTTCCCGGAGCTGGTGCGCAAGGAAGTACCCGACGGCGCCGACGGCCTGATCGACACCGCGGGCATCGCCGCGCAGGCGCTCCGCGCGGTGCGCGACGGCGGCCGGGCGGCCGCCTCGGCCCTCAGCTCCAAGGGGACTGAGGAACGCGGCATCACCACCCAGAACACCTTCGTACCGCACTACGTACGCGAGCACGCCAAGCTCGTCCGCATCCAGCAGCTGGCGGAGGAAGGCAGGCTCGTACCTCGCGTCGGGCAGACGCTGCCGGCCGAACAGGCCGACAAGGCGCACCGGCTGCTGGAAGAGGGCGGCCTGCGCGGGCGCGTGGTTCTCACCTTCTGAGCCGCGGAGCGGCGCCCTTCAGGGGCGACGGCGCATCACTTTCACGCAGAGGACTCGGGCCGCCTCCGCAGGTACCCCTTGACCACGGCGGCCCGGCCTTCCCCAGGAGAAACACCGTGCATGCTCTCGAACTCGTCGTGGTCCTGGGCGTGGCCGTGCTGGTCGGCAACAGCCTGGCACAGCGCCTCGGCGTGGCCCCGCCCATCGTGCTGCTCGGGGCCGGCATGGCGCTGGGGTTCATCCCGGCGGTGCGGCAGGCGGAACTGCCGCCGGAAGTGGTGCTGCTGCTCTTCCTTCCGGTGCTGCTGTACTGGGAGAGCCTGACCGCCTCCCTGCGGGAGATCCGCAGCAACCTGCGCGGCATCGTGCTCATGAGCACCGTGCTCGTCATCCTCACCGCCTGGGCCGTCGCCGCGGCCGGGCATGCCCTCGGGCTGCCGTGGGGACCGGCATGGGTGCTCGGCGCCGCCGTGGCACCCACGGACGCGACGGCCGTCGGCGCTCTCGCGCGCGCTCTGCCCCGCCGCCAGCTCACCGTCCTGCGTGCCGAAAGCCTGATCAACGACGGCACGGCCCTCGTTGTCTACGGTCTCGCGGTCGGCATCACCGTCGGGGAGGAGCACCTGAGCCTCCCGCACGTCGGCGGACTGTTCCTGCTCGCCTACGGCGGCGGGGCCGCGATCGGAGCGGCGGTCGCGTGGGGCACCACGGAGCTGCGGCGCCGACTGGACGACCCCCTGCTGGGCAACCTCGTCATGATCCTGGCGCCGTTCACCGCCTACCTGCTCGCAGAGCTGATCGAGGCATCCGGCGTGCTCGCGGTGGTCGTCAGCGGTCTGATCATGAGCCAGGTCGCGCCCCGTATCGTCCGGGCCGACCACCGTACCCAGGCGTGGGCGCTCTGGCCGATGGCCACGTTCGTCATCAACGCGGTGCTGTTCGTCCTGGTGGGCGTGTCGTTGCAGTACGCCGCCCGTGACCTGGACGGTTCCGACCGCACCGATGCGCTGATCGCGGTAGGCGTCGTCTGCGCGGTGCTCGTCGCCGTACGCTTCGCGTTTCTGTTCGCGTCCGTCTACCTGATCCGCCTGCTCGACCGCCGCCCCGAGCAGCGCCGGCGGCGCGTGAGTCACCGGGCCCGTGTGGTCAGCGGGCTGGCGGGATTCCGGGGCGCGGTCTCGCTCGCGGTCGCCCTCTCGGTGCCGCAGACGCTCCACTCGGGAGAGCCGTTCCCCGACCGCAGCTTCATCATCTTCGTCGTCTCCGGCGTCATCCTCGTCACGCTCGTGGTCCAAGGACTGCTGCTGCCGACGGCGGTGCGCTGGGCGAAGCTGCCGCCCGACACATCGGTCGAGGAGGAACAGAACCTCGCCGAGACCACCGCCATGGAGGAGGCGCTCCAGGCGATTCCGCGGCTCGCACCCGACCTCGGAATCGCACCGGAGACCACCGAGCGGCTGCGCCAGGAGTACGAGGCCCATCTGACGACCGTACGAGCCAGAGGCGCCGGTGCCTACGACGACCCCACGCTGGTCCAGCACCAGGACTACGTCAGATTGCACCTGGCCCTGATCACCCACAAACGCGACACCGTCATCCGTCTTCGCGACGAACGCCAGATCGACGACACCGTACTGCGCCGGCTCTTGTCCTCCCTCGACAACGAAGAGGTCCGCCTGACCGGGGGCGCGACAGTGGAGTGACTCGGCCCCTCGGCAGTTCCGCAGAAGCCATACGCAAGAAGGAGACTCTGATGACCGACACGCATCAGCGTGAATTGAACCCCGGGGTGAACATTCCCCTCGTCGGCTTCGGGACCTACCTCATCCCCGACGACGAGACCGCGTCAGCCGTCGAAAACGCCCTGGCCGCAGGGTACCGGCACGTCGACACCGCCGAGGTGTACGAGAACGAGCGCGGTGTCGGCGAAGGACTGCGCCGCGGTATGCAGCAGGCCGGTCTCGACCGCGGCGACGTATTTGTGACGACCAAGCTGTGGCCGCTGGCGGGAGAGCGCCCCAAGACAAGCGAAGAGACCCTGCGGTCCCTCGACGAGAGCCTCGACCGGCTCGGTCTGGAGCAGGTCGACCTGTACCTCATCCACGCCACGTTCGGGCGTGAGCAGCGCCTGGAACAGTGGCAGGGGCTCGTCGAGGCCTACAAGAGCGGCAAGACGCGGGCAATCGGCGTGTCGAACTTCAACGCCGCTCACATCGACGAGTTGGCCGAGGCAGGACTTCCCGTGCCGCACGCCAACCAGATCGAACTCCACCCCTGGTCGCAAAAGCCGGACCTGGTCGCCTACTTGAGTCAGAAGGACATCACCCCGATCGCCTACAGCAGCCTGGCCCCGCTGTCGACCTGGCGTACCGCGCCCGGTCACGCAAGCGGGAAGACGCAGGAGATGCGCGCCGAGGGCGAACAGTCCGATTCCCCGTTCAAGAGGCTGGCGGCGAAGTACGGCGTGACGGAGGCCCAGTTGCTTCTGCGCTGGGGCGTTCAGAGCGGCTATCCGGTGCTTCCCAAGAGCACCAACCCGGTTCGTATGCGCGAGAATCTGGACCTTTTCTCGTTCCGCATCGACGACGCCGACATGGACGCCATCCGAGGTCTGGATCGCGGTGCCGGCCTCGCCTGGGGCGAAGTGGACCCCACCACCCACGACTGACCATACGCAGCAACTGCCCTGCACCACCCTTTAGATGAAGAAGGACGAAGAAATGCGCACTGCACTGATCACCGGAGCCGGCCGACGAGAAGGGCTGGGGTTCGAGATTGCCCGGCAGCTGGGAGCCGAGGGGTTCCACGTCATCCTCTCTGCCCGGCGGCTCGAGCAGGTCGAACCGCTCGCCGCGGAACTCGTCGCCCAGGGCGTCAAGGCGTCCGCTCTCAAAGTGGACCTGCTCGACCACGCAAGCCTGGCGGCAGCCGCGCAGCAGGTTGAGGCGCAGTTCGGGACGCTGGACGTCCTCGTCAACAACGCCGCGATGATGGTGGGTTCTCCTAACGTCGCGGACAAGGACATGGACGAGCTGCTGTTGGAGTTCCAGACCAATGTGGTCGGCACGTGGAGCGTCACCCAGCAGTTCCTGCCCCTTATCGTCGCCGGCGGCAACGGCAGGATCGTCAACGTGTCCAGCGGCTCAGGGGCGTTCTGGGACCCCGACTACGGACTGGTCAACTACCCCGGATTCGAGATGGAGCGTTTCGGCGCGCCGATCTCGGCCTACGCCCTGACGAAGACGGCAGTCAACGGACTCACGATCAAAATGGCGAAGGAGCTCAAGAGCGACAACATCCTCGTGAACGCCGTGTGCCCCGGAGTCACCGCCACGCGCCCCGGCTCAGAGGAATGGGGGGCTCGCCCCGTCGCCGACGGCGCCAAGGGTGTCGTATGGGCCGCCACCCTGCCCGACGACGGCCCCACCGGCCTCTTCTTCAGGGACGGCAAGCAACTGCCCTGGTGACAACGATCGCCCTCGCGTGATCCAGCAAGTCGCTTGGAAAGCGCCTCCGGCTCCCGCGGGAAGGGGATCTCGAAAATCCTCATTCCTGCTGGGTGGAGGCGCTTTTCGTTTGGCCGCCCGCCCGCCGGACAGCCCGCTCCACGAAAGCGCGAAGCCGAAGTTCCAGCTATTCCAGCCAGGGGGGTACTGGCATGGTCTCCCTCACGAGACCAAGGCTTCCTACGGTGGAGTCATGAGCACCAATTCTCTCCAGTTGAACAACGGCGTCGACATGCCGGCTCTCGGCTTCGGCGTCTTCCAGTCGTCCCCCGAGGAGACCGCCGCGGCGGTCGAGACCGCGCTGAAGACGGGCTACCGGCACATCGACACCGCCGCCGTGTACGGAAACGAGCGCGAGGTGGGCGAGGGCATCCGCCGCTCGGGCCTTGACCGCTCGGAGGTCTTCATCGAGACCAAGGTATGGGTGAGCGACTACGGGTACGAGCAGACCCTGCACGCCTTCGACAAGTCCGCCCGGAAGCTCGGCGTGGAGCAGATCGACCTCCTGATCCTTCACCAGCCGGCGCCGAGGGGATTCGACAAGACCATCGCCGCCTACCAGGCGCTCCAGAAGCTGCTCGCCGACGGGAAGGTCCGCTCCATCGGGATCAGCAACTTCAGGCCCGGACACCTGGCCGAACTGTTCGAACACACCGATGTCGTACCCGCGGTGAACCAGATCGAGCTGCACCCCTACTTCACCCAGCCGGAGGTGCAGCAGGCCGACGCCGAGCACGGCATCCTCACCCAGGCCTGGTCGCCCATCGGCGGCATCACCTTCTATCCCGGCTGGGGCGAGGGCCGCAAGAGCGTGCTCTCCGATCCGCTGCTGCGCGAGATCGCCGACGCGCACGGGAAGACACCGGCGCAGGTCATGCTCCGCTGGCACCTGCAGCAAGGCCGCTCCGCCATCCCGAAGTCCGTCAATCCCGGCCGCATCGCCGAGAACTACGACGTGTTCGACTTCGAGCTGTCAGCCGAGGCGCTCGCGCGTATCGACGCCCTCGACACGGGCGTACGCAACGGCCCGGATCCCGACGAGCGGGACCCGTTCAGCCTGGGGATCACCATCCCCGAGGCGTGAGCGGAGCCCCTTCACCCCACGGCCTGCCAGTCCGGCGGCTGCTCAGGTTTCCCTGAAATGTAATTCCCCCATTCAGGGACAAATATTTCCTGCCTTCGGCAGCGAATTCCGTGCAATTCATCAATAGCACGGCCCATTACACCCCTAATTCCAGGAGCAATACCCCATGTCATCCACCCTCCGTCCCACTGTCGCCGTCGCGTTCTATTCCGCCAACGGCCACACCGCTGCCCTGGCCGAGGCGGTGGCACGCGGTGCCGCCGAAGCCGGTGCCGAGGTGGTGTCCATCGCCGTGGACACGATCACCGACGAGCAGTGGGCTCAGCTGGACGCCGCCGACGCGATCATCTTCGGTTCCCCCACCTACATGGGCACCGCCTCCGCCGCCTTCCACGCCTTCGCCGAAGCAGGCACTCAGCGCTATGTCAACCGGACATGGTCCGACAAGATCGCCGCGGGTTTCACCATCTCCGGCGGTTTGAGTGGCGACAAGTCCTCCACACTCGGCTACTTCGTCACCCTGGCTGCCCAGCACGGCATGCAGTGGGTCACTCTGGGCCTGCTGCCGGGCTACGGGGACGCCAGCTCGGAGAGCCAGCCGAACCGCCTGGGCTACTACGTGGGCTCCGGCTCCCAGAGCCGGTACGACGCCGGCGCGGAAGCGATCCCGAAGTCGGACATCGCCACCGCCGAACACCTCGGCGCCCGCGTGACCCAGCAGACCGCGATCTACATCGCCGGGCGCGCCGCCCTCGCGGCCTGACGCGTCGGCCCGAATTCCCTGACCCCCAGCACCACTTCTTGAAGGAGCACGCCATGTCCGCATCCGACAACATCGCCCTCGTCCGCAGGCTGTACGAGGCCAAGGGCGACCCGGCCGTCCTCCAGGAGGCCCTGGACCCGGAGCTCGTCTGGGACGTCACCCCGGGGTTCCCGGGCGGCGGTGTCTACCAGGGGCTGGAAAACGTCGGCCGGGACTTCTTCGGCCCGCTGTATGAGCGGTTCGAGTCCTTCAACGCCGTGGGTGAGGAGTACTTCGCGGACGACGACAGCCACGTCTTCGCCCTCGGCCACTATGAGGGCGTGACCAAGAAGGGGAACAGCGCGGACATCAGGTTCATCCACATCTGGACCGTCCGCGACGGCAAGCTCGTCAAGCTGCAGCAGGCCGCCGACAGCCTCGTCGCCGACCGGCTGCTCAACGGCTGACACTGGCGCAACTGGCCGACCTTCAGGGAGACGTCCGGATCCAGGGCCGAGGAGGCCCTGGATCCGGACGCTGTCATGTCGGCACCGGAATTCTCCTGGATGACCGGAGCGACGGCCCCCATGGCAGTGCGCTGACGGCGCAGCGGGCACACGCCCACGACCGGGTCACGGCTTGAGCAGCGCCTTGACGGCGCGGCGTTCGTCCATGGCCTTGTAGCCCTCGGCGACCTGGTCGAGGGGGAGGGTGAGGTCGAAGACCTTGCCGGGGTTGATCCGGCCGGTCAGGACGCGGTTGATCAGATCCGGCAGGTAGCCACGCACGGGCGCGGGGCCGCCGCGCAGGCCGACGTGGGAGAAGAACAGTTCCTGACCGTCGATCGCGACGTCGTGCGGGATGCCGACGAAGCCGACGTTGCCGCCGGGGCGAGTGGAGTGCAGCGCCTGCTGCATGGACTGCGCGGTGCCGACGCACTCCAGCACGCTGTCGGCGCCGGCCCCGTTGGTCAGTTCCTTGACGCGTGCGATGCCTTCCTCGCCGCGTTCGGTGACGATGTCGGTGGCGCCGAACTCCAGGGCGAGCTTCTGCCGGGACTCATGACGGCTCATCGCGATGATGCGCTCGGCGCCGAGTTCCTTGGCCGCGATGACGCCGCACAGGCCGACCGCGCCGTCGCCGACGACCACGGCCGTGGATCCGGGCCGCACTTCGGCGGCCGTGGCGGCGTACCAGCCGGTGCCCATCACGTCGGAGAGGGCGAGCAGACTGGGCCACAAGACTTCAGCCGGGAGGGCGTCGGTGGCAACGAGGGTGCCCTGGGCGTTGGGGATGCGGACGTACTCGGCCTGGCAGGTGCTCATGAACTCGCGGTGCACGCAGTTGGACTGGTAGCCCGCCAGACAGTTCGGGCAGGTGTTGTCGGAGGTCGCGAAGGAGCCGATGACGCACTGCCCCGGCTTGACCGAGGTGACCTGGCTGCCGACCTCCTCGACGATGCCGACGTACTCGTGGCCCATCGGATGAGGCTGATCCACAGGCTCCAGGCCGCGGTACGCCCACAGGTCCGAGCCGCACACACAGGTGACGACAGTACGGATGATCGCGTCGGTCGGCGCGGTGATCGTCGGTTCGGGGACGTCCTCCACCCGGATATCACCGGGGGCGTGGATCACAGTTGCTCGCATGTTCCTTTTCCTGTTCTGGTCATTCGACGGGTGTCAGCGGCGACGAATGCGGGTGCTGACACCCGCGGTGCGCCGCCACACGTCGAATCGGCCACGGACGAGATGGCCGTCAGGTGGGAGCCGTACTGTGAGGCCCCAGCCGTGGCGCCATGGCGGTGCAGGGGCGTCTGGCGCGCGGTCAGTTCGTGGACGCGATGTCGGTGTTCTGCTCCTGGCCTGCGGTGGCAGACCAGCTGGAAAGCAGCTTCAGCGCATCCTCGGTCGGGCTTCCGGGAGGCGCGCTGTAGACGACCACGCTCAGCCCGTTCTCGTCCGGCAGCAGCATGGTCTCGTGTTCGAGGGCCAGGTCACCGACGACGGGGTGGCGCAATCGCTTGGTGCCCTCGCGGAAGACGTGGACGTCGTGGGAGCCCCACAGCGTGCGGAAGGTGTCGCTGCGGGTGGACAGCTCGCCGATCAGATCGGACAGCTCGCGGTCGTAGGGGTTCTTGCCTGCCGCTATGCGCAGGACGCCCACGGCCTCGTGGGTGACCCTCTCCCAGTCGGTGTAGAAGTGCCGGGCCTCGGGGCTCAGAAACGCGAACCGGGCACTGTTCGCCCCGTAGACCGGGTCGGCGTACATCGGCGCGAACAGGGCCCGGCCCAGGGGGTTGGCGGCCAGCGTGTCGAGGCGCTCGTTCTTCACGAACGCCGGCAGCTGCGGCATGCCCTCGATGATCCGCGCCATGCTCGGCCGTACGACCGGCTCATTGCGGCGTTGCTTCGTCCGCGCTCGGGGCGCAGGGCCGGCCGCGCGGGCGAGGTCGTACAGGTGCATGCGTTCGGTGTCGTCCAGGCACAGGGCCTTGGCCAGGGCGTCCAGCACGCTGTCGGAGGCGCCGCGCAGGTTACCCCGCTCAAGCCGCGTGTAGTACTCGACGCTGACCCCGGCAAGCGCCGCGACCTCGCCGCGACGTAGGCCGGGTACTCGTCGCTGCCCGTACACCGGCATGCCCGCCTGTTCGGGGGTGATTTTGTCCCGGCGGGAACGGAGGAATGCGCTGACTTCGTCCCGGTTGTCCATACGGCCAGGGTAGGGACACCGCGTCAAACGTGGGGGTCCCTGTCAGTACCCCTCACGGCAGGGGCTCCCGCCCCTCGGCCGACACCGGTTCCCTGTTCTGGGGCCAACCGGGTACCCCTTGCCACGCACGAATCGCTTTCAGTGACGCGATTTCCAGTGGCGATATCCATTCGCGCGCATCAAATGAAGGACGCAGTCATGGATCAGAATGTCATTCTGCTCACCGGAGGCGGCTCGGGAATCGGGCAGGTCACAGCGCAGGAATTGGCCCGGGACGGCCATCGCGTCGTCATCGTGGGCCGTAATGAGGACAGCTTGGTCTCGACGGCAGAAGGTTTCGACTCCCTCGAATACGTCGTTGCCGACATCACGAACACTGCCGATATCGAGGCGGTGATCGCTCACATCACTGAGCGTCACGGGCGTCTCGACGTGGTAATCAACAATGCCGGCATGGCTCCGGTCCAGCCGCTCGAAAACCTGGACATGGCCCAGTTCGACCAGGTCTACGCAGTGAATGTGCGTGGACTGGTCGATGTCACCCGCCAGGCACTGCCGTTGCTGAAGGAGTCGCGCGGCTCGGTCATCAACCTCTCCTCCTCCTTGGTGGACAATCCGATGACCACCATGCCCGCCTACTCGTCCGCGAAGGCAGCGGTGAACCAGCTGTCGAAGGTCTGGGCGAAGGATCTGGCCCGCCACGGGATTCGCGTCAACTACATGTCGGTGGGCCCGATCGAGAGCCCGATCTACGACAAGACCGATCAGTCCGAGGAGGAACGCCAGGCCCACAAGGATGCGGTGACTTCCCGCGTTCCGCTCGGCCGGTTCGGCACCTCCGAGGAAGTCACCTCGGTCATCCGTTTCCTCATTTCCGAGCAAGCGAGCTACATCACCGGCGCCGACTACGCCGTCGACGGGGGCTTCAGGCTCTGATGCGGATCCTCACTATGTTGTGAGCTTTCCGCAGCACGGGAGGCCTCCGGTACTGAGGTCTCCTCGCCGGTCCCACCAGCACCACCGGCAGACGAGCAGGCCCTCCTGCGGGCTGTCGCCCACCCGTTTACGCGGCCTGCCGGGTGCGTCGTGGGCGCCAGCCGGGTCGGGGAATCGAAGCCAACAGGGACCGGGTGTAGGTGTGTTGGGGGTCGGTGAAGATGCGGGCGACCGGGCCCTGCTCGACGACGCGGCCCCGGTGCATGACCACGGCGTCCTCGCACAACTGCCGAACGACCGCCAGGTCATGGGTGACGAAGAGCAGGGTCGTGCCGGTGCGTTCGCGCAGGTCGGCGAGGAGGTTGAGGATCTGGGCCTGGACGGAGACGTCGAGCGCGGCGACGGCCTCGTCGAGGAGCAGGACGTCGGGCTGCGGGGCCAGGGCGCGGGCGATGGCGGCGCGTTGGCGCTGTCCGCCGGAGAGTCGGGCGGGCCGGGCGTGGGCGAGGCCGCGCAGGCCGACGGTGTCCAGGAGTTCGGTGACCCGGGTACGGCGAGTGGAGCGGTCGCCGAGGTTGCCACCGAGGCGGTCGGCGTGAAGGTGCAGGAGTTCGGCGAGTCCGTCGCCGATGGGTTGGCGTGGGTCGAGGCTGGAGTAGGGGTCCTGGTGGACGATCTGCACGGTCGCGGCGCGGGCCAGGCGGGCGGCGCGGCCTCGGAGCCGTTCGCCACCACTGCGGCCGTGCAGCAGCACGTGGCCGGCGGACGGCTCTTCCAGTCCGGCGACGAGGCGGATGACCGTCGACTTGCCAGCGCCCGATTCTCCGACCAGCGCGAGTGCGCCGCCTCGGGTCACCTGGAAGTTGACGTCCTCGCAGGCGGTGATCTGGCCGTGGCGGGTGGGGTAGTGCTTGGTGAGGCCGGAGACGTCGAGGAGCGGTACGGCGTCGGCCGGGGTGTCGGCGATCACAGGGCGGCCTCCTTCGGCCGGTCGAGGTCTCCGTCGAGTTCGTCGGCGCGGTGGCAGGCGACCGCTCCGTCCGTGTCCGGGCGTAGTTCGGGGCGTTCGGTGCGGCAGCGGTCCTCGGCGAAGGCGCAGCGGGGAGCGAAGGGACATCCTTCGCCGGTTTCGTGGGCGGCGGCCGGGCGGCCGGGGATGACGGGCAGTCGGGTACCGGGCTCGCCCAGGCCGGGCCGGGCGGCGAGCAGGCCGGCGGTGTAGGGGTGGCGACGGCCGGTGTGCAGGTCGGTGGCGGGTCGCTGTTCGACGATGGTGCCGGCGTACATGACGGTGATGCGGTCGCAGACGGCGGTGGCCAGTTCGAGGTCGTGGGTCACGAACAACATGGCGAGGTTCCTGTCGCGGCGTTGTTCGTCGAGGATGGCCATGACGTCCTGCTGGGTGGTGACGTCGAGGGCGGTGGTGGGTTCGTCCGCGAGCAGCAGGCGGGGTTCGGCGACCAGTGCGGAGGCGATCATCATGCGTTGCAGCAGTCCGCCGGAGAGCTGGTGGGGGTACTGGCTCAGGCGGCGCGGACCGTCGGTGATGCCGATGTCGGCGAGCAGCGGGAGGAGCCGTTCCTCGGCCTGGGCGTGTGTCAGGCCGAGGTGGCAGGTGAGCGGTTCGGTGAGGAAGTCGCCCAGCGTGTGCACCGGGTTGATGTGGGCCCGGGGGTTCTGGAAGATCATCGCGACGTCGCGGGAGAGATAGCGGATGAGCCGCTCACGGCCCATCGTCTGGATGTCCTCGCCCTCGAAGGCGAAGGTGCCGCGGGTGTGGGCGTTGCGTGGCAGCAGCCGGATGACGGCGCGTGAGGTCAGCGACTTCCCGGAGCCGGACTCACCGACCAGGCCCAGGGCTTCCCCGGGAGCGAGGTCGAAGGTGACGTCGCGGACGAGGGTGCGGGGCTCCTGCCGGCGCTGGTGCAGATCGATGCCGAGGTGCTCCACCCGCAGCAGAGGACCGGTGGTGGTCATCGTGGGTCCTCCTGGTGGGTGCGGGCGATCATCGTGTCGCCGAGCAGGTTGAAGACGACGACGGTGAGGACGATCAGGCCACCGGCCATCAGGCTCTGCCCGGGCGCCCCGGCGAGCAGCGAGGACTGCCCTTCGGAGACCATCAACCCCCAGTCCGCGGTGGGCGGCTGGACACCGAGGCCGAGGAAGGAGACAGCAGCGAGGTCGATCAGGGCGGAGCCGAAGGCGGCGGTGGCCTGGGCGACGATGAAGGGAGTCAGGTTGGGCAGGAGGTGGCGCAGGTTGATCCGCCAGGCGGACATCCCGGCGGCCTCCAGGGCGGCGACGTAAGGCAGTCGGCGCTCGCGGACGGCCACGCCGCGCACGATGCGTGCCATGTATGGCAGGTAGGCGATGGCCAGGGCCACCACGGGAGCGGTGAGGCCGGGTCCGAAGACGGCGACGGCGAGGACGGCGAGCAGCAGCCCGGGGAAGGCGAACAGGACGTCGTTGATCCGGCTGACGACCCGGTCGAGCCAGCCGCCTCGCCAGGCACACAGCAGCGCCAGGGCGACGCCGCCTGCGGTGGCGCCCGTGATGATCAGCGCGGGCCCGAGCAGGCTGACGCGGGCGCCGTACAGCAGCCGGGAGTACAGGTCCCGGCCGAGGGCGTCGGTGCCGAGCCAGTGACCGGCGGACGGGTCCTGGCTCGCCGCGGCCATGTCGACGGTGTTCGGCTGGTGCGTGGCCAGGACGGGTGCCAGTACGGCGAGTGCCACGAGGAGCGTGGCGAGTGCGGTCAGCGCGGTCGCGGAGGGCGTGAGGCGGCCCATCCGTATGCGCAGGGACAGTTGACGGGTGCCGAGCTTGGCGGCGGGCGCGGTTTGGGAGACGTTGCTCATCGGGAGCTCACCGCCCGGATTCTGGGGTCGAGGGCCGCCTGGAGCAGGTCCGTGGCGGCGTTGACGACGATGAAGACCACGACCATGAGCAGGCCGACCGCCTGCACCACCGGTGTGTCCTTCTGGGCCACGGCCGCCACGAGCGCCGCGCCGAGACCGTTGAGGCCGAACGCCTGCTCCACGACGACATCCGCGGCGATCAGCCCACCGACCGTCAGCCCTACGGCCGTGCTGATCGGGATCATGGCGTTGCGCAGGATGTGGCGGCGCAGGATCCGTGCGGCGGGCAGGGCACGGCTGCGCGCGGTCTCCACGTGTTCCCGACCCGCTTCCTCACGGATGGCGGCCCGGGTGATCTGAGCGAGATAGGCGGCCCAGGCGATCGCCAGGGTCACGGCGGGCAGGGTCAGGTGGTACAGGCGGTCGGCGAGCGAGGGACCGCCACCGCCGAGGGCGGGGAACCAGTGGACCTTCACCGAGAGCAGGGCGACGAGCGCGGAGGCGGCGACGAAGGCGGGTAGGGCCAGGCCGACGCTGGTGAATGCGGTGACGACGGTGCCGGTACGCCGGGACAGCGCGGACCAGATGCCAAGGCCCACACCGAAGACGACGATCAGGACGGCGGCGTAGCCGACCAGCAGGAGGGTGTCGGCGACGCGGGGGCCGAGGAGGGAGGAGACGGACTGCCGGTAGGTGAGGGAGGTGCCGAGGTCACCGTGGAACAGGCCGGTCAGCCAGTCCCAGAAGCGGGTGGACAGGGGTTGGTCCAGGCCGAGTTGATGACGGATGGCATCGACGGTGAGGGCGGAGGCGCGTGGCCCGGCGAGCCGGCTGGCCGGGTCCCCTGGGGAGAGGTTCAGAGCGGCGAACATCGCGAACGCGGCGGCCAGCATGGTGATGGCCAGGCCCAGCAGCCGGAGCAGCCAGGTGAGCGCGGAGCGGGCGAGGGGCTGCATGGTGTTCACCTGCTTCCGATCCGGGCGAGGGACGGGGAGAAGAGGTAGGCGAAGGAGGTGGGGGCACCGGTGATGCCGTTGTTCATGTACGTCACCTCGTGCAGGGAGAGCAGCGGGACGGCCAGCGTCTTCGCCTCCCATCGGCGCTGCGCCGTGATGATCAGCGCGGCGCGGGCATGGGGGTCGGTGGTCTGTTGTGCCTCGGCGAGCGCGGAGTCGACGACGGGGTCGGAGAAGCCGGTCCAGTTGAAGAAGCCGTCGGACAGCGCCAGGTTGGGCACCCAGTCGAGCGGGTCGGGGATGTCCAGGAACGTCTCGGCCAGCGCGAAGTCCAGGCCCTTCCGGTAGGAGGGGTCGTAGAACATGCTGGAGAACTGAAGGGCCGGCAGCTGGCGCACGGTGAGAGTGATACCGATGGACTTGGCCGCCTGCTGGATGACGGCCGCGGTGTTGAGCAGGTCCAGGGAGCCCGCCTGCACAGCCAGGACCGCGGGGCGCAGTTCATCGCGGTGCTTGTCGACCAGCGCCCTCGCCGTCTTGAGATCCGCGGCGGTCGGGTCCGCGTGCACGAGCGGCATCGAGGCCGCGGCCTTCTCGTAGTCCGCCTTGGCCTCGGGGTCCCAGCCGGTTTCCGGCAGCACGGTGGTGCTCGGAACGGCCGCGCCACGGTAGACGGTACGGGCGAGTTCCTGCCGGTTGACGGCCAGGCTCAGTGCGCGTCGGATGTCCGGGTCCGCGGACATCCCCGTGGCCTGGAGGGGGATCATCTGGAGTGACTTGAGGCTGGGGCCGAAGTACAACTGGCCGCTGGGGCTGCCCTTCAGGGTGGGCAGTGCGGAGTTGGGGACCTCAAAGGCTCCCGCGATCGCGCCGCTGGCCAGGGCCTGGGTGAGTGCGGTGGTGTCAGTGACGAACAGCAGGGTGACCCTGTCCGCGTGCGCCCGGTAGGCCGGGTCCCAGTAGTCGGGGTTGGCCTTCAGTTCGATGCTTGCGCCGGAGGTCCATTTCTCCAGTTCGAGCGGCCCCGAACACATCACTCCTCCGGAGGCCGTACCAAAGTTTTTGCCCGCGCGCCGGGCGTAGCGGGCCTGGACGACGGTGCCGGCGGTCGTGGCCAGTTCCTTGAGGAACAGTTCGTCGGGCCTGCTGAAGTGCACGGTGACGGTGTGGGTGTCGGTCGCCTCGATCGATGTGACGTTGACGAAGAAGGAGTTGGCCACCGCGCTCGGGTCGAGCTGTCGCTTCAGGCTGTAGACCACGTCCGCGGAGGTGAGCGCCGTACCGTCCCAGAACCGCACGTCGTCGCGCAGATGCAGCACCAGCGTCCGCGGGTTCGGCTGGTCCCAGGACCGGGCCAGGCCGGGGGAGCTGGTGTAGTCCGGGTTGAGGCGCAGCAGGCTGTCGCACAGGTTGCTGACCACGAGATACGGCGAGGAGTCGCCCGCCTGCTGGTAGTCCAGGGTGGTGGGCTCACCGGTCGGCAGGTCCCACACCAGCGAGGAGACCCGACCGCGGGCCGGGTCCGAGGTCGTCTGGAGCATCCCGCTGCCGAGTGTGGCCGCCGGTAGACCGGTGCACCCGGAGATGCCCAGGGCCAGCGCGGTGGCGGAGGCCGCCACGGCGAGAGAACGCCGCAATGCCGCGGGCCCGGTCACGACGGGCACTCCGCGTCGATGACGGTCAGGGACAGCGCGGACGGCCGGTCTCCGCCGGTCGTGAGTGTCTGCGTCGTGGTCTTGCCGACCGCGGCGAGCCAGGGGTTCTCCTCCGTGCCCGGATGGGGCAGGTACGTGGGGAAGTCACTGGAGGCGATGTGCAGGCGCAGGGCATGGCCCGGGCGGACCCGGTACCCGGCGTGGGTGAGATCGAAGACGACGGGTGCCGGTGGTCCGCCGGGTATCAACTGCTGCCCCCGGACCAGGACATGGGCGCAACCGTCGGATGATACGTCCAGCAGCTTGAGGTAGACGTGGGCGCTCGGGCCGTCGGTCCCGACGCTGAGGGTGGTCCGGACCGGGCCGGCCAGATCGAGTGGCTCGGTGAACGGTTCGGTGGTGAAGGTCAGAACGTCCGGGCGGCGGTGCAAGGGCGACTCGTCCACGTGGTGACGCAGCGCGGAGAAGGAGTCGTCCAGGAGGCTGGGCACGAGGTTCGCTGGGTCGTGCACCCAGGACGCGGCCTGTTCCTCTCCTGCCGGGTTGGGACTCAGGCCGCCTCCGCGCTCGTCGACGGTCGCGCTTGTCGCTTCCGAAAGGTGCAGGCGCAGGGTACGTGCTCCCGGAGGCGGCCACGATTGTGCCGTACGGTCGCCGAGGTGTCCGTGGTGCCACCGCACCCGGGGCAGGCTGTCCGGCGTGCGTGCCTCCTTGACGAACACGTCGAAGAACGCCACCAGCGGGTCCAGATGACGGGGAAGCATCCGCTCCACCGCCGCGTCGACCATCGCGTGGTCCAGCTCCGGCGGCACGGGGACGTCGTCCAGGTGGTAGCTCTCGTGGTCGATCGAGTCGACGTGCAGGTACTGAACGGGCGCCCAGTGGGGCCGTGAGGCCAGTTCGGCCCAGTCGTTGATGCTGGGCTGCAGACAGTTGTCGTACCACCCGGCCTGGTGCAGCACCGGGATCGGGCGGCCGTCGAAGGGGTGCCCGTGCGGGAACGCCTGCACGGCCCTGACCTCCGGGAAGTAGGAGTCCCACATGGCGGGCCTGGAACCGATGCCCTCGGCGATCGCGTCCATCGCGTCGGCCAGAGGGCGCCGGGTCAGGTCGGGCGTGAACTCGTAGGCCCACTTGTCGGTCCAGTAGGCGGCGAAGTAGAGCGCGCCGAACAGCTGTGTGATCCCGTCACGCTGCCAGTAGTCGGGGCGGATGCCGTCGGCGCCGGTGACCCGGGGAGCGATCGCCCGCAGCGCCGGGTGCCTGGCTGAGGCGGCCGCCCACTGGGTTGCTCCGTAGTACGAGTCACCGAACATGCCGACCCGGCCGTCGGACCAATCCTGCCGGACGATCCAGTCGATGGTGTCGTAGCCGTCGTCGGCCTCGTGGACGAACGGCATGGTCTCGCCCTCTGAGCGGAACTTCCCCCGGACGTCCTGGACCACCACGGCGTAGCCGCGGGCGGTGAGGTAGGCGGCGATCCGGTCCATGAAGACGTAGCGGCTGTTCTTGTCGTAGGGAAGCCGCACCAGTGCCGTGGGCAGCGGGCGGCCGGTGCGGTCGGGCGGCAGGTAGACGTCGGTGGCCAGGCGCACTGTGTCCCGCATCGCGACCATGACCTGCGTCGCGGTGTCGGGAACGTGGGTGGGCTCGGCGTGCTGCACGGGAAGCGGCATCACTGCTCCAGCAGGGAGGCGGGGTGTGGCTTGCCGAGGATTGAACAGTGATGTGAACACTGTTGTCTAGACTGTTCACGTACTTTCTCCTTAGGATCACCGGCAGCCGACAGCGGCCGGAGCAGGTTCAGAGGCCGGCCCCCGCAGGGGCACGTACTGGGAGGGACAGCGCATGGGGGAAACGGAGACCGGACGAGGGCGGCGCCGGGGCGGCGCGCTCACTCGAGAGGAGATCATCGAGGCCGCGGTGGAGATCAGCACCGCCGAAGGGCCCGCCGGAGTCAGCTTCCGCGCGCTGGGCGGCCGGCTCGGTGTGGCGGCCACCGCGCTGTACCGGCACTTCCGCGACAAGGACGAGCTCATGCTCGCCCTGGCCGACCAGATCTTCGTCGAGATCGCCGAACGCTTCACACCGAGCGACGACTGGGCGGCGGACCTCCATCAACTGGCGCGCCTCGGCCGTGAGGTGGGCCGACGGCACGCGGTCACCCTCGCCTGGCTCGGATACCGCAACACCGGAGGCCCCGGAGACCAGGCGGTCGCCCTCGCCTCCCTGCGTGTGCTCCTGGACGCCGGGCTGACCCAGGAACAGGCCCTGTTCCACTACCAGTTGCTCACGGACACCCTGATGGGCCTGCTCACCGTGGACGCCATGCGCGAATCCCTCGACGCCGACACCCGCCGCAAGGACGACGCCGCCCTCGCCGCGCTCTACGCGAACATGGCCCGCGAAGAGCCACGACTGTCCCACGTACCCGCACTCGCCGTCACCACCGACGACGACACCCTGTTCGCCGCCCAGATCGACCTCCACATCCACGCGATCCACGCGACGGCGTCCGGCAGGCCGGTCCTACACGGGCCTGCCTAAGGGCGGCAGCAGCGGCTCGATCAACGCCCACAAGTCATGGCCCACGATCACGGTCGAGTACTCACACATCGCGAACGGTCGAATCATCAGACCGGTCACGTCCGACCGGGGCACTTCAAACAAGATCCCGTTGCGAGCTCGTAGGGATGCTTAGGCCCACCGCGCGCCAGCTCGTAAGCCGGCCTTGTCACAGTGCGTCGGGCAGTGTGTCCATGTGCGAGAACGCAGTTCCGAACATGGTGACCGTGACCTCCTCCACTGCGAGGGGTGGGTGGGCGTAGGTGTCCCAGGTCTCGGAGAATCGGGCATGTCTGGAGAGCGCTTGCACAGTCTTGGGGTCGTGCTGGCGAGAGGCGCCGAGCATTCTGGTGTAGAAGTGTTGCGATCACGGAAGCGAGTCCGCTCCGGAAGCCCGGCTATGGTCACGGCTTTTTGCCACTTGTCATGGAAGTCGCTGTAGAGGACAGGGCGGCCGAACCGACTCTTGACGATCAGGCCGTCGCCGGCCGATGCGACGGACCCCGTGTCCCTTCGATGGGTGGCGCTCTCGACCGGGCACTGAACTACGCGGTGTTGTTGATGGTGCAGGAAGGCAGCAAGGGCTGATGTGGCGAAGAAGGTTCCCCGTCAGCGCCCACAGGTCGGATAAGACGCCCGGAACTGGCCCCTTGCTCGGGCCAGGCTGACAGCGACCATAGCGCCTCACATGTCTGCCACTTGACCTCATCGCGCCGACGTCACCCTGTTGGGTGAGCCGTCCGGAACGGTCCCCTGAATTGGGAAGCCGGGCTCTTTTCAATGGCTCGGTGGTGCGCCGTACGCCGTTGCCGTTGGTGTCAGAGGAACAAGGCCGATGGGCAGGCTGCAAGTCGGGAGGAGGTCACCGAACTGCAGCACCAGCCATAGGAGTTGGCTGCTACACGCGACAGCTGTCGATGTGGGTGACTTCGCGGTAGTCGACGATGGTGGGGCTGGCCATGGACTCCCGGTAGACGAGGACGGCACGGCCGTAGGGCCAGGAGGTGTCGTTGCCGAAGTTCTGCTGGGCTTCGGAGCAGCTGCCGAACATCAGGCCGCGGACGATGTCAGTGAATCCGGTGTCGTCACGGTAGTCCTGTCCTTCCGGGTAGATGCCGGGGCCGAAGGTGACGAACATGGTCTGGGCCGCCGGGTTGAAGGTCACGGTCACGGTGTCACCCATGTACTGCTGTCCCCGGAGCACGGGCTCCGCATCCGTGATCAGGTGCTGTGCGGCAGTCTTCTCGGCCGATGTGGCGGGCAGTCGGGCTGCGGCCCATTCGTCCACGTTGGGCTGGGCGTTGTCGCTGCGGGTGTAGGCGGGGGAGGGGACGCCAGCGCGTTGGGGCGTTTGCGACGTCGCTGGCGTCGAGGGGGAGGCCGTAGCAGGGCTGGTTGTCCGGGAGGTGGACTGCTGTGCCGCGGTGGTGGCAGTGGCGGTGCTCGTGTGGCTGCTCGGTGTGGGGGCCTGGCCGTGGGCGGCGTTCGATGATTGAGAGGCAGCCGCGAGGGCACCGCCGAGACTGCCGAGGACGGCGGCGCCCACGGCGACCGTCAGATACAAGCGTGTGCGGTTGTTGCGCCCGGGCGGGGTGGGCCAGGCGGGTTCGGCTTCAGGGGTCAGGTCCCAGTGCGCGCTGACGAGGTCGGATATCAGGGTGGGCTGCTGGTCGCTGGGCGTGAGGACGGCGGTTTCCTGGGCTGCGAGCAACTCGGTGCACTCACCCGCGAGCTCAGTGGCGCTCGGCCTGTCGGACGGGTCTTTGGCCAGCGCCTTAGCCACCAGGCGTTGCAGGCTGGCCGGCAGGCCGTCCAGGTCGGGCTCGGCTTGCATGACGCGGAAGGCCACCGCATCGGCGGCGCCGCCGCCGAAGGGGAGGCGGCCAGTGGCTGCGTAGGCGAGGAGGGCTCCCCAGGCAAACACGTCGCCTGGGGAGCCGACGGCGCCGGTGCGGTAGTGCTCGGGACTGATCCAGCCGGGCGTGCCGGTCATCACCCCGGTGCGGGTGACCGAAGTGCCGTCCAGGGCGTGGGCAATGCCGAAGTCCAGGACCTGTGGTCCGGAGGGGGTCAGGATGACGTTCTGCGGCTTCACGTCCCGGTGGATGACGCCCTGGGCGTGCACGGCGGCGAGTGCGGCTGCGGTGCCGGCAGCCAGCGCATGCAGACGTCCTCCGGACAAGGGGCCGTTGGCCGTCACGTGCTCGTCGAGGGTGAGGCCGGGGATGTAGGGCGTGACGAGCCAGGGCGTCGCAGCTTGGGTGTCGGCGTCGCGGACCGGAACCAGGCACGGCCCGGTGACGCGCTGGGAGAGCTGCACTTCCCGCCGGAAGCGAGCACGGAACTCATCGTCTGCGGCCTGTGCCGGATGCACGACCTTGACGGCGACACGTTCGCCGGTTGCCGTGAGAGCGGCGTACACCGTGCCCATACCGCCGGATCCCAGCCGCCCCACGATGCGGTAGGGACCCACCCGGCGCGGATCGCCGGGCTGGACCGGCTGAACACGGTTGGACACGACGGCTCCCCCAGATGACTCACGGCCGACATCGGTCGCAACAATGGGCAGATCGTATCGACGTCATGCGCCGGACAGCTCAAGAACCACAGCCCTCACCGGCCGTGCACCCGACCCGGCGGCGACGGAAGAGGCGCGGCGTTCGGTCACAGGTGCGCGGCGAGCGAGATGATCTCGTTAAACTCAACATCCCTTGGGTGGCTGCGGGATCGAGTGGAATGCCTCGCCGAAAGCGGTCACCGTCAGACCTTCTGCAATCTTCGGTGGGCGGGCATAGGTGTCCCAGGTTTCGGTGAACCGGGCGTGACGTGAGAGGGATTGGACTGTCTTCGGATCGTGCTGGCCTGGGCCGCCGAGGGTGGACGTGTAGAAGCTCTTGAGATCATGGAAACGGGCGCGTTCAGGGAGACCGGCCCGGGCGACGACCCGTTGCCACTTCTCGTTCAAGTCGCTGCTCTGCACGGGCCTGCCGTATCGGTTGGTCACGATGAGCCCTTCGTCAAGTGGCTCGACGTGACCGCGAGCCCGACGCTTGCGCGCTGCGTCGTGGGTGATCGGTTCCGGCGCGCTGAAGTTGGCCACATGAGCCGCCAATTGCTCGATCAGGAAATGATCCACAGGAAGGGTCGCGTAGCTGGCCTTCGTTTTGAGTGGCGCGGCTTTGCCGCGCTGACGCTGCTCTTGGACGTGGAGGAGGTCCTCCTGCCAGCCCACGCACGCCCGTGTCAGGCCCAGGGCCTCGCCGGCACGTAGTCCTGCGCATGCGCCGAGCCAGACCAGGATCTCGTAGCGCGGCTCGATCTCCCGCATGGCCACGGCGGCTGCGGCCACCTGTTCGGGAGTCAGTGAGACTCTGCTGTCGTCGATTTGAGGGAGCTCGATGCGGGACACGATGTTTGCGGGCAGTGGAATGTCTTCGTCCATCATGTAGTGGATGAGAATGCGCCACGTCTTGAAAATCTGGACAATCGTGCGGGCTGATCTGAGGCTGGGTTTTTCCAGCAGGTGATCGATGAAGGCCATCGAATCGCGCCGCCGCAGCGTTGCTGGCAGGCGGTTTCCCGCGAACGGGAGAATGTGGTTGTGGAGGTGGCTCTCGTAGGTATTGATCGTGCTGGGTCTCTTTTTCTTCTTCCGTTTTCGCTCGATCATCTGCGCGCCGAAGAATGCGACCCGTGCACCGCGTACCGGCTGACTCTCGCCCGTCACAGCCGCGTCTTGGTTCGCCAGTTGGCCGAGCCGGTCGAGGGCTTCCTCCCAGGTAGCGAACGACTCTCTGTGCTCTTGCCTGAGGTGATCGACGTAGCGGGCCTGCCAGCGGAGCCCCCGTCCGTGGTCCGCTGAGGGGTAAAGGGGACGGTTCCTGGTCCCGCACCTACAGGGTGTGTCATCTCGGTGGGGTTTTGGATATGACTTGTGCCATCGATCGAATGGCAACACGGGTCTGGCCATATGTTCTCGTTCATTGCTAGTGAGCTAGTGGCCTGCTGTCACACCTGGGTCTGGCCGTTTACGTCGGGCGAGGTGCATGGGTGAGTGGTGCCGTAGTCGCGCGACCATTCGCGTGTGCTCACATGCAGGATTTCCAGCCTGAAGCCCGATTATGCACAGCTGTTCATGGTCTGGGAGAAGTTACGCGGGTGGTGTCGCTGTGTGCCACCACGCGAACCGTCACCAGATCCCCGACTCCTGTCCCTCGGCATGCAGATTCGACGCCTCAGGGAAGACCGGGGATACACCTTGGAAGAGCTCGCAGAGCGCAGCGGGTTGAGTTTCCGCGGACTCATCTATATCGAGCATGGGCAGCGCAGCCCCAGCGTGCTCACTCTTCTGGACATCGCTGCTGGACTCGATGTAGAGCCGGGGGAACTCGTCAACCACATCACCCGGGAGGAATCCGGCAAGCCCGGTTCTCAGTAGTCCGGGGGGCAATCGAACGTCCGCCGAATTCTTCTTGGGGTGTGGTGCGCTCGTAGGGGCTGTTGGGCGTCGCGATGAACGCAATCCGTGATGTCGCCCGACTCGCCAGTTCCGGCAATCTGCCTCCGCCGAGGCGACTGGACCGAGACCAGTCCACCGCCGGAGGCCGGACACGCCTGCTCCTCCACGACCTGCTGACGAGCCCGCTCGATAGCCACGCCGGATGGGCTGTCCTGACCGCTCGGCCTCTGAGGCTGTTGCCGGACCTGGCCCAGAGCCCCTTGAAGGGGGTTACCCGTCCCGCCGATCCCCTTGCCCACGTCCCGTGCGTCGCCCAGCCAGCCCCTGTGCCTGAAGCGCGTCGGCGGATGCGGACCACCGGGTAGTGCCGTCCGTTGCGGGATCGATCCAGAGCGCCAAGGGCGAGACCCACGCGGCGACGCTCATCCTCGAATGCCTGGAACGCAGCGGCAAGAAAGTACGACGTACACGAGGTCCTCGGACTCCTGAGCCAGCAACAGGAAGCCTCCCAGGCCCTGGTCACGGTCCAGAGTGCGGCGCAGCTCGTCTTGTGGGCGCCACCCGCCCGACCCACCTGCTCGCCTTCGCCGCGCGCCGCACGAGAGCCGAACCCTACGTCGAGGCGATGACGGCCCGCGGCTGGTCCGGCCACGACATCAGCGTGTGCTGAGCCCGCGGCAGAAGGCTGTGGCCAGAGTGTCTCTCTGATCGCGGCCTGCGTCGTCTCGTAACGCGCTGCGCCGAGGCCACTGCCCCCTCCATGGCAGCCAGACGAAGAGAGAGGACACCGGATCGCCTTCATGTCCGGAAATGGTTGTGCGCGAGTTCCATCACATTGCCTGGCGTGCAGTAGCCATGGATTCTAAAAGGCTTGCCACAGTGGCAGGCGTTTGGGGGATGTGATGGCCCGCCCGGCAGTACGAGATGGCAGCGATCCCAAAGCCGTCCGCGACACTCGCGTATTGATCGACTGTCTGCAGGAGCTGGTGCGGGGCGCCGTCTCCAAGACCATCCGAAACTGTGACAAGTACTTGGAAACGGTGTGGCTCGCGGATGTCCCCGACGGGACCGTTCGGCGTGCTGCGGACGCCGACCCTCGCATCATGGTCGTCAAACACCGTCCGCCCAAAGAACCACCGCAGCTGCCAGCGATCCTGCTTGGCAGGGTGTCCACCGAGGCCGCCTCAACGGCTAGTCCGCAGGCCCCCGGACTGATCGACGACACGTCGAATGAGCGTCAACTGGCCGACGAAGTCCAGGCTGGTGCGCAGGAAGACCAGCTGGCCCTGGAGAGCGGCAGCTCCGCCGAACGCAAGGCGTACGAGACCTGGGCCGCCAAATGGATGCGATGGGCGCAGGAAGAGCTGGCGGCCGAGCCCCAGCGGCGACTGCACCAGCGTCTGTACCGGATGGCCAAGAGGGTCGAGCAGGACAGCGACACCTTCGAAGTGGTCCTGGCCGTAGGTCTGTTGCAGCTCGGGGCCGATCGTCCCTCGGCCCGGGTCCGCCGGCACATCGTGACAACACCGGTGACCCTCACAGTGGAGCCGGCATCGATCAACGTGACCGTTTCTCTGCTGCCGGATCACCCCGGCCGTCTGGAAGACACCGAATTCCTCAGCGAGTCCGACGGCTACACGTCGGAGCTGCTGGGGGTCGTGCGCTCCGCTGTCGAGGATGTCCCCTTCCGCCCGCTGTCCGACCGGGCGGCACAAGCCGTGCGCTCGTGGGCGCAGCGGGCTTTCGGGGTCGACCGAGTGCTCCCGTTCGACCCAACCGGGCAGCACCCAGATCTGACCGCCGAACCCCAGGTGCGATCACTGCATCATGCGCCCGCACTCATCCTGCGCGAACACAGCCAGCGCTCCGTGCTCGGCTTCTACGAGAGCATCGCCCGAGCGCTGAAACGTCCCGGAGCACAAGCTCCTCTGGGGCTCGCACAGTTGTTGTATGACCTCGAACCAGAGCACAGAACGGCCTGGGGGAGCAGGAGTTGCTCTGTGCCGCCGGCGCTGGGACCGGATCCGCTGTTCCCGATGATCACCAACGCGGCCCAGCGCGATGTCCTGGACCGACTGCAGCGCGACACCAGCGTCGTGGTCCAGGGCCCGCCGGGCACCGGAAAGACGCACACCATCAGCAATCTGATTGCCGCGCTCCTCGCCGACGGCAAGCGAGTCCTGGTCACCAGCGCCAAGAGCCAGGCCCTGAATGTGCTGCGTGACCAGCTTCCGGCCAAGCTGCGCAGCATGTGCGTGATCCAGAGCGATCAGTGGCAGGGCGGGAACTCCGATCTGAGCCAGTCACTGGCAGCCTTGGCGCACCTGAACGCGACAACGAACCTCGATCGACTCCAGCACCGCATTGACGACGCTCAGACCCAGAGGCGCCAGCTCATGGCCCAGCAGGCCAGAGTCCGGGACAGCCTGCGGCAGGTACGTGAAGTCGAGTGGTACGAGCACCCCGAGATCGCGCCAGGATACCGGGGACGGCTCGACGACATCGTGAAGGCAGTGGAGCAGGGCGCAGTCGAGTACGAGTGGCTGCCGCCGCTGGATGCCCAGGCCGCACAGGTCCCGCCCCTGACCGCGGACGAAGCTCAGCGGCTGTGGCTGCTCGTCACCCAGCACGGCCCCGGAATCCTCGACGCCCACATTCAGTACTGCCCCGACCCGGCCACTCTGCCCGATCCGACGGATGTCTCCCGCCGCATCACGGAACTCCAGGCAGCTGAACAGGCTCTCGGCCCCGAGCCCGTCACCCCCCTGGCACAGACGCTGGCGGACCACGGTGATACGCGGCTCACGGCGCTGGAAACGCTGCTCGACCGAGCCCAGCAGGCCTTGCAGAGAGTAGGACTGTCCGCGGACCCCGCCTCCTGGCAGGCGGACACCTGGTCCACACGCGCCCTGCAGGACGGCATCGCCCAGCGGTGGCAGCAACCGTGGGACAGCATCCGAAACGCCTCACACCGTGCACAGCAGACCCACGACGAGATAGCCGCCGCCTCCTTCCTGGAAGTGGAGACCCCCCGCCTCTCCGAAAGCGAGGAGAAGGAACTCCTGATCGCGGGCCGCAATCTGGAGCAGCACGTCCTGCGCACCGGAAAACTGAACACGCGATGGCCGCGGCCGGCTGTCGTCAAACAAGCCCGCTTCCTCCTCGAACAGTGCCGAGTAGAAGGCATGGCGCCAGCCGGCCGAGACCACATCATCGCGGTCGTACGGCATCTGGAGATGCGCGCCCACGCCCGCACCCTGCGCGGCCGGTGGACCGGAGTCGGATCGGCCGTCGGACAGGACACCTCCGAACTACTGACGTCCGAACTCCTGGACAGGGCCGCCATCCTGCAGGCCATCGACACCTGCGTGGAGGTCATCCGCCAGGTCCACGCAACACTGCTGGCCGACGGCATCCAGACACCGGTCACCACCGCCGAGCAGTGGTGCGACATCCGAAATGCGACAGCTCAGGCCCGCCAACTCCTGTACATCAGGACCGCAACACAGCGCTTCGAAGAGATCCTCAAGAGTCTTCCTCAACCCCACCCACATGGCGTCGAAGAGCTCCAGCACGCGGCAGATGCCGCGGCAGCCCGAGATGCGCATGCCTACGCACTGGCGGTGGACGCACTGGCCGTGGCGTACCAGCGTGAGGCAGACCGGCGCGAGACCGGGAAAATCTTCCAGTGCCTTGCTGAGGCCCATCCCGATCTCGCCAAGGACTTCGCCGGCGATCCCCTCGCCGCGCACTGGCGCTCGCGGTTCGCGGTCCTGCCCCAGGCCTGGGCTTGGCGGCAGGCACAGGAATTCCTGGAAACGCACCTGCTCCCGGGACGCGAAGAGCAGCTCGAAGGCGAACTGGCCCAGATCGAAGCCCGGCTGCACGACGTTGTCGAACAGCTGGTCTGCGACCACGCAGCACATCACTGCGTCAGCCGCATGACCACCAAACACAAACAAGCCCTGGCGGCCTACTCCAGCGCCGTAGCCAACGCAGGCCAGGGAACCACCGAGTACGGCAAACGCCACCAACGCCACGCGCGCTCAGCCATGCAGACAGCGCAAGGAGCGGTGCCGGCGTGGATCATGCCGCTGAACCGCGTAGCGGAAACGATCAGCCCCGAACCGGACTCCTTCGACGTCGTCATCGTCGATGAAGCAAGCCAAGTGGGCCTGGACGGCCTGCTGTTGCTCTGGCTCGCGCCGCGCATCATCGTCGTCGGAGACGACCGCCAGTGCGCCCCGTTCTACAGCGGCAGCAAACACGACCGCATCACCCAGATCTTCGACGAACGCATGGCCGCCCTCGAACCCTGGCAGCGCGAAGGCTTCGACCCCAAGTCCAACCTGTACGACCTGCTGCAGTCCCGCTTCACCGAAGTGATCCGTCTCACGGAGCACTTCCGGTGCATGCCGGAAATCATCAAGTGGTCCTCCATGCAGTTCTATCCCGACAACCAACTGGTCCTGCTGCGTCAGCACGGCTCCGACCGCCTCCCGCCGCTGAAGGTCGTCCACGTGCCCGAGGGCCACTGCGAAGGACGCCGGGACAAACTCATCAACCGGCCGGAGGCAGAGGCCGTCGTCAATGAACTGCACCGCCTCACCCAGGACCCGGCCTACGCCGACCGCAGTATCGGCGTGATCATCCTGCGCCACGGCGACCAGACCCGCCTGGTGCAGAACCTCGTCGACCAGCGCATCGACGTGTCTGCCCGTGAACGCCATAGCATCCAGGTGGGCACCCCCGAGCAGTTCCAGGGAGACCAGCGCGACGTCATCCTGCTGTCGATGGTCGTCGACGGAGCCAACGCCATCGCCGCGACCGGCCGGAACCACGAACGACGCTTCAACGTGGCCGCCAGCCGCGCTCGCGACCAGATGTGGCTCTTCCACTCCATGACCGCCGACCAGCTCAGCAGCAAGGACCTGCGGCGCTCCCTGCTCACCTACATGGTCAGCCCGCCACCGCCGTACACACACCCCCACCAGCCCGCCAACGTCAGCGCGGACCGCCACTGCGAGCCCTTCGACTCACTCTTCGAGCAGCGCGTCTTCCTGCGCATCAAGGAACGCGGCTACGACGTAGTACCCCAGTGGGAAGTCAACGGAAAACGCATCGACCTCGTCGTCACGGGAGGCCACGGACGCCTCGCAGTCGAGTGCGACGGAAGCCCTTACCACTCCACCCCGAAGCAGATCCAAGACGACGCCGAGCGCGAGCGGGAGCTACGGCGTGCCGGCTGGACGTTCTGGCGCATACGCAGCAGCGCCTTCGCCCTCTCACCCGAAGAGGCCTTGGAGCCTTTGTGGGAACGCCTGACCGAACTGGGCATCCACCCGAGCACCGTCCGCGAGACAACCGGCGACGACGCACTGACAGACCTGACCTGGACTCCGGTCGGCCTGGCCGAGGCCGAGCCCGATGAAGACGCGGACCCCTATGACGGCGAACCGGACGAAGACAGCGAGGGACACTGACATGGACAACTTCGACGACAGCACGCTCGAAGAACTCGCCGCCATGATCTGCGGAGACGAGCCGGGCATGAAACGCCGAGCCGGCTGGGAACTCGCTCCGTTCCTCCGCAGGGCCGGCTGGCAAGACGTCCCCGACCACGACGGCAGCCCGCGCCACCGCTGGGTCCACACCATCCTGCGCGAACGGCAGGAAGACCAGGCAGGGGACACCGAGCTCGTCATCCTGCGCCTGGCCGACCGGCGCGAATACCAACAACAACTCGCCGACTACGACGCCGTCATCCAACGCCTCCAGGAAGTCCTCGCCCTCGAAGGCCGCCGCGTCGACTACCGCAAGGGCACCCCGGTTCTCATCGAGTACGACCCCGACGAACCCCCTCGCCCTCAGCGCGTAGAGCTGAAGGTAGCCATCACCGACATCGTCTCCGACTCCGACCTGGCCCGCGCCGTTCAGCTACGCCTCGACGAAGCCCGTATCTGCCAAGAACACGGCGCCTACACCTCCGCCGTCATCATGCTCGGGAGTCTCCTCGAAGGCGTCCTCGTCCACGCCGCTGACGTCAGGCCCGCGACCGTGCCGCTGGCCCGGCCCGCCCGCGACACACGGCTGCAGGAGCTCATTCAGCACGCTCACACCAACCAGTGGATCGATCAAGACGCAAAAATGGCCTCGGACATGCTGCGGACCTACCGCAACCTGGTCCACCCCCTTGCAGAGAAGCGAGCCAAACACAGCGCGGACTTCGACACAGCCGACCTCTGCTGGTCCACAGTCAACGCCGTGCTCAACGACCTGGCGGCAAGCAACCCTCAATAGGCGTCGGTAGCGACGTTAACGAGTTTGACAGGAATGTGGCAGCATCTTTCCTACCCGTTAACGTCGCGTTGCTGTAGCTTGCCCCATCGACAGCGACCGCAGACTGAACGCAAACCCCTAATGGAAGCCATTAACAGAGCCCCGTTGCGGGGCTACGAAGACGGTAATGGGGGGCGCAATCAAATTCACTGCCAAAAGCGGAAGGTGGCTTTGCGGTTGGCACCTTCGAACCGGAAAGACCCGGGGCGTACTGAGATTCTCCGAGGCGGCGTACACAACCGAGAAGCGTCTGAGTCATTCAACTGTAGATGTTTCCCCGAGCTTAACTGTAGGTCCCTCTGTTGCAGCCTGCTCGGGAATCTCAACCGGGGGCGATTCCCCCGTTCCGAAGAATGCCTCGAAGATGAGGTCGAACTCGCAACCAGCGGAGTCTTTAAAGACAGGCAGGCCACGGATGGCTTCGGCAGTGGTGTACCGCTCACAGAACGTGCGAGCACGGTCGTTCTTGTTGTTCGATTCGTTCGTCTGCAAGTCCGGATAGTAGGCCTCGATGGCCCCACGTTCCCACACGTAGATGTTCTCTTCACGGAGCATTCGCAGCAGGTCCAGCTTCATCTTCTCTAGCTCAGGGTCACTGGCTTCCTCCAGGATCCTGCGCGCCGCGCCTGAAGCTGAGCGGGCGAAGAAGGCATCTACAGCGGCGTTCAACTCGTCGAACCCGCACAGTCCCTGGGCGTGCTCCTCCTGCTTGATCTTGGCCTGCCGCCACAGCTCCCGTGCGCTGCCGCTGGTACGGATCCCCTTGAGGGTCCTGCTGGAAACCTCATCCGATTCCTCCTCCTCCACCAACTCCGTGACCCGGCACACGAGCCGATCACGCAGTTCACGGCACTTTTCGCCGGCGCCCAGTTTGTCGAAGCCGTCAAGCACGGCATCCAGGTCAGCGATGACTGCGACCCGCATCTCGAAGCGCTGGAAGAACTTGCGGTACCGCTCGATGCTTCCTTTTCCCTCCACCTTGGCGATCGCGGCACCGCGCTTCTCGAAATCCCACTGGGGGCTGAGGGTGCGCGCGATATGGGGAATGAGAGTTCGGTCGCTGGGACCCTCCACGAGCAGAACGGAGTTGGCGAAGAAGGCGGCCTCGTTGTTCTCGTGCGTGATGATCTCGAACTGGTCCCGTGCGTTCATGTCGGACAGGTCAATCACACAGGTCCGGCTGGCCGGCGGGTCCAGAGTGTGGTCCTTGACGACCTTCACGAAGGTACCGGTTGCCCCGGGGGCACAGAACGCAGACGAGTGAGTACTGACCAGCACGTCGTTGTAGTGCGAGAAGATCGTCAGGGCTTCAAAGAGTTTGCGCTGCGCCTGCGGGTGGAGGAAGACCTCCGGCTCTTCGAACAAGAGCAGACAGGGCTGCTGGGCGCTGTCGGGCTGCGAAGGCCGTGCAGTCTTGAGGTCTACGTACGTACGCAGGATCGCGAACGCCACCGACCTGCGCAGACCGTCTCCCTTGGTCTTGAAGGGGCCACTGACGCCGTCGTTGATGGCGATCTGGGCCTCCTCCAGCAAACTGCGAAGTCGGGGTGGCGGAATCTCCAGACGCACACTCGCACGAGGGAAGGACTCTTGGAGGTTCTGCTGGATCAACGTCTCGATCTGGCGCACCTCCGGCAGCCGCCGGTCCGACTCGCTGCCGTCCTCCTCCGCCACCACATTGAGTTGGTTCCGCAGTTGGTCGAAAGAGGCTTCCAGCTCAGGGAGCTGATGCTCGATGTCTTCGAACAGCAGGGACAGGAGCCGACCGAACGTCGCTGATGACGTGGTCTTGAGATCGTCGTTCAGCTCTTTCACGGCTGGGATGTAGATGGGCTCCGGCAGCAATGGAGCCACCGATTTGTCCAGGCCGGTCATCAGGGGATCGTCGCCCGTGCTGTAGGCGCCTTCCGGGAGAGCGGCGACGAGTTCGGCCCACTCTCGTCTCACGGCCACACGAGTGATCTTGCCGGACAGCTTGTCGAAGATCTCTGGGTAGACGCCTCGAACGTTCGCCTCCATCTCCTCAGCGGAGATCTTGGGGCGGAGTACCTCCTCAAGAGCTGGTTTCCGCAAGCGGGCATCGCTGGGCACCTTCTTGACTACCCACATGGAGCCCTTGCCCGGACTGGCATACGTCCGGGCCAAGGTGAGGCGGCCGTCGCTAACCTCTGGCTCAATACGTGAGCGGTGGCTGTCCTCCAGGCGCTGAAGGTCAGCCTCGTGGATTTCGGAGAAGCTTAGCTGGATGCGAACGGGGCGGGCGGGATTGAGGAAATCGGCCTCCGTGACGGCGGCTGAGCGCAAGAAGATGTTCAAGGCCTGGAACACAGACGACTTCCCCGCGTTGTTCTCGCCGATCAGACAACCAAAGCGGGAGAGGCGGATGTCAACCCGGCTGAGCCCGCGAAAGTTATCGATCTTGATGTGTGCGAGGCGCATGGTGCTCCAGAAGACTGTCGGGCCGAACCGACATCGTAGAGGCCCGTGTCGCCTCGACGTGGAAGTTCGGACACCACGGAAGCAAGGCCCCTTCCGTGAGTTGACGCAGCACAGGGTGCAAGGGTCCCCGAACGGGGGCAGGAAGTGGGAGGCGTCTCCGCATCGACTCGAGGGGGTGGATCGGACCTGCCTACTGAGTCATGGAGACGGCCTGAGGCAAGGTCGTGGTCCCGCACTGATCTGGTAATCGGACCAGCGTGATCAGTGCGAGGGATCCCTGTCGTCCTGTGGTGAGGCGGGGTCCGGCAGTGATGAAGTGGAACCAGTTCGCCGATACGGACGGACTGCCGCACGCTCAGATGGGCCAGCAGTCGTGGCCACGACCTCGGTGTCGATCGCGCCCCAGGGTCTGACCGTGATCGCTAATCTGCCCATGGTTTGTCTATCAGATCGGCTACCCTACGTGCTGTGAGTGGCTGGGGGTGGCGGGATCAACCTGCAGTGCCAACTTCCCCTGTACAGATGCTCATCCCTCAAATGCCCAACGGAGTTCCACCTCGTCTGGGTAACACCGCAGCTGGAACTCCCACCTAGAGTCAGGGCACAACCAGGAACGGTTCAATGGTCGACGAGCAGTTTGAACTGGATACAGCGGCGGCAGAGCAGACCGTCGTTTCTGTGTTCAAGCAGATCGTCGCTGTCCTCGCGCGCCAGGCCAATGCGGCGATCGATGACGCGGCCCTGTTCCACCTGGCGAACACGCTGTTCGCTGCGTTTGCCCGAGCGGGTGAGGACGGGCTGACAACTGAGCAGATCAAGGCGGCATGCGCTGCCTTCCCGGACGATGTGATCGAGAACCGCTTGAGCGTCCTGCGAAAGCTTGGCGCGATCCAGCCCGCGTTTGAAAAGCCCTACCAGCGCGAGTACCGGGCCTCGTTCACCAGCTACGTCTCGATGCTGTTCGTCCAGCGAATGCTGGCCCGCGGAGGCCAGTCGGAATTGCACCAGCTTCTGACGATGGAGAAGATCAGGCTGGAGGGCGGGGAGAGTACAGCCGAGGAAGCCCTTGAGGTCGTCGTCGGAATTACCACGGCGCTTCGGCTCCTCGTCGCCGAGCTCGTAGCGTTGACCGTCAGCGGCACGGTGGAGACTCTGCGGGAGCGCGCGCCGCTGCTGTGGAACGCGAAGTCGCTAATCGACCAGGCGTCCGCGGTGCACGAGATCCTTCTGGAGTTCTGGCCAGAACTCAGCCGCATGTGCGGGGAGCTGAGATCGGCGATCGCCGCCTACGAAGATGCCTCGACGAACGCGTCGGCACGCCTGATGGCCGCAGCGGGGACCTCTCGGGCACTGAACCTCCTACCACCCGAGATGTGGAAGCGCTTCGCGAAGCGGGCAACCGTAGATGAGCTCGCAGCGATTCTGGCTGATCAGGTCTTTGACGCGCCGTCCCCATGGCACGACGCCGCTGACCTAGCGGAGGCCGCTGCGTGCAGGCCGCAGCCAACCGGCAACCGTTCGACGCCGCCGCGGTCCCGGGTCCCCGATGGCAAGGAGGCGCCCTACCAGGAATGGAGAGATGCGGAAGCCGAGCGGCTGGCGGCAATTGCCGAAGAGGTGCTTAGCGGCGAGGACTCTGTTGCGGTCGAACACCTTCTGTCGGACCTGGACTGGGTGACAGCGCGCCGCCTGCTGGCCGACCTGACTGCCGCGAGCAACAACGACCGGCTCGGCTACCGGCTGGCATGGTCCGGCCCGGTCCAGGTACGGGCAGGCAGCGTGCCGTCCTGGCTTACCCCCGGTGTGTTCGAGCGAGTACGGAGGACCGCGTGAGTGATGCGGACGCGGCGCTTTGGTGGGCGAGGGCGCGAGCCGAGGGTCCGCTGCGCATTCCGGCAGCCACACGAACACCGGCGGGCATGCTGCGAATGGTGGAGCAAAGTGGTGAGCGCTGCTGGCTGCTACCCCGTCCACCCGACGGTGTGACGCCAACCGTGCTGCGCGAACTACGGATGCCTGCACTCCCTGTGGAATTTCCGAACGAGACCAACCGGGTCCTTGCCGCGGCGCTGCGGTGCTGCTGGGCCGACGTCCAAGCAAGCCCGTGGCCGGGCCAGCCGGCAACGATGCACGAGGTACTGGACGTAGTGGACCAGCTCATTCCTGGACGCGAAAAAGAAGTGCTGCACCGCCTCGGAATGGGAGCGTTCCGACGTCTGCATGCCAGCCGATGGTTGGACATCGATGACGAGGCACAGAGCGTCCGCCTCGGCCCCCGGGCGGCTACTTGGCCCGACCAGGATCTCCCCGTACTGCGGGACCTGTGGCGGGAACTGCCGCCCCCTCGACCTGACGGGAAGTCGGACCGATGAACGGCCTGTTCGATGACCTGCTCCAGCCGCTCGGCGACAAGCAGCGCGACGCGTTGGTCTCAGCCTGGGCCGCACTTGAGTACGGCAGCGAGCCCGCCAGCGAGGCGGCGCTGCCCGCCCTCCGAGACGCGGCGCTGCGTCACCTGCTTGACCAGATGCTGCACAGGACCGGCCGCACGCTTGTCCCCGCGGGCGGCTACCTCTGGACATCGGGGTACCGGGACGACATCGCTGCGGAACTGGTGGCGAGCGGCTGGGGGATACTGCCACCGCTGGAAAGGGCCGCGCTGGTATTGGTGCTGATCCACTCAGTTGCCATCCCCCGGGCAGAAGGACGCCTGACCGGGGACGACTGGCAGTCGAACTACCCGACGACACCGACCCGACTGCGGAAGCTATCGCAGATTCACGGGCAGCGGCGTCTGTCCGATGCCTTGCAATGGCTGCGCGCGGCCGGGCTGGTCCGCCGCGTGGTGCATGCCGCTGACCGCGAGACAGCGGGCGCCTCCTACGTTCCTGGGCCCGCGCTACGCCGGCTCACTCCGGCCGCGCGCCAACGACTGCAGGAGAACCTGATCCTGGCCGTGGGCCCGGATACCGCGCTCGCCACTGCGATCACGGTCCGCCGGAACCTCGGCCACCCCCAGAAGTGACGATTTCTCCGAGGAGCGGTGCATGAGCGGCAATAGGCCGCCTGAAGACATTGTCGGTGACCGTGTCCTGGTCGGCCTTCAGAGCGTGCGAATCTCCAGGCTTTCCACGCACCCCATCCCGGTTGCAGCCGGCACTCTCATCGCCGTGGCCGGGCAAGGGCCGAAGGACTCCAACGGGGCAGGGAAGTCGTCACTCCTGGCTCAAATCAGCTTGCTGCATGCCGATGAGCAGTGGCGATTCGGATCCGGCGCGCCCGCCGCGGTCGACCTGCTGTTCAATTCCGAGGATGCTGGCGGTGAAGACCGCTGGGGTAACGCCGACCACGGGTACCTCATCGGCGTGTTCGCGCCCGCCGCCGGATCCCTCGATGAACTACAGGCCGGCGCCCTGACCGTGTGGATTCGGATCGACCGCAGCCGCCAGAAAGGGCCCCGGCTGAAACTGCGCTGGCAGGACGGTCTGCGTCTACCCGCTGGAGACAGTGAAGCCGAACGGGAACAGTCCGCCGACTCGGTGTGGCAGGACCTGCCCCCGCGGGCCGGACGGCAGGACGTGGCGGCCCGTGACCTTCCGCGCACCCTCTACGGGGAGCACGTGCGATGCGTGTCGTTCCTGTCGACATCGGTGCGGGCCAGCGCCGCGCCCAACCTCCTCGCCCAACCGCTCAACGAGATCTCCGAGCGACGGATCTTCGAGGCAATCGCTGCGCTCACTGGCATCGACCACGAACTACAGCAGGAACGCCAGGCACGCCGCAACGAGTACGACCGCCTCCAGGAAGCCAGCAACGCCGAGTCCGACCTGACCACTTGGGAAGCGCGTACCCAGGTGATTGAGGACGGTATCGACGCCCGCGACCAGGCACGCCAGCAGGTCGTCGAAGCCGTTGACCGCTGGCGGTCACACATAGCACGGCGGCTGTACGACACCCTCCAGCGCGACGCCGACATCCAAGCCGAGATCGCTGGGATCGCCACCGAGATCGAGCAGGACAGCCGCACGGTTCAAGAGCTCGTCAGACGAGCGAAGGAGCTGGCCGACGACGAGGCCTTCACACAACGGCAGCGAGCTGCGATGAGCACATTCGACAGGCTCGACAGCGTCGACCGTGACCTGGACAAACAGGTTGCCATGCTGCAACAGAAGATTGAAGAAGCAGACGGTCTGCTGCGCGAGGCCAGGCAAAAGGCCCGCGACGCCGACGGACGCGACGAGCCAACCGCCAACCAAGAACGCGCTGACGCGGACACTCACTTAGAAAAGATGGTCAAAGCAGTCGGAGTGGCGGAGAAGGCGCTGTCCGATGCCAAAGCAATCCTGGAGGACGCGAAGAGCGGCAGAGACCTGGCCCGGCAGCAGATCGACGTCCTTGCGACCGAGAGAATCAGCGGCATCTGTCTGCTCGACGCCATTGTCCTCACCGACCAGCAGCGGCCAAAGTGGGAGCCGGCCCTATGGCCGTACCGTGAGGCCGCCGTCGTGGACTCCCACGATCTCGACAAGGCCAGTGTGCTACTCGCGGACCTACCCGGCTCGACCTTGATCGCGGCCAACCTGACCGCAAGAGCAGGGCACGTTGACCTCCCAGGCAATGCCGACCCTCGATACGACCTGAGTGGCTTCCTCGCGGCCCTGGATACGCGAGTCACCGCCCACACCAACCCTGACCGCGTCCAAGACGACGCGGGCATCGTGACTATCGGCGGCTTTCCCAGACCCGTCACCGACCGCGCCGCACGCATCGCAGCCGCACGAGAGCGCGTCCATCAGCAGTCCGACATCCTCCAGGAGGCCGAGAGGAAGCGGAAGGCTGCCGTACAGCAGGTCACCGTCGCTGAGCGCCGGCAGAAGGGCGTACGAGCCGCGGCTGAGACCGTTGAGCTGGCCAGAAAGATCAGAAATCTGCAGGTGCAAGATCAGGCCGCCCAGGATGAGCGCGCGAAACTGACCCCTGAGATTGCGGCTGCAGGCGCCGAACGGGATGAGGTGCTCCGCTTGGCGGCAGTCCGCGAAAATCAAATCACGTCTCTGCACAAGCAGAAGGATGCCCTCGACGAATCAAACAAGGGCCGGCGAGATAAACGTGGAAACCTCCTGAAGGAACAAGCGCAGATGGACCTTGCCGGACTGCAAGCCCAATGGGACGGCCCCCTCGAATCCGCCAGCGAGCACCTACTCGCCTTGCCGGATAACCAGCAGTCCTGGACGGCGGAAGACTGGTGGGAAGAAGCCAAGATTCTGATCAGCGCCGCGATATCCAAATGCTTCCCTCCCGCAGCCTCTCAAACTGTGCCGACGGAAATCACTGACCTGCTGGCAGAGTTCAATCAGCGTGGACCCGGCAGCAGCACAAGGGCACAGGCCGTCTTCACCCGGCTGCGCCACGCACTCCACGTCTACCTGCGCCAGCACGAAGACACCGACCAGTACGAGCGCCAGCAGATCGCCATTCAGCGCAAGGAACGCCGCGAGAGCCTGAACGCCGCACGGATCGGCCACGAGGAGGCTGTTCAGGCCAGCCGGGCTCACCGAGGAGCGCTCACTTCTGCCATCAAGCAGAAGCTGGTCGACGTCACAGCCGCGTTCGACCGGCTCGATATGACCCACGGCGGATACGGGGCCTCGCTCCACTGCGACGAACCTCCACCGCCGGCCGACCCCACCGAGGACTGGGACTGGAAGGTCACGCCGATGTGGCGGCGCGCCCGCGGACGCAGGCACATCCCCTACAACCGGCGGGCCAACACCGCACAGATCGATGATCGGGCGATCAAGCTCGTGTGCGCCGCCGCAGCCGCGAGCGGCACAGGCCGGCCACTCGTCCTCGTTCTCGACGAACTCGGCCGCAACCTCGGCAAGCAGCACCGCCGCGAGGCGGTCGCCCTGCTCGGCCAGATCGGCAGGGAGAGCGGCATCACCGTCGTCGGCGCACTCCAAGACGACATGGAGTCCTACGCCATCGACGCCTGCGGCGAATTCATCAAGCTGCGCCGCAGCTCAGACTCCAGCCCGTACAACGAGCAGCCCGTCATCGTCGGATACGACGAGCACGCCCCACGAGTCGAACTGCTCCGGGCCTGGCTGACCGCCAATGAGTACATGGAGCCGACATGACCACCTTCCGAACCCGCCCACGCGGCTTCGCCATGCGCCACCTCAACGTTTACCCCGGCCTCACCACGTACGCAGTCCCCCTGTCCGATGGTGACTACAGCACCGACCGCCGCGGCAATCCCAAGATCACGCGCGTCACTCTGGAGCCCGAAGGCTTCCCCGCACCCCGCCGCCCGCCCGGCATGACCGACAGCCACTGGGCCTTCGCCACCACCAGCCCCCGCCGATGGCAGTCCGCCGTGACCACATTCGGCGACCGTGCCGAGGAGATAACCGCAGAACTTGCCCGCAACGGATGCATCGTCCTCGAATGCGACTTCCGCGACGCCCGCGTGGTCCTGCCACCCCGTGGTTGGGCTCCCCATCCTGACCTGCATGCGGCCCAGCGAGAGCGCACCAGCCAGCGCGCTGCCCAAAGGGCCACTCAGGACAACGAAGCACGCCGCCTTTCCGCCGAGCTAGCCCGCTATCCCGCCGCCCGACCATTGCAAGCCATCCTCAGAGCACAACGGCACGGTGCCTACCGTGACCACGTCATCGAGGCCGCCCGCGTCCTTCTCGCCGACGAGACCATGACCGGCATGGGCGAGGTCGAGCCCTGGGCTCCTGTGCAGTGGCTCAAGCGCGGAACGAAGTCGGACTATGAAAAGGACCAGGAGCCGCTCGCTGAGGGCGGCCAGGGCGCTGTTTACGGCGGCGTGCACAAGCACGCCCGCATTCCCGTCGCCCTGAAGCAGCTCCGCTACGGTGACGAGGACTCCGTGCACCGCATGGGGCGGGAGATCTCCATCGGTCACCTGTACGGACAGCACCCGAACGTCATGCCGGTGCTTGACTCTGCCCCAGACGGTCGATGGTTCGTCATGCCGCTTGCGAACGGCAGCGCAGCCAGCCACGCGGAGCGTCTGCGACGGGAGACCGGAGCTCTGCGGGACCTCGTCACAGCGGTCTGCGAAGGACTGCGCCGTCCGCACGCCGATGATCGGATGCACCGCGACATCAAGCCAGTAAACGTCCTCCTCCTCGACGGCAAGTGGGTCGTGGCGGACTGGGGGTTGGGCCGTCAGCCCCGAGGAGAGACCAGCGTTCCCCACCGAACGCGGACCGGCACCGGCTTCGGGTCCGAGGGATTCGCCGCACCGGAGCTGGCATCCGGAAACCCCCATCATGTGGCGGCCAGTGCTGACATCTACAGCATCGGACGACTCATCGCAGCCATCCTGACCGGTGAGCGTCCCGAGCAGAACGTCTCCCTGCTACCCGCAAACGGACCATGGCGAGCCGTAGTAGAGAAGGCAACCCGCCACAAACCGACCGACCGCCCGCAGGACGTGGACGAACTCCTCCGCATGCTCAAGGACATTCCGTGACTGTTCCCACACCGTCTCAGCGCTGCCAGCCACTGAGCTTGTCCGCCCCAGCTAAAGGATCACCCTGTCGATGACGCGCATCGCGCTAGAGCCGTACTTCCTCCACCAGGACCAGGTTCAGTCCCTCCTCGGCGAACAGCGGACGGAGTCCGCGCGGGCCAGGGCCGCTCGCAGAAGCGAGCCCGAGGCGGCGCTGCCCTACGTACTCGCAACAGAACTGGCAGAAGTTCTGTCCTCGTTGGGGGTTCGTGAGCTCGCCAGGTGCCTCCTGGAACAGGACCTGCGCGCAGGGCAAATCATCGGCGCTGAGCTGGAATTTGCGTTCCAGCGGGACCGAGAACACGATGCCCCGGGTTTCAAGCCGGTCAGCTTCACGGCTGTTGTCGACGCGGGCGAACCGGTGCGCGTCACTGGCACTTTCAACTCGGCAAGAACCGCCAGCTCCTCCGCGGCCGGGAGCCTTGCCGGAAGCAGACGGGCCTACCTGATCGGCACGGTCACCGATCTCAGCGCGGCGCAAATTGAGCTCAGGCCAGTCTTCGTCGGCATCAGGTCGTTCATCGATGACCACGCTGCCGTCGAGCTCCCAGCGTCCGGAGCGCGGGTGTACCCCAGCGATATCGGCCAGTTCAGCGGGATCGACTTCGCGTCACCCCTCACAGAGGCCGAGAGGGAAGCGGTCCTGCGCGTGCCCGAAGAAGTGGTGAAACACGCCTTCGCCGGGCTGATCGGCGAGTCGTACGTTCCGAAGGACTGGGGCGGTGAACGTTCCGATCTCTACACATCGCGGGTGTTCGCCCGTGGCCACCAGGTTTCGGCTGCCTGGCTGTTCAAAGGACCCGGTCACCCCCGCGCAATGGACATTAAGGCCCTGGGTAAGAACGGCGACCAGATCGACCGTCTGTTCACCGAGCCGGCAGAGCTACTCGTTCTGCAGCACTGCCACCAGATCAAGCCGAGCGTGGTGGGCATGATGGACGCCTACGCCCACGACGCCCGGCGCCCCCGCTCCTACATGATCATCGACGGGGCGGACACCGGACGTATTCTGAGGTCGCTGGGCCTGCTCCCGGCAATCTCAGCAACTCTGCCTCTGCAGAACCAAGGATCGGGAGCCCCAAGGCACTGAGCTCCTTAGCGATCACGATCGCGCTGTGCGTGATGCTTGCGGCTACCTCAGGTACGGCGTTCGTCTGAGGGCCGGAAGGCTACCGGTTCCGCTTCGGTCTTTTCTGCTTGGACTTGGTTCTGCCCGTGTTGCGCGCCGGGTGCTTGGCGTTGGGATGGATCGTTCGCTGCAAGTCCGAGGCGGGCCGCAATGTCCTCACTGTCGCGGTGACGGAAGCGTCGAGCGGTCCGATGTGCCCGTCGTAAAGGATGTCCCGGAGGTCGCCGGTCGGTTCGTCGTACAGGAAGACCACGCCTCGCGGGAGATTGAGCTGGTGCTTCTTCGCACGCACATAGTCCATGACCCGCTGCTGGGCAGCGGCAGGTTCTTCTCCGGCAGGGCGAGTAGCCCAGACGAAGAGCCATCCTTCGGCGGGGTCGGCACTGGCCGTGATGGGGATGGTGATACTGCGGCCTTGGCCGTTCGGTGAGGGGTTGTTGAGGAGCTCGGCGCCGTAGCGAGCGAACTTGTGCTGAGCGGTGTGGGCACCGGACAGGAGTGTGGCCCCGATGCTCAGCCAGCCCGTGACGTTGCGCTCTTGTAGTTCATCGACGAGGGACGCGGTTGGGGTCGCGGCCATGTGTGGTTTGAGGGCGGATGCGGCTTCGGGACCCGCCTCATGCTTAGTGTGGAACCACTGGTCGAGAGCGTCGGTGCGGCTCGTCACGATGGCCGGCTTCTGTGAGCGGTAGCGGCGCAACTCGGCTGGCGACGGCTCGGGGATGAACGGGAACGCGGTGCGCACCTGTGCCGGGTCAGGCTCAACCCAAAGGCCCGCCTCGACGAAGTGCAGGAACAGGTCCAGCTCGTCCGGTGCGCTGAACATGAGCGTGACGTTCGGGTTGCGACGTCGCCGGAGGTAGAGCAGGAACTCAGAGGGTCGGTCGACGAGTTCCGTGATCAGCTCAAGATCGTGCAGTGACACTGTCCAGGGGATGTTGTCGGCGCTGAGCAGCTCCGCCCGCACCAGCTCCGCGGTGGCAGTGAGCACGGGCGAGATGTCATCGAGGCTGACTGCGATCGTGTGGATCTCGCGGATGTGACTGAGGTCTACCCACCCCTCGTCCTCGATGCGCAGGCCTCCGTCCTGCTCGATTCCGTCCCGGATCCGACCAGCTTGCTCGGCGGCTTTCGTGACGATGCCGGTCAGATCATTGCGGATCCGTGTCTTCTTGCCGCCACGGGACAATGCACTGAACGCGACGGCTTTGTCTTCGACGACAATGGCGACGTCGTCGATCAGGACGAGATGGTCGCCCTCGACGCGCTTGGTGTACTTCGCCGGGTCAGCGTTTGCCGCCTCCGTGGCGTTCGCGGGCACGTAGTACTCGAACCCGTCCCGGTACCGGGCTCCGGGCAGTACGCGACCCAGGGCGTCTCGGGTGCGGACTTCGAGGAGGTCACCACGGTGCTTCGCGTACTTGTTCCATGCCGCCGAGGTCTTGAGATGCTCCTCCAGATTCTCGCGGACGGCGAAGACATGGAGCCCTGGGTGGGGCAGCATCAGGCGTTCGTCAGTGGTGACGATGAGCGGTCGGGTCCGCAGCGGATTCTGGCCGGCGGTGAACGCGTTGACGACCTCTGAAGGCGTCGCTCCTGCCAGATCCAGTCGGAACCGCTCGATGACTGCTTTGACCTTGTCCTCAGCGATGCCGGTATGTCTGACGACGTCTTCGATGGCCACCGTGGCCTCGACGGCTTCAGGCTCGAACATCGTCATGAGGCTGGACCGTGCGGCTTCCATTACTACTTCGTCGGTTTGCCCGGTCTCAGTGGACTCCATCGCTTCGAACATGGAGTCGCGCATTGCGTCTATGCGATGGTTCATGCCGGCCACTTGGAGGTCGTGGCACGCGCCGAGAACCGCTAGTGCATCAGAGGCGTCGAAGCCGAGCTCAGTGACAAGAGCCGCCTGCACGTCCGGATGACCGTCCAGGAGTGCGTGGTTAGTCGTTTCGACCATCTCCGGGTAGGAGGAATTCCGCATCCACACCTCACCGCCCTGGATGAGCAATGACACCAGAGCGAGCTTGTCGGTCGGATCCGTAGCGGCGAACGAACGCAGCTGCGTCAAGTGGAGAAGCTTGTCGATCTCTTCCCGCGCCGTCGACACGAAGTGGCTCATTTCCTGCTCTTCGACCGGAGCATGGCAGGAGGGGGTGGCGACTGCCGCATCCTGCGGAGGCACAAGAGCGATCAACGCGAGTAGTTCGAGTGACGCAGCACTGGATTCCGCGGTGATGGGCATCATTCCTGCAGGTACCAATGGCAGGAAGGCCAGACGAGCCACCTCAATGAGCCGTATCGGGTCGAAGCGTCGTACCTTCGAGGCGAACTCGTCGACTGCTTCGTCGACTGCTTCACTGACAGCTGCCGCAGGGTCGTCGCTTGCATCGAACTTCTTGATAAGCGCCGTCAACGAGGCCCACGAATCAATGATCACCTTCGCGTGCGGGTCGAACACTGGTGACGCTGCACCAGCGTGACGCTTCCGTTTTTTGCGTGTCTCATGACGCTTCGTTCGAGAACCCACGGTGCAACCTCACCACACATCGAGGGTGACGGGCCAACGGTTTCTCATGTTCGTTGACGTGCTCGTAGTCGCGAACGCTCGGCAACGGAGTGCCGAACTACCGGCGAGACACGGGGGTAAAACCCAGTCGATCTCGCCAGTCCTCGGTGGCGTGCCTAGCACAGAGGACTGCGGGGCGAGAAATTCCAGGGCAGTTGAGGGGTCGGGCAGGCAGGCAGGCGGTTTATGGAGCCTGTGGTTTGAACGGGGTGAGATCGGGTGGGTAGCCCTTGGCGCGGAGCCAGATGTCGAGGGCTATGGCGACGATATCGCCGTGGGGTGTCCCATGGTCGGCGTTGTAGCGGCGGATACGTCGCTGGAGTTGGAGGATGTCGGGGACGGCATAGTTGAGCTGTCCGCGTTTGATGTGACGGTCGGCGATGACCGCCGAGGTCTCGGGATGTGGGGTGAGTGGATCGTCGGTGGGTTTGGACTGGGCTCCGAGCGCGTCGGCTATGTCACGCAGGCGACGGGCATGGTGGGAGAGATCGGGCACGGAGGTTCCTCCGGTCGGTCTGACTAGGCGGCTAGTTAGCCGCCTAGTGGCCTATCGGGATAGTCGGCGGAAGGGGTGGCCGCGCACTCGGCGAAGTGGCGGCCACCCCGTGTGTCGTACGGCGTGTCAGAAGCCGCGGGCGGTGAGCCATTCGTCCAGGGCGACGGAGACGATGTCGCCGATGGGCAGGTGGTCGAGTTCGTTGTCCAGCGCGAAGCGCTTGATGCGCTTCTTCAGCTTCAGCGCGGCCGGCACGGAGGAGTCGAGGCTCTCGCGCGTGATGATGCGCTGGTTGAGAACGGCAGCTGTGTTGGGAATGTCCTTGGGGCGGCCGGGTCCCTGAGCCCACGGGGCTCCCTCGCTGGGTGCTGCCTCCGATCGCGCGTTCTGCTCCTGGTGAGATCCCGGAGTGTCGCTCCGCACTGGGAAGGCCGTACCGCCTGGGACCGGAGAAACGGCGTGTCGCACGGCAACCTCGGCGGTAGGTGGTACCCCAGCCGTCGTGGGGATGGCGTGAGACATACCGGCCTGCGGAACCTGCTCCATCAGCTGTGTGGACTGAGCCGCAGGCGCTGCGGGCACGGCAGAATGAGCCGCGAACTGCCCGTGCCCATGCGTCGAATGCCCAGAGTGAGCAGACTGCATCGCGGGCACTCCTGAGCCCGGGTGATCCGGCTGGGCGGTCGGTGCCTGCACGGGGGCGCTCGGTACGGCGTCGATGGTCGGCTTACCCTGAGCCCCGGTCTCCCCGGGGGCCGTGGAAGGCCGCTGGGCCTCGGCCTCATCGACGGCCGGATGCCCTTCGCCCTGGGCGCCGGCCTGTTCGGCGGCGAACTGTTCGGGCGTGAGCTCGGCGGTCGGCGGCGGGGGTGGCGGGGCCGTCTTCTTGGCCCCGCCCAGGGCCCGACCGGCTGTGCGGCGGGCCGGGGGCTTCGGCCTGTCGTTCTTCTCGCTCATGCCTGGGTCAGCTCCTTCATCAGGTCGGCGTACTCGCTCAGTTCGGTGGGGATCTCGCCGAAGGCCTCCATGTAGTGCACCCAGGAGTGGATGGTGGTCTCGGCGAGCGGGAACGCCTCGTCGCGGTCCGGACCGATGCCTTCGCCCTGGGCAGGCTCCAGCAGCTGCTCCTTTGCCCGGCCGGGCAGGCTGGTGCGGTCGTCCGTCTTCACCATGACCACATGGGCGGTGACGCCGTGCTCGTTGCGGGCGGCGGCGCGTTCGGCCTCGTCGAAGGTGGCCACGAGCTTGCGGCGCTCGATCTTGGTGGGGGCGACCGGCACGAGCAGCAGGTTCGCTTCGGTAACAGCCTCGTGGAAGATGCGGGCGCTGCCGCCGCCGGCGTCGACCACGATCGCGCCGAACTCGGCGCGCTTGGTGCGGATGTACTCGGCGATGTCGTCGAACGGGTAGCGCTCGATGACCAGGTTGGCGGGGATCTCGAAGCCGGCGGCCTGGGCGACCTTGAACCAGTCGTAGGCGGACTGGCTGGTGGCGTCCGCGTCCAGCAGCAGGGTGGGGAGGTCGAGGACGACCGCGTAGTAGAGGGCGATGAACCAGGCGGAGGTGGTCTTGCCGGTGCCGCCCTTGAGCATGCCGACCACGATGACGAAGGCGTCCCAGGCGCTGGCCGTGGCCGCGGCCAGGGTCTTGGTACGGGTGTTCTCACTCACGTGTGCTTGATCTCCTGAATCGGAAGAGGTGCGTTGGGTTGCGTGCGCCGGTGAGAAGGCCGACGTCGGAGGCGGCTGAGTACGGACGGAGGAGGGCCTCGTGCTGCGGAGCCGGATCCGGGATGGCGCGCCATCGGACCCGTGACCTGCTGGACCCGGACAGAAATACGTGTGGGGGCGTTCATGACCGCCTTCTCGGGGTGCGGGCCGGGCCGTGGTTGTGCTTGGGGCGCATGCGGGTGCCTGCCTGGTGCAGGAGCCGGTAGACGGTGGCGAGGGAGTAGCTGCACTCCTCGGCGAGGTCCGGGACTGTGGCGCCGGCCTCGTACCGTGTGCGCAGGGATAGCGCGAGCTTCTTGCGCTGCGCGGTACCGGCTGCGGAGTGGATGCGCAGTGTCTGCTGAGTGGTACGGGGAGTGCCCCCGGCCTCGATCAGCAGCCGCCGCGCGGTACGTCGTGTCACGGATCCGGCTGCAGCCAACTCTGCGAGTGTGGCGCCCTGTTGCTCGTAGAGGCGGCGCAGACGGGCGGCGAGATTGCGCCGGGCTTGCCCGTCGCGCATGCGGCGCGTCTGCCACGACGTGCGCATCACGGTCCTGGCCTCGTGCAGCCGGTTGAGGACCGTGCCGTAGGACAGGCCACTGCTCGCCACGAGTTGGTCCACGGTGGAACCGGATTCGTACTGCTCCCGCAGTGCTTGCGCGGTGACCTGATCGTCGTGATCGGCCGTTGGTCGAGGGGGTGGGTTCACGCTGCGGACTCCCATTCGCTGCGGGCTTCGGCATGGGCGGCGGCCAGCTCGTCGTAACTGCGCTGGTCGGCAGGGGTGATGAGGATCAGCCGTCCATCGGTGGCGATCCGCCAGTCGGGAGCGGCGCGGCCGGTGACCGGATCGAGGACGCAGCCGTCCGGGGCGTGCCATGCGGTGGGAACCTCGTCGGGGCGTGGCGCGGGAACCACGACTTGGTGCCCGTCGCGGACGATCACCAGGGCCTTGCTGCGGTGCTCCGACAGCCGCTCCAGTGCCCGTTGGTACGCCGCGCGCTCGGCGGCGTGCACCGCCTTGCGCCGCGACGCGACGCCCGCGGTACCGTGCCGCGTCGCGACTGCCTCCCAGCCGCGGGCCGGACCGGCGATCTCTTCGACCACAGCCTCCGGAGGGTGGTCACCGAAGCCCTCCAGGGCGCGAGGAGCGAGAGTCCAGGTCTCACCGCTGTGATGGACGAGGCCGTGGTCGGCCAGGCGCCGCAAGGTGCGGTAGAGGGTGGCGCGGGAGACGGAGGACGAGCCGACAAGCTCGGCGACCGTCTGCGCCGCACGCGCGTGCAGTGCACCGATGATCACCAGTGCGGCGCTGCCGAGACCACGGTGGGCGAAGGCATCGTGGCCCATCAGACGGCCGATGACAGTGGAGTCGAGGTCGGCCGTCGTGCCCGTCTCAAGGGTGGGCCACTCCCCAAGCGCCGGGTCGGGGGGGTACTGAGTGGTTCGGAAACGAGAATGCGGAGTAGGGATGCTGCGGCGGTCGGGGCTGCCCTCGGCGAGATACCAGGACGAGCCCTCGCGGCCGTGGCCGACGCGCAGACGTCGCAGCCAGCCCCGTGGTTTGAGGACGGTCTCGTAGACGACCCGGAGGGTCGTGCGGGATATCCCCGCTTCCTCCGCGGTCTGCCGCTCGCTGGCGTGGTGCAGGGGACCGCCCGCGATCTCGGCGAAGTTCAGATGCGCCCGCAGTACCCGCAGCGCGGTCCGCCCACGTTCCCCACGCCAGGGAGACGTCTCGATGCGGTCGCGCAGCGCGGCGAGCACCTCGTACGCGTGGTGCCGCGATTCCAGCACCGTTGTGCTGCTGACCGCGGCCGAGGCGCTGGCCCATACGCGACCGATGTACGCCAGGGCACGTGACTGCCCGGACCGCAGTGCGATGCTCCGGGCGTGCCGCCCGCCCTCGTGCTCGGGATGCAGCAACAGCTGCGTCAGCTGGTCGACGGTGCCGTCGGCGCGAGCGACATGGCAGGCGATGGCCGCCGTGACCCGGTGCCCGTGTTCGGCCACGCCCTGACGGGTATCGCGCAGGGACACCGTCCGGCCGTCGGAGGCGAGCCTGCTGTAACTGCCCGCCGCGTAGCGGCCGGTGAGATCCCCGAGCAAAATGAGATCGGCTGCAGCCGTAGGCAGCTGGTGAAGGCCCAGTCGCTCGCCTGGGTGAAAGCGCCGTCGGAGAGAACCTGTCTGGTAGGTGCTGTGTGGCACTGTGGAGCCGTCCCGCAAGGACAGAGACGCCACCCAGGCCCGCTAAAACCACGGGTGGTGTCCGGTACCGACCTCCAATCGGTGCCAGCGAAGCCTCCAGGATGGCCATCCTGGAGGCATTCGTATGCCTGGCTCCGATGCCGGAGGCAGACGTCCCCATCGCGGCTCGACCGAGATCGATTCCGAACGCCGTCAGCAGGTTCACAGCCCGATCAACGCCGTCTGACCTGGGCAGACTCGGACCAAAACAGAGGGCGGTTGCCTCTGATTGGCTCCGAGCAGCTCGGTTCGAATCGGGGTCGAATCAGAGCGGTTTCCTCCGACTGCCTCCGGTCGCCTCTGCAACCCGACCTAGCAGGTCACAGCCGATCCGAACCGCGAAGCCGCAGGTCAGAAAGGTGCGTCAGGAATACCCGGCGTACAGTCCGACTCGTCTGCTGCCTTTGTTTCCGCTCTTTGTTTCCGCCGGTCGCGGAGCCGCTCGGGACCGAGAGATGACACCCGCCTGGGGACGGCAGCCGTATGGACGAGGTGCTGTGGCAAGGGGGCCTCTACAACTGCGCCGGTCGCCGTCCAGAGCTGGTTGATGCCCTGATCCGCAGGAACGCGACGAGCGGAGTGGCTGTGCACTGGGCGGTGGGATGTCGCTGTACGACCTGGTCGCCGCCGACGTTGATCTGCTCTCTCAGTAGTTCGTACACCTATGAGCTGCTCGGCTGACTCCGGCCTCCTGCACAGTCAGCGCGAACCGTCCGGACGGCGAGTTTCCTGCAGTGCCCCTGGAGGTAGCCCGTACCTCCCGCTCCTCGCCCTTCGTGCTCCTCTTCCACCCCGGTTGCTCCCGGCCAGGTCCCCCGGTGAACCACCGCCCTCCAAGTGTGTCCGCTCCCACCGCGAGTGTGCTTCGCGGGGGACAGGGGGGGCGGCGGGCCTGCCATGGACAGTCCGAGCGCCATGGCAGGTGGCGCCGGCCGGGATTTCCTGGGCATGCTGCCCGCCGGACATGAAGATCACCGCTTGCGGTTGGGGTATTCGGCCGCCTGGTGTAGCGGATTTTCGGTTCCTGCCGGTGTCCGCGGCAACGGAGGAAACCTGTCATGCCGAGGGGCGTGCGGTGTCACTCCCGGGGGTGAAAGGGGTGCCATTCAGGAACCCGATGACGGTGTGTCGAGTCCGAACAGGCATGTAACGGTTCATGTTGTTGGACACCGAGGGTGCGAGAGGTTCCTGATTACCGGTGCCGCATTCTTGCGCGAACGCGTGCCGGGAGTCCTGGGGCTATAGATTGTCTTTCCGTCCGTGCGTGGCTGTCCGACGGGGTTGATGGCGGGACGACGTGCGGACGGGCAACGGCGATCAGGGGATCGTCGCAGGTTGTGCCTGATGCGTCTGCGGTCTGCCTGTGACCGGCGGTTGAGGAGCCGCTCGGTGTGATGGGGGCGGCGCACGTTGCTCCATGTTGGTGTGTATCAGTCAGGAGTTCCCGGTGCCCGATCCTGTTCCCACGGCATCAGGGATGCCTCAGTCCGGTTCTGGAACGCCGGATATCCCGTCGCAGAACGGGGCCGGTCCGAATGGGCGTCGCGGTTCAGGGTGGGAGGCGGTCGGACGCGACTCCTCTGCGGACGGCGCATATATCTATGATCGGAGAACGGGGACGCCAAACGACCGTTCAGATACTCCGCCTGAAAGCTTTCTGGATTTTCTGGACCGTCTTTCGGAGCGGGTCTTCACAAAGAACGACACGGCGTGGCCTGCCGTGTTCCAATTCGCACTGCTCGTGTTATTGCTGCCTGCATCCCTGATCGGCATCGTGATGGCGGTCCACGCCGCCGGTGTCCCCGGCTGGGCGATCGCCTCCGGGACGGCGACATCGGCCGCCGGAGCGAGTGTGGCGACCGTGAGCCGCCGCCGTAGTGCCGGCCGCGGGACGCGCCAGCGGCCGGGGCGGCGCGGAGCCGGTCGCGGTTCTAACCGGCGTCAGGGATCGCACCGCCGCCGTTGACGGTCGTGCGCTGGAATTCGCCTGTGGTGGGCCAGGCAGCGCCGGGCAGGGTGCCTGACGCGCGACGTGTGCGGCGCAGCAGCCCCAGCAACACTGCGAGGAAGGTCGCCGCCGCTTGCACGGCCAGGAACACGGCCGTACGCCCGGTACGGGGCACGGCGAGGGCTGCCCCGGTGGCCACGGCGAGCCCGAAGACCGTACAGGCGGCGATGAACACGGCGGACGACACGGCCCGGCCGCCCTCGGCCCGCGGGCGCCGGTGTGCTCCGCCCAGGTGGTGCGCAGAGGAACAGCGCGGAGGGAATCCCTCCGTGTGATCGGTTTCCTGTGCGGTCATCGTGGCCCCCACGGCATCGCCCCTCGCTACTTTCCGTCACTGTCTAGTTACCCATCATCCAGGGTTCAGGACATGCTCCGCTGGATATCGCCGCATGCAACAACGCAACTTTTGTCCAATGGGTTCTCCCGCTCCGGACGCAGGGGGGCGATCGGGCCGTGCGGACCGCCTCACCGTCAGGCGCCGGCCTCCGGCTCGCGGGGCGCCTGCCTGGATCCCTCTTCGATTTCACCCGGGTGCGACCCTCGCCGCCCCAGCCGTCGTCGTGAAGGCTCAGTACGCCCGTGGCGCTCGCGACGGCGGCAGCCCTTGCTGACCGCGGCCCGGGGTGGCGGGTCTCAGCCCTGGACGAGTTTCGCAACGCCTTCGCTTGCCCGATCGGCCGCGACGTAGAGATCGCGGACGTTCTTCAGGTAACGGCTGAGGATTTCCAGGTGGTCGTCCGGGATACCGCCGTGGCGAAACGTCCTCGCGAGCTCGTCGGCGTGGTCGGCGACGGACCGTTCGGCGTCGAAGGCGGCCAGGAAGCGGGCTGCGACCGCCACCTCGTCGGGCGGGAGGTAGAAGCAGGCGGTACCGAGGCCGTCGTCACCGAGGAGGTCGCCCATGGTGATGGGAAGTTCGCTGATCTCCTCAGGCCCCTGAGTCAGCAGGATCTGCTCCAGGACTTCCCACTCACGGCCGAGAAAGCACTCGCTCTCCACACTGCTGCGTTCACCCGAGAATCCGGAAACGACATGCCGGAATCCCTTGTCCGCATCCGCAGTGGAAACCCTTCGAAGTGTCATATCCATGGCCGACTGCTCCGATCCACAGGTCTCAGGGGTTCTCGGCGCCCGCGGCGGGCGCTCAAGTAACAGTCAGCCGTTCGCGACAGCTGTCGGAGTATGGTGCTGAAGCCTCCGGTATTTGAACATGAGCTCGATGTTTTCGAGGGGACCCCCGAGGTGTACGCGCTCCGCGTACGTCGCGTCCTGTCGGCCGCCCTCCACCTGGCCTGCACGGCGGAGTTCGACGATGAAGATCTGCCGACGGACGAGTTTCCCGCCTGGTTCACGACGGCCTCCGTCCGGGACGGCGAGGTGCCGCCACCGGAATTCGTCCGGCACGGCCGCACCGCGTACGTGGACCGTAGCGGTGGGGGCCCTTGGTCCTTGCAGAACTGGATCCATCGGTTCGACCCGACGAAGATTCTCGCGGCTGGGAGTTCTGGGACATCGTCCGGGTGGGGCCGTCGCGGCTCCGTATCTGGGTCGACAGCTGGGGAGAATCCTTCTTCGGCTCCCTGGTACTGCTGTGGCTGCTCTACACGGCCGGTGCCACACATGTCGAGGGACCGGAAGTCCACAAGGCGGGTACGTGGGTGTCCGAGGTGCGCCTTCAGTGACGGAGGCGGAGCAGGGGGCGGAATACGCCGACTCCACGATCGGGGTGTATCAGGCATACCCGCAGGAGATCGCGGAACAGGCGTTGCGCGCTCGGAGGTTCGTAGCGCCGTTCAGGCGCGAACGCATGACGTGGGCCACCGGTGCCGTTCCTCTTGCTATCCCTTGGTGAAGTAGGCGTACGGCGCCACCGAGACTGTTTCCGAGACCGCGCGTTCGTCGTCCTCGTCGGCTTCAGGGTCGAGATCACGTGCCCACAGTGAGTGCATGGACCACACGGAGAAACCGGCGTGGAAGTCGTGGCCGATGTCCGAGGGCGTGCTCGTGTACCCCAGGGCATGGAGATCCGCGACGACGTCGTCCAGGAAGCGATGGGTCAATTGAACCCCGTCAAAGTTCACTTCGGTATCGCCGCCTTCACCGCTGTAGCGGATCTCCACGAGTTCGACCGTCTCGTCCGCCGCATAGGTGATCACCAGCATGGGTGAGGTGGTGTAGACGGCCCGCCGGCCGCCGGGACCGTGATGCGGCGGACCGATGCGGTCTTCGACCTGCGGGCGTCGATCGCCGATCTTGACGAGGTCGATGCCGAGTCCCGGAGTGATCTCCATGGCGGCCATCCTGTCAGGGAGGGCCGGTCGCCGGTGATCCGGTGGTCGGGGCAGGTGGATCAGCCTCTCGGCTGCCTGCCCTGCAAGAGACTGTGAACAGGGTTTGACGTGGGCCGGCAGGCCGCGTTCACAGACTTCGTCCGTGGCCACGGTGCATCATGCCGTCCCGGTGCGGCAGATGCACCCTCACCGCTCTCCCGAAGGTTCTTCGGCCCGCCGAGGAGCGTGCGGTGACGTACGTCATCGGACGGACGTATTGGGGTCCAGGCATCGCGACCGCGGCCCTTGCCGAACCGATCGGGATGGAGCCCGCCCGGCCGCTGCACGCCGACGACGCCGCCGATAATGCCGGTCCCATCCGCGTACTGGAGAAGTGCGGCTTCATCGTCACGAGGAAGAACCGGTGCTTCGCCCAGCTCGTGACCGGTGCAGGACTCCGTGAACGCCCGGTAGGCGTTGCGGCTGTCGGGTGCGGGCGGGCCGAAGGAGAAGTCGCCGTGACGGGGTCAAGAACGGGTGCGAGCGGTCAGCGGGAGCGGTAGGCACGCCTGGACCGGCGGCTCATCTCGGTGTTCTGGAACGCCACGCATTCCCAACGTCCGTCGTGGCGACGCAGCGTGAAGGTCTGGAACTTGTCCACATCGACAAGGCTGCCCTTGCCGATGCCGCCGACCGTGGTCACCACCGCCGTGAACTCGTCCGGCATGCGCACATCGATCGGCTTGACCGTCATGCGCGTGCCCTTCTGCCACCGGGTGAACACCTCATGGTGTGTCTGCGCGATGGCGGTGCGCCCGAACATGGCATCTCCCATGAAGATCACGTATGAGGCATCCTCGGCGAACTGCGCGGCGTAGCGGGTCGCGTCACCTGCGTCCCAGGCCTGCCGGACCCGCTCAAGGAACTCCTCGACCGTGTCCTCGCTCTTCGCGGTCATCATCGTCTCCCCCTGCAGGGCGCCCTGCAGGCGCCTCAATCTGTTTCCATTGAAATTATTCCAACCGAAACGATATTGCAAGGCCCACCCCGACACCGGGTCGGACAACCAGGCGGGCCGGAGGGGCCCGATCACCACACCCGAGCGGGCCGCGCCCCCGACTCGACAGCGACGTTGGTATGGACGATCCCGAGCAGTCGACGCAGTTCTGCCTTGTCCTCCGCCGTCAGACCTGCAGTCAGCCGCCGCTCCGAGGCGCCCGCGAGCCCGATCAGCTTCTCCAGCTCCGCCCGGCCCTCTTCCCGCAGGCGCACCAGCTTCACCCGGGCGTCAGCCGGCGACTCGCGCCGCTCCACCAGGCCTCTCTCGATGAGCAGCGACAGCAGCCCGACCAAGCGGCTGGCCGGGATTCCGAGTGCGGAGGCAAGCTGCTGCTGCGCATGTTCCTCGCCGTCACGCAACCCGCGCAGCACGGCGAAATGCCGCGGATGCAGGTCCTCCTCGGCCAGGGCCGACTCGAATGCGAGAGCCGCCGCGTTGCCCACCGAAGCGATCACGAAACCGAGCGGCTCGTCCGCCCCGGCTTCCCACGTAGCAGGTCCCTTCCTCATCCGGGCAACGTAACAGCAGCTGACCGTTTCGATGGGAGCGGGGCGAGCGTACGGGCCGTTCCGGGGACTCGACATCATGGTCGCGGCAAAAGGTTCCCCGTTGCGGGTCTTCCAGACGGCCAACCATCTCGCAGTGGACGTGGGGCACTCCCGGTGACCCAGTAGGGCCAGGGGTGCGTTTCCCAACAGATCCGTCGGCTGCCGGCTACAAGGCAGCCGACCCCAAGGCACAGCAGGCCGGGTGCTCCCCTCGCTGTGCCAACGGTCCACCAGGGCCGACACTCCCCGGCGTACAGCCCGACTCGTCTGCCGCTCCCTGTTTCCGCGGCCCAGAGGCCGGGTTCCCTTTGGGGGGTGACAGGGGACCGGGGCCGAACACTACGACCGCCCGGCCGGCGTAGGCCGCTCGGCCCCGGTCCTCACTTCACCCCACCGTCGGACTCGGTGACACCGTGCTGTTCGCCGGCGGAGTGAGGACGGCCTGCGGCTGGCCCGCGACCGCGGGTGGCGGGGTCAGCTGTTGGGCCGGAAGGTTGGACGAGGTGGTCTGTTGGACGAGGGCCTGGCCGAAGTCGACCAGGCCGGTCTTCTCCACGACCGTGATGTGGTCCAGGACCGTGTCGTTGGCCTGGTCGGCCAGCGCGCGGACCAGCGAGTTCCTCGTGGTGGTGCGGACGCTGGCGATCGTGGTGAGGAACTGGCCGTTCGTCGCACGCACGGTGGTGGCCAGGTCCGTGTCGAACTGCTTGCCGCTTTCCCCGTTCAGCCGGGACTCGAAGCCCTGCTGCTGCGGCGACGGCTGGTTGGGCAGCGTGATCCCCAGCTGATTGGCGACGTTGCGGCAGGCGGCGTCCAACGCGGCGTCCCCGTCGACCAGATGCTCCCCAGCGCTCCTGACGGCCTTCGTTGTCCCCTTCTTCAACGCCCTCTGACCGACGGGGTACTCCCACAGCCCCGCCGAGCGCACCTTGACCACGAAATCCCGGTCGGCTTCCGTCAGCGGTCCGGTCGCCGGGGTGGCGACGACCCGGTCGGGTGCGCTGCTGACCTTCTGGACTCCGAGCATGGAGGGGTAGAGGAGGGAGCCGAGGGTGAGGCTGAGCGCACCACCCACAAAGAGAGTTCCCGCCGCCTTCTGTGTAACGAGCACCGTGTCTCCTGATCCGGTTCTTCGGATCCCGCACACGCAGTCATACGGATACGAGGGTTCCGTAGAACCTTTAGGGCTCGTCATGGGTTCGTAAAGCGACTGGCTCGGCGGCGCGAAGAAGGGCCGTTCGGCCCTATCGGCGGCCAGGGAAGGGACTGTTGGACCCTACCGGGGCCGGGTGTCTCACGGTCGATCATGTAGCGGCGACCGGGAAGGGCCAGGTCCATTCCCGCACTTCTGGTCCTTTCCGGCTCGTCGACGACAGCAAGTGAGGGGGCGGACGCCGTTCGGCCGACGGGACACAGCGCAACGTTCGCGGCGTCACCGGCAGAACAGGGCTCGGTGGCGTACCGGATGACGATTCCCTGATTCCGACGCCGTCCGAGACGACTACGCCGGGGCCCCGTCATGCCCGTAGGCGCGCTTGCGTGCTGCGATGTAGACGTCCTGGACGGACTTGGCGTGGGTGAGTGTGACCAGGTCTTCGAAGAAGGTGAGGCAGGCGTAGGGGGTGCTGCGTACGTGGTGGGGGCGGGGTGTGGGTGTCGCGATCCTCGGCGCGGTGCCGCGCCGCTCAGGCCACCGCGCTCAGCGTGTCCGCCAGTCGGCGTCGTGCGGCGCGGGTTGCCGGGACAGCGGACAAAGCCGCCGCGCCCGCGACCGCTGCCGTGCCGAACACGAGCAGGAGCAGGAGGGGCGGGCCCTGTGCGATGCCCGCGCCGATGCCGCTCGATCTGCCCTGTGTGTTGATCAGCCAGTGGGAGAGGGGGGCGCCCAGGGCCGTGGCCGCCAGGACCGCGGCCAGCGCCGTGCAGCCGGTGGCCGTGACGGTGACGGCGGTGATCTGGCGGGGGGAGAGGCCGATGGCCTTGAGGGCGAGGAGGTCGCGTTCGCCTTCGCGTACCGTGCCGCCGATTGCGGTGAGGAGTTCCACCAGGCCGATCAGGGCCAGGACCGCGATCACTCCGGCCGCCACTCCGCGCAGGGGGGAGAGACCGTCCGCCGGGTTGGTCACGGTGTGTACGTCCAGGCGGCCGGCTCCGGCCGTGGTCAGGCGACGGGCGGCCTCGTGGACGTCGGTGCCGGGGTGGAGGCGGACCTGGTAGAGCGTGGGGGTCAGGCGGGGGTCGTTCTCGCGCAGGGTGTCCAGCGACGTGGAGATGACCCGGCCGGCGTTCTCCGTCTCGATGCTGCGGCCCACGATGTGCAGGATCTGCGGCTGGTTGCCGACGGTCATGCGGACCCAGTCGCCGACGTGCGCGTCGAGAAGGTCCAGCAGGCCCTGGCCGGCCACCGCCTCGTCGGTGCCGCGTGCGGGGCGGCCCTCGGCCAGGGCGTACGGGTACGGATCCTGGTCGGTGCCGAAGCCGCGCAGGGCGATCGTCGCCGTCTGGCCCGGGACCAGCGCGGCCACCTCCACGCCCGGGTAGGCGGCGGCCACCTGCGGGTCGCGGGCCAGGAGGGCGCGGGTCTGCCGGTCGTCGAGGCCCGCGTCGGCGTGGACGGTGAGCGCGGCCGGGAGCCCGATCCGCCCGGGGTCGCTGTGGAAGCGGCTGATGGTGGTCCATGCGCTCATCGCCACGACGATGAGGAGGAGGGGCAGGGCCAGTCGGGCGATGGTGGTGAGTGAGCGGGTTCGGCGGGCGAAGGCGGTGTGCCAGCCCAGGACCAGGGCGGGCGGTACGCGGAGGCCGAGTGCGTGTCGGGCCGGGGCAGAGAGGCGTCCGGCGGGCTGTCGGGTGGTGACACCGGCGCGGAAGGACGGGAGTGGCATGGGTACCGGTGGCACCCGCCCCGCACGCCAGGCGGCCAGGCCTGTCGTCGCTGCGATGAACAGGACCGCGCCGGCTGGGATCGCGGTCAGTGCTACGGCGTGGCCGGGCAGGCCCTGCCAGAGGGCGATCGCGTCCCCCAGGCGGCCGGGGAGTCTGCTGCCCAGGGAGCGGGTCAGCGCGGCCGCGGTCACGGCGCCGAGGAGCGCGTAGGCGATGTGCTGGAGGAGGAAGACGCGGACCACCTGGTCGGGGGTGAAGCCGATCGCCTTGAGGATGGAGATGTCCCGGAGATGGCCGCGGATGCGGGTGGTGATCGCTCCGTGCACTGCCAGTCCGGCGGCTATCAGTGCGCCCAGTCCGAACAGGGCCAGGACCTGGCCGAGCAGCCGGTTGTCGCCCTGTGCCTCGGCGCGTGCCTGCTGCCAGGTGGCGACCTCGCCGATCGCGCCGGCGCCCAGCGCTGTGACGGCTCGCTGTACGGCGTAGTCGGTGTCGTCGGGGTTGGTCAGGCGCAGGCCGATGACCTGGCCGTTCGGGGTGCTGACGACGGAGGGCGGGGCCCAGACCAGGCCTGGCTGCTCTTCCGGGTCGTAGCGCGGTTCGGCACTGTCGGCTATGCCGAGGACCGTGATCGTGCGGGTGGTGCCCAGCAGGGTGAGGGTGTCGCCTGGCTCGGCGAGCAGGGCGCGGGCCAGGTGGCTCTCCAGGACCACGCCGTCGGGGGACGTCGGGTCGAGCCAGCGGCCGGAGACCAGGAGCGGGCGGCCGATCGTCAGGTGCTGGGGGGTGGCGCGCAGTTCCACGGCGGCTCGGGTGCCGTGGGAGGTGAGGGTGGTGGACTCGGTGGCGTACGGGCCGGCCTCGGACTCGACGCCGTCCAGGCCGGCCAGTTTTCCGACCTGCGCGGACCGGGCGGTGTGCAGCCATACGTGCGCGCCGCGGGTCTGTTCGAAGACGCGCTGCCAGGGGTTGGTGGCGTAGCCGAAGAGGGCGGTGGCCAGGAGCAGCGACAGTACGATGCCGACCGTGGCCAGCACCAGGAACAGCGCCTCGCCGCGGTGCGTGCGCAGATCGGAGTGCGCCCAGCGCAAGGTGGCCCGCATACGGCTCAGCCCCTCCGCGAGACGTCGTGCGCCCGTGTGCTGGGCGGGCGCGTGTCGGCCGTTCGCATATCGGTCGGTCGCATGTCGGTCCGTCAGTCCGTCAGTTCGAGCACGCCGGAGATGCCGGTCCCGCGGGTGGGCGTGGCGTCGAGTTCCGCGTCGTCGGCTATCCGGCCGTCGAAGAAGCTGATCACCCGGTCCGCTGCGCTGGCCAGCCGGGCGTCATGGGTGACCAGGAGAATCGTCTGGCCGCGGGCGTGGAAGCGGGACAGCAGGCGCATCACCTCGCGGGTGCCCTTGCTGTCCAGGCTGCCCGCGGGTTCGTCGGCGAGGAGGAGCGGGGGGTGGTTGACCAGGGCTCGGGCCAGCGCGACCCGCTGCTGCTCGCCGCCGGACAGCTCGCCCGGCAGACTGCGGTCCTTGCCGTCGAGGCCGAGTTCGGACAGGAGTGCCGTGCGTTCGGCGCGTGCCTGCTTCGGAGGTACCCCGGCGAGGAGCGCGGGGAGTTCCACGTTGTCCGCCACCGACAGGTTCGACACCAGGTTGAAGAACTGGAAGACGATCCCGATCCGCTTCCTGCGCTCGACCGCCCAGCGGGCCTCGCTCCAGTCGTCGGCGCGGGTGCCGTCCAGCCAGACGCTGCCGGCGTCCGGCCGCTGCAGTCCGCCCAGCAGGTGCAGCAGCGTGGACTTGCCGGCTCCGGACGGGCCGGTGACGGCGACGAACTCGCCCGGCCGGAGGGAGAGGTCCACGCCGCGCACGGCACGGGCCGGGGCGCCCTCGCCGTGGTGCGTTTTGACCAGGCCCTCGGCGCGCAGTAGGGGAGCGACCTGGGCCTCGGCGCGCAGCACAGGAGCGGGACCCTGCGTCATTCCAGCCCCTCCAGTTCTTCCAGCTCTTCCTGGCACCGTTCCAGCCAGTCGAGATCGGCCTGCAGATGCAGCATCGCGCCCTCGATCAGCAGATGGGCGATCCGGTTGTCGCGGTTCTCGGCGGCGGCCAGCTTCGACAGGCTGCGCATGGTGGTCAGGTACTGCCGCCGCTGCCGGTTGATCAGGGCGATCTGGTCGGCGAGTCCGGTCTGCGGAGCGAGCGCCAGCTTCATGAAGAACTCGTCCCGCACCCGGGGCTCGTCCTCGGGCTTCTCGAACCAGGCGCGGAGTTCGTCCTGCCCGGCCTCGGTGAGGTGGTAGACCTTCTTGTTGGGACGGCTGGACTGCTCGACGTCCTCGCCCTCGATCAGCCCCTGCTTCTCCAGACGGCCCAGGGTGACATAGACCTGGCCGATGTTCGGCTGAGGGTACGCGGAGCCCAGCAGTTGCTCAAGGTCCTGCTTCAGCTCGTAGCCGTGGGCCGGACCGCGCGCGAGGAGTGCCAGGAGGGGCAGGCGCACGTGTGCAGTCCTCCTGTCTACCGATTGTGCTCCGCACCCTAGTATCGCCCATACCTAACAGGTATACATGGCCTGCGACTCGGGGTGAAGGTGCTCCGTGCGGTGCACTGGGAGGAACCTATGCGGTGGTGGCGTGCCGCGGGTAGGGGGCTCCTCGCTCTGGTCGTGGTGATGACCGGGTACGTGGCCTCGGGCGCGCACACCGGCCAGGGTGCCGGCGACGGCCGTGGCCCGCTGACCCTGGCCACCGCGGGGGACCTCACGGGCTATCTCGGCCCGCTCCTGGAGGGCTGGAACCGCACCCACCCCGGTGAGAAGGTCACCCTCGTCGAACTTCCCGACTCCGCCGACGAGACCCACGCCCAGATGGTCACCGACCTGCGCGGCGGCGACCGCAGCCGGTTCGACGTGCTCAACATCGACGTCGCCTGGACCTCGGAGTTCGCGGCGGCGGGCTGGATCCGGCAGCTGCCCCGGGACCGTTTCCCGCTGGACACGTTCCTGCCCCGGGTCGTCGACACGGCGACCTACGAGGGGCGGCTGTACGCGGTTCCGTACGTCACCAACGCCGGACTGCTCCTGTACCGCGCGGACATCCTCGCCAAGGAGGGCGTACGCCCGCCGCGCACCTGGGCCGAGCTGGAGCAGGACGCGAAGACCATCGCGCCCAAGTACGGACTCGGCGGCTACGCGGGCCAGTTCCTGCCCTACGAGGGGCTCACCGTGAACGCCGCCGAGGCCGTCTACTCGGCCGGCGGCACCATCCTCGGCGACGAGGGCGCCCGGGTCACCGTGGACTCCGCGGCGGCCCGCGAGGGCATCGGGTTCCTCACCCGCGGGGTGCGCGAGGGCTGGATCCCCAAGGCCGCGCTGACCTACACGGAGGAGGAATCCAAACAGGCGTTCCAGGACGGCCACCTGCTCTTCCTGCGCAACTGGCCGTACGCGTACGTCGGCGCCTCGGGCCCGGGCTCGGCGGTCGCCGGCAAGGTCGGCGCCGTACCGCTGCCCGGGCGCGACGGGCCGGGGACCAGTGTCCTCGGCGGCTCCAACCTGGCCGTCAACACGCACGCCCGGCACCCCGACTCGGCCGCACGGCTGATCGCCTACCTCACCAGCGCGCCCGTGCAGCGCCAGGTCCTCACCCGCGGCGCGCTGCCGCCGGTGCGCGCCGCGCTGTACGAAGACCCCGCGCTGATCCGGGAGTTCCCCTATCTGCCGACCCTGCGCGCCAGCGTGCAGGCGGCCCGGCCGCGCCCGAAGAGCCCGCGCTACGACCAGGTCAGCCTGGTGGTGCAGGCCGTCGTGCACGACGCGATGACCGGGCACGAGACGCCCGCGGCGGCGGTGCGGCGGCTGGCGCGGGAGCTGGCCGCCCTCTCCGACCACTAGTTACTTGTTAAGTAACGCCACGGTTTCTTCTGCGCTCTCAAGCAGCCTATTTTTCCTGATATAGAACCCCAACCGGGCAGTAGCTTCCGTCCTGCTCGTTGACACCCTCTCGACATGCCTACTTAACATGCATGCATAACGGCTGGCTTTACCAGCCGGCCTCAACGGCTGCCCTTCGCACAGACAGGTCAACGGGTTGAACAGGCACCCTTGGTGGCGTGACGCAGTGATCTACCAGGTCTACGTCCGCAGCTTTCTGGACAGCACCGGCGACGGCATCGGCGATCTGGCCGGCGTCCGGGCCGGACTGCCGTACCTGAAGAAGCTCGGTGTCGACGGGATCTGGCTGAGCCCCTTCTACCCCTCGCCGCAGCACGACCACGGCTACGACGTGGCCGGCTACTGCGATGTGGACCCGCTCTTCGGCGACCTCGCCGAGTTCGACCTGCTGACGGCGGCCGCCCGGCGGCTCGGCATCAGGGTGCTGCTCGACATCGTCCCCAACCACTGCTCCGACGAGCACCCGTGGTTCGGCCAGGCCCTCGCCGCCGCGCCCGGCAGCCGGGAGCGCGGCCGTTTCCACTTCGCCGACGGGCGGGGCCCCGACGGCTCCGAGCCGCCCAACAACTGGTACTCCATGTTCGGCGGCCCGGCCTGGAGCCGGGTGACCGAGGCGGACGGCCGGCCCGGACAGTGGTACCTGCACATGTTCGCGCCCGAGCAGCCCGACTGGAACTGGCGCACCCCCGAGGTCGCCGACGAGTTCGACCAGGTGCTCCGCTTCTGGCTGGACCGGGGCGTCGACGGCTTCCGCATCGACGTCGCCGCCGGTCTCTTCAAGCATCCCGAACTGCCCGACTCCCCGGACCCGGAGGCCGACGCCCGCACCCGCGACTCGGTCAACCCTCTTGCCTGGAACCAGCCCGAGGTGCACGACGTCTGGCGCAACTGGCGCGCGGTGTGCGAGGAGTACACGGCCCGCGACGGCCGCGAACGCCTCCTCGTCGGCGAGGTGTCCGTCCCCACCGCCCGCGACCACGCGCTCTACGTCCGCCCGGACGAACTCCACCAGGCCTTCTTCTTCGACCTGTTGAGCGCCCCCTGGAACGCCGACGCCTTCCGCAAGGTCATCGGCGAGGCCATGCAGGACATCGCGGGCACCGGCTCCACGGTCACCTGGGTCCTCAACAACCACGACCAGGTCCGCACGGTCACCCGCTACGGCGAACCCACCCCCGAGGGCAGCGGACTCGGCGCCGCCCGCGCCCGCGCCGCCGCCCTGCTGATGCTGGCGCTGCCCGGCGCCGCCTACATCTACCAGGGCGAGGAACTGGGCCTGCCCGAGGTCGTCGACCTGCCCGACGACGTGCTCACCGACCCGATCTTCCGGCGCACCGGCAGTCGGGCCCGGATCCGCGACGGCTGCCGGGTCCCACTCCCGTGGTCCGGGCAGGCCTCCCCGTTCGGCTTCACCTCCGGCGCCGAAGGGGCCCGGCCCTGGCTGCCGCAGCCCGACTACTTCGCCGAGTACGTCACCGAACGCGCCCTCGCCGACACCCGCTCCTTCTGGCACCTGTACCGCGACGGACTCCAACTCAGGACGCGACTGCCCCAGTTGGGCGACGGGCCGCTGGAGTGGCTGGACACCCCGCCCGGCGTCCTCGGCTTCGTCCGCGGTGAGGGCCCACTCCGTGGCGACGGCCTGCTCCGAGGTGACGGCCTGGTCTGCGCCGTCAACTTCGGTACGGCACCCACCCCGGCCCCCGTCTCCGGCACCCCCCTGCTCGCCAGCGGCCCCTGCCCGGCCGGAGTGCTCCCCGGCTCCACCGCCGCCTGGTGGATCAACGACCTCTGACCCGACCGTCCGACCCGATCACCCGATCACCCGCTCAACTCGGGCTTCCCCGAAGGGACATCAACGATGATGCGACGACGTACCACCACCCTCCTCACCGGCTGCACCGCCCTCGCTCTCGCGCTCGGCGCCACCGCCTGCGGCGGCAGCGGCGGCCCGGTCTCGGCCGGCGGCGGCTCCAAGGCGCTCAGCGGCCAGACCGTCACCGTGGCCGGTGTCTGGTCCGGGGACGAACTGAAGAGCTTCCAGAAGGTCCTCGACGCGTTCAGCGCGAAGACCGGCGCCAAGACCCAGTTCGTGTCCACCGGCGACAACGTCTCCACCGTCATCGGCAGCAAGATCGAGGGCGGCAACGCCCCCGACGTCGTCATGGTCCCGCAGGTCGGCGTGCTCCAGCAGTTCGCCAAGAGCGGCTGGCTGAAGCCCCTGTCCACGACCACCCAGCAGTCCGTGGACTCCGACTTCGCGCCCGTCTGGAAGAACTACGGCAGCGTCGGCGGCACCCTCTACGGCCTCTACTTCAAGGCCGCCGACAAGTCCACCGTCTGGTACAGCCCCGACGCCCTCGACCAGGCCGGCGTCAAGCCGCCCACCACCTGGGCGGACATGCTGAAGGACGGGCACACCGTCTCCGACTCGGGGCTCGCCGCCTTCTCCATAGGCGGCGCGGACGGCTGGACCCTCACCGACTGGTTCGAGAACATCTACCTCTCCCAGGCCGGACCCGAGAAGTACGACGCCCTCGCCACCCACAAGCTCGCGTGGACCGACGCGTCCGTGGTCAAGGCGCTCGGCACGCTCGGCACCCTCTTCAAGGACAAGCAGCTGATCGCGGGCGGCCAGAAGGAGGCCCTCAACACCGACTTCCCGACCTCGGTGGAGAAGGTCTTCGGGCCCAAGCCGGAGGCCGCCATGGTCTACGAGGGCGACTTCGTCGCCGGTGTCGCCCATGACCAGTTCAAGAAGACGATCGGCAAGGACGCGACGTTCTTCCCCTTCCCGGCGGTCGACGGCGGTACGGCGCCGGTGGTCAGCGGCGGTGACGCGGCGGTCGTACTGAAGGCCGGCAAGAACGCCACGGCCGGCATGAAGCTCCTGGAGTACCTGGCCACGCCGGAGGCCGCGGCCGTCTGGGCCAAGGAGGGCGGCTTCCTGTCCCCGAACAAGAACCTGGACCTGTCCTCGTACGGCGACGACGTCACCCGCGCCATCGCCAAGTCCCTGGTGGGCGGCGGCGATTCGGTCCGCTTCGACATGTCCGACCAGGCACCCGCGGCCTTCGGCGGCACCAAGGGCGCCGGCGAGTGGAAGATCCTCCAGGACTTCCTGGCCGACCCGTCGAACCCGAAGGCCACCGCCGCGCAGCTGGAGACCGCCGCGGCCAAGGCGTACAAGGGCTGACGGCCGTGACCGCGACCCTGGTGAAGAACACCAGGCCACCCCTGTCCGGGCAGGCCGAACGCGCCCGGCGAAGCCGCCGCCGCAGCCGGATCATCGCCCTGCTCTTCGTGTTCCCCGCGCTGCTCCTGCTGGGCGCGATGGTCGTCTACCCCGTGCTGTTCTCGATCGGCCGCAGCTTCTTCGACGCGTCCGGCACCCGGTTCGTCGGCGGTGACAACTACACCGAGATGTTCAGCGACCCGGCGACCCTCAAGGCCATCCGCAACACCGTGATCTGGGTGCTGGTGGCCCCCACCCTGCTCACCGGGCTCGGCCTGATCCTCGCCGTGCTGGTGGAGAAGGTGCGCTGGGCGACCGCCTTCAAGCTGCTGCTGTTCCTGCCGATGGCGGTGTCCTTCCTGGCCGCCGGCATCATCTTCCGGCTCGCCTACGACGAGGACCCGCACAAGGGTGTGCTCAACGCGGCCGCGGTCACCGTGCACAACGCCTTCAAGGGCACCGCCGAGTACCCCACCGCCCGCGCCCGCACCGGCCAGGACCTCACGGCCGGGAAGGACGGCTCGTACCGTACGGCCGTGGACCTCGGGCCGGGCGACACGGTGACGCTGCCCCTGGTGGGCGTCGCACCGAAGGACCTGCCGGGCGGTGCACAGCCCGCCTACCCGGCGGCACACCGCCGGGCGGCGGCCGGTGAACTGCGCGGGGTGGTCTACCTGGACTTCACCCCGGGCGGCGGAGGCAGCCCGGGCGTGGTCGACCGCAAGGAGAGCGGGCTGCCGCGGATGAAGGTCGAGGCGGTACGCGCCGACGGCAAGGCCGTCGCGAGCACCACCAGCGCGGCCGACGGCTCCTTCCGCTTCACGGGCCTCGCGGCCGGCTCCTACGGGGTCGAACTGCCGGCCTCCAACTTCGCACAGCCCTACCAGGGCGTCTCCTGGCTCGGACCCGCCCTCGTCACGCCCGCCATCATCGGGGCCTACCTGTGGATCTGGACCGGGTTCGCGATGGTGCTGATCGGCGCGGGACTCGCCGCTCTTCCCCGGGATGCCCTTGAGGCCGCCCGGATGGACGGCGCGAACGAGTGGCAGATCTTCCGGCGCATCACCGTGCCGCTGCTGGCGCCGGTGCTCACCGTGGTGTTCGTGACCCTCGTCATCAACGTGATGAAGGTCTTCGACCTCGTCTACATCATCGCGCCCGGGCAGGTGCAGGAGGACGCGGGCGTCCTCGCCACCCGGATGTGGCTGGTGTCCTTCGGCGGCGGCAACAACCAGGGGCTGGGCAGCGCGATCGGCGTGCTGCTCCTGGTCCTGGTGATCCCGGCCATGGCCTTCAACGTCCGGCGCTTCAGGAGGAGTCAGCGATGAACGCGATCAGACGCGGCCTGAGCAGCGCCGTGGTGCAGGTCTTCCTCGTGGTGGTCGGGCTGGTCTGGCTCACCCCCCTTGCCGGGCTGCTGCTGTCCTCGCTGCGGTCCTCGCAGGACTCGGCGAGCAGCGGCTGGTGGAAGGCGTTCGCCAGTCCCGGGCAGCTGTCCTTCGACAACTACTCGGCGCTGCTGAAGAACTCGGGCATGACCCAGGCCTTCTGGAACACCGTGCTGATCTCGGTGCCGGCGACGACGCTGGTGGTCGTGGTGGCGGCGCTGGCCGGATACGCCTTCGCCTGGCTGGACTTCCCGGGCCGTGAGCCCGTCTTCCTGCTGGTGGTCGCCCTGTTGGTGGTGCCGGTGCAGATCGGCCTGCTGCCCGTCGCCAAACTCTTCGGGCAACTCGGCCTGTTCGGCACGATTCCCGGCGTGGTGCTCTTCCATGTGGCCTACGGACTGCCGTTCGCGGTGTTCCTGCTGCGGAACTACTTCGCCGAGATGCCCAAGGAGATGCTGGAGGCCGCCCGGATGGACGGCGGCAGCGAATGGCGGATCTTCACCCGGCTCGTCCTGCCGGTAGGACGGCCGGCGATCGCCAGCCTCGCCATCTTCCAGTTCCTGTGGGTCTGGAACGACATGCTGGTGGCCCTGCTGTTCGCGGACCCCTCCTCGCAGCCGCTGACCGTCGAACTCCAGTCACAGATCAGGCAGTTCGGCAGCAACATCGATGTGCTGGCGCCGGGTGCGTTCCTGTCCCTCGTGGTGCCCGTGGTGGTGTTCTTCGCCTTCCAGCGGCACTTCGTGCAGGGCGTGATGGCGGGGTCGGTCAAATAGGCCTCCCGCCCCGGAGCCCAGGGACCTACCGGTCGGCCCGGTCGGCGTCCGGGGCGGCCGCGGGCAGTTCCACGGTGATGCGGATGCCGCCTTCGGGGCGCGGGGCGAGGGTGAGCGTCCCGTCGTGTGCCTGGGTGATGGTCTTGACGATGGCCAGGCCCAGGCCCACGCCCGCGTGATCGGTGTGCACGCGCTCGGTGCCGCGCCGGAACGGCTCGGTCAGTGTCGCGGCCAGCTCGGGGGTGACCAGCTCGCCGGTGTTCTCGACGGCGAGCACCACCGACCCGGGGCGGACGTCGGTACGGACCCACACGGTGCCCTGATCCGGCAGGTTGTGGACGATCGCGTTGTGCACGAGGTTCGTGGTCAGCTGCAGCAGCAGCGCCGGCGATCCGGTCGCGGGGGCGATGTCACCGCCGGTCTCGACGGTGACGCCGTGCTTCTCCGCGAGGGGGAGGAGAGTCTCGGTGGCCTCCTCCGCCAGGAGGGACAGGTCGACCCGTTTCCGGGAGAACGACCGCTGCTCGGCACGGCTGAGCAGGAGCAGTGCCTCGGTGAGATCGATCGCCCGGGTGTTGACGGTGTGAAGGCGGTCGATGACCTCGCCGGTGTCGCACGTCGGGTCGGTACGGGCCACGTCGAGGAGCGTCTTCGAGATCGCGAGCGGGGTGCGCAGCTCATGAGAGGCGTTGGCCGCGAATCTCCGCTGTTCGGCGACGTGTGCTTCGAGCCGGGCGAGCATCGTGTCGAAGGCGTCGGCGAGCTCACGGAACTCGTCGTTGCGGCCCGGCAGCCGGATCCGGTGCGCGAGCGATCCGTTCGTGGCCAGGCGGGTGGCCTCGGTGATACGGGTCAGCGGGGCGAGCATCCGGCCGGCCAGGATCCACCCGCCCACGAGGCCGAACACCAGCAGGAACGCCATCACCGCGGCCGCCCGTGGCAGGAAGACGTGCACGAGGTTGTACCGGACGGGAAAGACACCGTCGGTCCCCGCGGTGTCGTCGCGGGCGATGAGCACGGCACGGTCGGGGACGTAGCGCAGGAGGAACAGCCACACGGCGCCGAGCAGCAGGGCGCCCGCGAGCATGAGGAACCCGGCGTAACTGAGGGTGAGCCTGACGCGGACGCTCGGACCAGGGAGCCTATCCATGGTCTCCTCCCTCGGCTCCGGCCTGCGGCGGTGTGTCGATGCGGTAGCCGACGCCCGGCGCCGTGGCGATCAGCCAGGGTTCGCCGAGTCGTTTGCGCAGTGCCGAGACGGTGATGCGCACGGCGTTGGTGAACGGGTCGGCGTTCTCGTCCCACGCGCGCTCCAGGAGTTCCTCGGCGCTGACGACACCGCCTTCCGCGGCGACCAGGACTTCGAGCACGGCGAACTGTTTCCTGGTCAGCGCGACATAGCGGCCGTCCCGGTAGACCTCCCTGCGGAACGGATCCACCCGCAGCCCGGCGATCTCCCGCACGGGCGGCCTGCTGTGGGCCCGCCTGCGGTCGAGGGCTCTGAGCCTGAGCACGAGCTCCTGGAGTTCGAAGGGCTTCGTGAGGTAGTCGTCGGCGCCGAGTTCGAACCCGGACGCCTTGTCGTCGAGTCGGTCGGCCGCGGTGAGCATCAGGATCGGCATGCCGCTGCCGGAGGCGACGATCCGTTCGGCGACCTCGTCACCGGACGGGCCGGGGATGTCGCGGTCGAGGACGGCGATGTCGTAGGCGTTGACGCCCAGCAGTTCCAGAGCCGTACCGCCGTCACCCGCGATGTCGGCCGCGATCGCCGCCAGGCGCAGCCCGTCGCGGATGGCTTCCGCCAGATATGGCTCGTCCTCGACGATCAGCACACGCATGCCGTCAAGGCTACGAGCCGGCACATATCGCCGGCGTATCGAAAACGGCATACATGCAGGCAACACGGCAGCGCCTTGACTGGCCGCATGAATCAAGCGACCGGCAGTGAACGAGGTCGGACGGTGCTGCCGCCGGACACGGCCGAGACGGGTCAGGAGGACACCGGCCGCAGCGACACCGGAGCCGAAGACACCGGCCGCAGTGGTACCGGCACCCGCCGCGCGCACATCCGCAGAGTGATCGGCCGCGTGACCCGGCCGGAGCCCTGGAAGCACGGCCCGGTGCCGGCCGCGCTGGCGCTGCTGCTCGGGCTGCTGATGCTGCTGCACGCGCGGATCACGGACCGCGGGGGCCTCGGCAGCCTGGTGGAGAGCCTCCTGCCGTGGTGCGGCCTGTTCGTCCCGGTGCTGCTGGCCGGGGCGCTCTGGCGCCGCTCCGCCTCCGCGGTGGTCGCGCTGCTGCTGCCGGTGACGGTGTGGCTGAACCTCTTCGGGGGGCTGCTCGTCGACAAGTCCCACCCCGGCGGCGACCTCACCCTGGTCAGCCACAACGTCAGCGCCGACAACCCCGACCCGGCCGGCACCGCGCGGGACCTGGCCGCCTCCGGTGCCGACCTGCTGGCGCTGGAGGAAATCACCCCGCAGGCCCGGAGCGGGTACGAGAAGGCGCTGGCGAAGACGTACCCGTTCCACACGGTGCTGGGCACGGTCGGGCTGTGGAGCAGGCTGCCGCTGTCGGACACCCGGCCGGTCGACATCGAGACGGACTACGGGCCGCTGGCGGCCACCAAGCCGGCCGACGTCAAGCTGGCCTACAACCGGGCGCTGCGCGCGACCGTCACCACGGACAAGGGGCCGCTCGCGGTGTATGTGGCCCATCTGGGGTCCGTACGCGTGCTGCCCAGCAGCGGCTTCTGGACGGAGAGCCGGGACCGCGGCGCGAAGGCGCTCGCCGAGGCCGTCGCCGCCGAGCCGGACCAGCGGACGGTGCTGCTCGGCGACCTGAACGGCACCACGGACGACCGCGCGTTCGCCGGCCTCACCTCGCGGCTGCGCTCGGCCCAGGAGACGGCCGGGGACGGCTTCGGCTTCAGCTGGCCGGCGACGTTCCCGGTGGCACGGATCGACCAGATCCTGGTCCGCGGTGTGCGGCCGGAGAGCTCCTGGGTGCTGTCGGCCACCGGCAGCGACCATCTGCCGGTGGCGGCCCGCATCAGCTGGTGACCAACGCGCCGAGGTCACGGATCCGCCGCCGGAGGTTTCAGCTCAGGTCCCGGCAGATCGGCCGCAGTACGTGCCCGGCGGAGCAGGACCATTCCGCCACCCCCGCCGTGCTGGAGGGATGGACGCCGAGCCGGTGGGCCGGGCAGGTGGGCCATACCGTCCAGCCCGGGTAGGCCACGTAGGTCTGGACGCCGTCGGCCGCCTCGGCGAGGACGCCCTGCGCGTCGACCGAAAAGATGTGGGTGCCCTCCACCGAGATCTTGCCCAGGCTGTACGGGAGGTCGGGCTCCATCACGTCGATGACGATGTCGGGTGCCCGATGCCCGGCGGCGCGGATGTCCCGTATCAGCGCGGCCACGGATGACTCCGCCAGGAGGGTACGGCGCGCCATGACATGCGGGGCCAGGTGGGCGGTGGTCATCTCCCCGTTGTCGCGGAAGAGGGAGTACAGCCACTCGCCGACGGCCGGATCCCGGTGGAAGGGGTCGAAGTCCACCTCGATGTCGTCGCGCAGGCGCGTCAGCCAGCGCGTGAACGCCTGGCGGTACTGGTCGTCCGGCAAGTCGGCTCTCCTGGGGCTTTGCACACAGTGCCGGTCCAGACGGCTGGCAGGGGGTGCGATTCTAGGACCGCCGCCGACCGCCGTCGCACCCCGCCCCACAGGAGCCCCGCCATGCCCGCCCCTGCCCCTGTCAACGAGCAGTTGATGGCCCGTCTCGACGGTCACACCCGGACCTTCGAGACGCTCTTCGCGGAGTACTTCGACTCTCTGGGCGGCGCGCTCGACACACCGCCGTTCAGCCGCTTCACCCCCGAATGCCTGGGGCTGCTGCGGGAGTTGTCCCTGCGGGGCGGCAAGCGGATCCGGGTGGTGATCCTCAACGAGGCGGCGCGGCTGGTGACGGGCGAACCCGTGCCGGGACTGGAGCACGCGGCCCTGAGCCTCGAACTGCTGCACACCCACGGGCTCGTCCACGACGACCTCATCGACGACAGCCCCACCCGGCGAGGCGGACCCTCCACCTACTACGCCTACCGCGACCGGTTCCCCCAGCACCCCCGGACGGCGCTCGGACTGACCGTGCTCGCCGGTGACCTCGCGCTGGCACTGTCCCTGCGGGTGCTCCTCGACTCGAAGGCCGAACCGCCGGTCCGGCAGGCCATGATCGAGGCGCAGACCAGGGCGGCCGCGGAGACGATCACCGGGCAGATCGCCGACCTGGAACGCGACCTCACCGCCGGGCCGCCGGACACCGAGGTCCTGTACCAGGTGGACGACTTCAAGTCCGCGCGCTATTCGCTGCTCGCGCCCCTGGAGCTGGGGTTGCTGGCAGCCGGTGAGCAACCGGGGCGTCACGTAGGTGAGTTGCGGCGCTACGCACGGCTGGTCGGCATCTGCGCGCAGATGCGGGACGACTATCTGGACCTGTTCGGGGACGAGGAGGAGACGGGCAAGCCGACCGGGACCGATCTCCGCGACGGGAAGCGCAGTCATGTCGTGGCCGCCCTGCTGTCCTCGCTGGACGGGGCGGAGCGGTCCGTGGTGGAAGCCTGCATCGGCGATGCCTCCTGCACCGACGAGCGGATCGCCGTCGTCCGGGAGATCGCCGAGGAGCGTGGTGTGGCCGGCCGACTGCGGGCGGAGATGCGGGACTTCGCGGAACAGGCCGCCCTGGTGGCCGCCGGCTGGCGGTCACGCTGGCGGGGCGAGGCGGTCGCGTTCTTCGAGCTGCTGCCGTACTGGAGTGTCGAGCGCTCGCACTGAACCACGCGAACCGGCATCGTCTGAACCCGGTCGGGCGTCTCCGGGCCTCGGTCGGGCGTCTCCTGGCCTCGGTCGGGCGTCTCCGGGCCCCGGACTGCCGGGCAGGTCCTACGGCGCGGCCGGGCCCAGCGGGCGTTCGGTCACCCGCGCCAGGTGGCGGGCGAACACCTCCTCCGCGTCCGGGGTCAGCGTCCGCAGCGCCACCAGTGCCGTGATCGCCACGTCGCACAGCTCGCCCTGCACGTCCTCCCAGGTGTGGGTGACGCCCTTGCGGGGGTTCTGGCCGGTCGCGCCGATGACCGCCTCGGCGACCTCGCCGACCTCCTCGGAGAGCTTGAGGATGCGCAGCAGTACGCCCTCGGGGCCGGCGTGCTTGCGGGTCGCCTCCAGGCGGGCCCAGAGTTCGTTCACGGTCGGCCACAGATCGACGGAGGCCGTGGTGTCGGGGGTGTCCTGGTCGCTCATGGACCGTAGCTTGCCCCACCTGCCGCTACTCCTCGAACAGCGCCTCCTGCTCCCCCTCCTTCTCCCGCCGCACCCGCCGGTTCCGCGCCCCGATCACCACCGCCGTCACCGCCGCCGTCACGCCCAGCGCCGCCGGGACCATCCAGCCCCGGTCGAAGACATGGCCGCACGCGTGGTCCAGGGAGAGCCGGCCGGGTCCCGAGACGGCCAGCCCCGCCGCGGCCAGGCCCAGGGTCGCCGCGTACTCGTAACCGCCCTCCTGGGCGAAGAACCCGTTCGGCACGTTCAGCGCCGCCGCGCCCGCCATCGCCCCGGCCGCCGCGGCACCCGCCGACGGGGTCGCCAGGCCCAGTGCCAGCAGCGTTCCGCCGCCCGCCTCCGCCAGCCCCGCCGCCATCGCGCTCTGCTTCCCGGGCGCGTACCCGACCGACTCCATGAACTGGCCCGTGCCCTCGATCCCGCCCCCGCCGAACCAGCCGAACAGCTTCTGCGCGCCGTGCGCGGCCAGCACCCCGCCGGTCCCCAGCCGGAGCAGCAGCAGGCCCACATCGCGTCGGTCACAGCAGGTCACGGCGGCTCCTCGGGCGACGGGTGCGATCAGGCCTCCACCGTCGCACCGGGACACCCGGGTGGCCCGTCCGCGCCGCCGTTCGGGTGGCGGGCCTGCGGCCGCGGTGTGAGGCTGGCTGGCATGACGATCAAGACAGCCAAACTCAGCGACCCGGCCGTCCGGGCCTTCGTCGCCGCGGTCAACGCCCACGACCGGGAGGGCTTCCTGCACCTTCTCGCGCCCGACGCGACCATGGCGGACGACGGGGCGGACCGTGACCTCGCCGACTGGATCGACCGCGAGATCTTTTCCTCCAACGGTCACATGGACGTCGAGAACGAGACCGACAGGGGCCGCTCCCTCGTCGCCCGCTACCGCAACGACGCCTGGGGCGAGATGCGCACCCGGTGGACCTTCACCGTCGAGGACGACGGGCGGATCTCCCGCTTCGAGACCGGCCAGGCCTGACGCTTCGAGACCGGCCAGGCCTGACAACTCCCTTGCCTTCGTGTGCGCTTCAACTCCTAGCGTCCACAGGTATGGAAACCGACAGCACCACCAGGACCCTGGGACGTTCCGGCATCCGCGTCAGTGCGCTCGGCTTCGGCTGCTGGGCCATCGGCGGTGAGTGGCAGGACGCGGCCGGGCAGCCGCTCGGCTGGGGGAAGGTCGACGACGAGGAGTCCGTGCGGGCGATCCACCGCGCCCTCGACCTCGGTGTCACCTTCTTCGACACCGCCGACACCTACGGCACCGGACACAGCGAGCGCATCCTCGGCCGGGCCCTCGGCAAGCGGCGGGACGATGTCGTCGTCGCCACCAAGTGGGGCAACGTCTTCGACGAGGAGAGCCGTACGCTCACCGGCCGCGACGACTCCCCGGCCCATGTCCGCCGCGCCCTCACCGCCTCCCTGCGCCGCCTCGGCACCGACCGCGTCGACCTCTACCAGCTCCACATCTCCGACGCCGACCCGGCCCGCGCCGCCGAACTCCGGGATGTCTGCGAGGAGTTGGTCGGCGAGGGGCTGATCCGGGCCTACGGCTGGAGCACCGACGACCCCGCCCGCGCCGCCGTCTTCGCCGAGGGACCGCACTGCACGGCCGTCCAGCACACCCTCAACGTGCTCCAAGACGCGCCTGAACTCATCGCCCTGAGTGAGGAGTTGGAGCTCGCCGCCATCAACCGCAGTCCGCTGGCCATGGGGTTGCTCGCCGGACGGCGGGCGGGGGCCGCGGCCGGGGACATCCGCAGCAGGCCGCCGGCCTGGCTGCCCGGGTTCGGGGCCGGGGCCGGGGCCGACCCCGAGTGGCTCGACCGGATCGACGCCGTGCGGGAGATCCTCACCAGCGGCGGGCGGACCCTCGCGCAGGGTGCCCTCGCCTGGATCTGGGCACGCAGCCCGCGCACGGTCCCCATCCCCGGCTTCCGGTCCGTCGCCCAGGCCGAGGACAACGCCGGCGCGATGGCGAAGGGGCCGCTCACCGCCGAGCAGCTGGCCGGGATCGACCAGCTCCTCGGGCGGTGAGCGACCCCGGGCCGCTCCCTGCCGACGGTCAGTAGCCCTGGCCACCGCCGTGCTGCTGCTGTACGTAGGGCTGCTGGTCGTACGCCGCCTGCTGCGGCCGGCCGCCCTGCCCCGCCGCCTGCTGCGCGAACCGCTGTCCGCCGCCCTGCTCGGTGAGGGTGATCTGGCCGGCCTTGATGGTGGCCAGGCGCGGGGCGCGGCGGGCGATGGAGGAGTCGTGGGTGACCATGATGAAGGTCAGCCCGTACTCGTGCCACAGCCCCTCCAGCAGGGCCATGATGTCGTCGCGGGTGCCCTCGTCGAGGTTGCCGGTGGGCTCGTCGGCGAGCAGCACCTTCGGCTTCTTCACCAGCGCGCGGGCGATCGCGACGCGCTGCTGCTGGCCGCCGGAGAGCTCGGAGGGGGCGTGCCCGAGGCGCTCACCGAGACCGACCGAGCGCAGCGCCTCGGCGGCCCGCTCACGGCGCTCGGCAGGCTTGACGCCGAGCGGGACGAGCGCCGTCTCCACGTTCTCCTGGGCCGTCAGCGTCGGGATCAGGTTGAACGACTGGAAGATGATGCCGATCTTCTCGGCGCGCAGCCGGGTCAGCTTGGTCTCGCTGATCCGGGCGAGGTCCTCGCCGTCCAGCTCGACACTGCCCTCGGTGGGGCGGTCGAGTCCGCCGATCATCTGCAGCAGCGTCGACTTGCCGCCGCCGGTCGGGCCCTGGATGACGAGCTGGTCGCCGTCCTCGATGGTCAGGTCGATGCCGCGCAGCGCCTCGACCGTCTCCTTGCCCCGCGTGTAGCGCTTGGTGACACCGGTGAGTCTGTACATGGGTTCTCCACAGGGTGGTAAGGCCGCAGGTGGTAGGGGGGTGGGGCGCCGCGTCCCGGGGGGAACGGAGGCGGCGCCCCGGCTCGGGGGTGCTCCGGTGCTACGAGACGCTGCGCAGGGCGTCGGCCGGGCGCATCCGGGAGGCGCGCCAGCCGCCCATCGCGCCGGCGATCAGACCGCCGGCGACCGCGAGGCCGACCGCGAGGGCGATGGTGGTGAGGGAGACGGGCGCGGTCAGCGCGATCTCCAGGGTGTTCTGGGTGGACTGCTGGCCGGGGCCGCCGCCGCCCGGGCCGCCGCCCATGCCGCCACCGCCGCCGGTGGAGCCCATCTGGGCGGTGAGCTTGGGGCTGATCGCGGTGACCGCGTAGGCCGCGCCGACGCCGAGGGCGATACCGAGGGCGCCGCCGATCAGGCCGTTCACCATGGACTCGCCGACGACCTGGCGGGTCACCTTGCGGCTCGGCCAGCCGAGGGCCTTCAGGGTGCCGAACTCACGGACCCGGCGGGAGACCGCGGAGGAGGTCAGCAGGGCCGCCACCAGGAAGGCCGCCGCGAGGACCGCGATGGACAGCCACTTGCCGACGCTGGTGGCGAGGCTGGAGGCGGTGGAGAGGGAGCCGGAGACGGTGGACGCCAGGTCGGCGGAGGTGGTGACCGTCGTACCGGAGATGTTGGACTGGATCTCCTTCTTCACGGTGGAGATCTGCTTGGAGTCGGTCGCCTTGACGTAGATCGTGGTGACCTCGTTCTTGGCGTCGCCCAGCGTCTGCGCCAGCTTCAGCGGGATGAACAGGTCGGTGGTGGACTCGCTGCTGTCCGGGGTGGCGATGCCGATGATCGTGAACTTGCTGCCGGAGATCTTGAAGGTCGAGCCGACCTTGTACTTCTTCTCCTTGGCGTACGACTTGCTGACCACCGCGACCTTGGTGCCGGTCTGCGAGGAGGTGAAGGTCTTGCCCGAGGTGATCTTCATCGAGGCCAGCGGGCCGAGGCCCTGGTGGGCGACGTCGACGCCGACCACGGAGTAGCTGTTGACGTTGAAGTTGGCGCCGCCGCCCTGGACCTGCGGCTGGCCGCCGCCCGAGCTGCTGCCGCTGCCGCCGCCCGGCTGACCCTGGCCACTGCTGCTGCTGCTGTTGCTGCTGCTGCCCGTGGTGGTCTTCGCCTTGCCCTGGGTGAAGGAGCCGTCGACCTTGGTGACGTTCAGGGAGAGCGCTCCGACCGCGTTCTCCACGCCCTTCTGCGAGGCGACCTTTGTCACAAGGGAGGACTTCAGGGCCTGACCACCCTGAGTCATCACCCGGTCCGAGCTCTGCTTGCTGCTGCTGGAGGACTTGGCGCCGAACTTGAAGCTCGGGCCGCCGGAGCTGCCCGAGGTGGGCGCGGACTGGGCCTTGGTCACCGTCATGTCGGTGCCGAGGCCGTAGAGCGACTGGAGGACCTTGTCCTGCGCCTTGGACATGCCGGCCGACACCGAGCTGACCGTGATGACCAGCGCGATTCCGAGCGCCAGACCCAGTGCGATGACGAGGGCCGCCTTCTTTCTACGGCCCAGCTCGCGCTTGAGATAGATGCCAAACATCCCGTTCCTCGCAGGTTCTTGGCGCCCGCTGTGGGCGCCGCATCAAACTAGGGAGAAACCTTTGAGTCGCACTGAGTAAAGGATGTGTCAGAGCTGAGAAAGCGGGCACTCTTATCAAACTTTCATAAGACAGCAAATTCCTATCTCGTCGAGCGGGTCCTCCCAGGAAACCGCTGTTGGATGCGGTGTACGGTCCCGGGATGCGCGATTCCTCTCGGCTGACCCGGCGTGCCGCCCTCGGGCTGACGGCCGCCGCTCTTCCCCTGTCCGCAGCGTCCCCCGCCTCCGCCGCCACCACCGTGGTGGGCGGCGAGCGGCTGGCCCGCGGCGGGATACAGGTGCGCGGCGCCACCGGCCTCCCCAAGAAGATCACCGCCCAGGCCTGGCTGCTGGCCGACTGCGACAGCGGAGAGGTACTCGCCTCCTACAACGCGCACCGGCGGCTGCCGCCCGCCTCCACCCTGAAGATGCTCTTCGCGGACACCGTGCTGAAGAAGTTCGAGCGCAGCGGGCGCTACACGGTCAAGGACTCCGACATCTCCGACGTCCCGTCCGGCTCCAGCCTGGTCGGCATCAAGCCCGGCATCACCTACACCGTCGAGCAGCTGTGGCAGGGCGTCTTCCTGCGCTCCGGCAACGACGCCGTGCATGTCCTGTCCCACATGAACGGCGGGCTCGCCAAGACCGTCGCCGAGATGCAGGCCAAGGCGGTCGACCTGCAGGCCCTCGACACCCATGTGGTCAGCCCCGACGGCTTCGACCACAACGGGCAGCTGTCGTCGGCGTACGACCTGACCCTCTTCGCCCGGCACGGACTGAAGGACGAGGAATTCCGGGGCTACTGCGGGACGAGGACCGCGGACTTCCCGGCGGGCGGCAAGAAGACCTTCCAGATCCAGAACACCGACCGCCTGCTCACCGGCGCCTGGGGCCTCGGCGTCTACAAGGGCCTGATCGGCGTCAAGAACGGCTACACCAGCCACGCGGGCAACACCTTCACCGGCGCCGCGACCCGGGGCGGCCGCACCCTGCTGGTCACCGTGATGCACCCCGCCGCCGGCAGCAACGCCGTCTACGAGCAGACCGCCGCGCTGCTCGACTGGGGCTTCGGGAACGGGAGCTCGGCGCAGTCGGTGGGTCTGCTGGTCGACCCGCTGAGCGAGGGCGGGGCGAGCGTGTCGCCGTCGAAGGGGGCCGCGGGAGCGTCCGGGACGTCGGCGGCCGCTGCGGGATCGTCCAAGCCCTCGCCGTGGCGGCTCGCGGAGGGCGGGGCGGGGACGCTCGCGCTGCTCGGCGCGGGGGCCTGGGCGCTGCGCCGCCGCCGGCGGACGGCCGTTGCAGCCACTGCCACTGCCACTGCCGCCGTTGCCGAACCCGACGTGCGCGACGCGACGGTCTCCGACCCGGGTGACACGCCGACCGGCTGACGTCTCGCGGCAGCCGTCCCACCCACCGGTGCGTACCCGCGGTCCCACGCGGGTCCACCCCCACCCGGTCCGGTGGAACGGCTGCCGCCTCCCCCCTCGGTGTGGTCGGCGGAATGCCAGAGCTCCAAGTGTGAAGTTCTGGTGGAGAAGAGTCGAGCATAGGCTTTCTACCGGCCGCAATACCTCGGACGTCTGAATTCCGCTTGTGCAGGTTGCGAAGGTCCGGACTGAACGGGGGTTCAGCCCCGGCCCACGTACGGCATCGCCGTCGCCAGCACCGTCGCGAACTGCACGTTCGCCTCCAGCGGCAGCTCGGCCATGTGCCGCACGGTCCGGGCCACGTCGGCGACGTCCATCACGGGTTCCGGGGCGAGCTCCCCGTTCGCCTGGAGCGCGCCGGTCTGCATCCGGGACGTCATGTCGGTGGCCGCGTTGCCGATGTCGATCTGCCCGACCGCGATGCCGTACGGCCGCCCGTCCAGGGACAGCGACTTGGTCAGACCGGTCAGCGCGTGCTTGGTCGCGGTGTAGGCGACGGAGTGCGGGCGGGGCGTGTGCGCCGAGACGGACCCGTTGTTGATGATCCGCCCGCCCTGCGGGTCCTGCTCCTTCATCTGCCGGTACGCCGCCTGCGCGCACAGGAACGCCCCGTTGAGGTTGGTGTCCACGACGTGCCGCCAGGCGTCGTAGGGCAGGTCCTCGACGGGCACCCCGCCGGGCCCGAAGGTCCCCGCGTTGTTGAAGAGCAGGTCCACCCGCCCGAACCGCGCCACGGCCGCCGCGAACAGCCCGTCGACGTCCTCCGGCCTCGCCACGTCCGTGCGTACGGCGACGGAGGCGCCGTCCGGCACCAGCGCCGCCGTCTCCTCCAGTGGCCCCGGGCGCCGCCCGGCCAGCGCCACCGACCAGCCGGCCCGCAGCAGCTCCACGGCGACGGCCCGCCCGATCCCGGAACCGGCGCCGGTGACCACCGCGATCTTCGATTGCTTGGCATCCATGGGGCCGCACCCTATGGAGTGCGGCCGGGTCAGGTCACGCTTCCCCGGGGTAGCGCACGCCGATCTGCCCCCGGAGGGTGTCCAGGGTGCGCATGACCGCGAGGGTGCCGTCCAGCGGGACGAGCGGGGACTCCTTCTCGCCGGCCCGCAGGGCCCGCATCACCTCCCGGGCCTCGTGGCGCAGGGTGTTGCGCGGGCCGTCGGCCGGGTCCATGACGAACTCCTCCGGATCGCGGCCGTCGCGGTGCAGCACGAAGCGCTCGGGGTGGAAGAAGCCGTCCGGGATGTCGATCCGGCCCTGCGAGCCGGTGATCGAGGCACTGGTCCCGGTGCCGCCGACGATGGAGCAGTGCACCATCGCGAGAGCGCCGCTCTCCCAGGAGAGCAGTGCACCCGTCTGGAGATCGACGCCCTCCTCCGAGAGCACCGCTCGCGCCGACATTGCGTCCGGTTCACCGAGCAGCAGATGCGCGAACGACACCGGGTACACCCCCAGGTCGAGCAGCGCGCCCCCGCCCAGCGCCGGGTCCCGCAGCCGGTGCGCGGGCGGGAACGGGCCCTCAAGGCCGAAGTCGGCCTGAACGGTCCGCACCGCCCCGATCGCCCCGTCCGCGACCAGCGCCGTCAGCCGCCGCACCAGCGGGTTGCAGTACGTCCACATCGCCTCCATCAGGAAGCGGTCGTGCTCCTTCGCCAGCGCGACGAGTTCCTCGGCCTCACGGCCGTTGACCGTGAACGCCTTCTCGCACAGCACGTTCCGCCCCGCCTCCAGGCAGAGCCCGGCGGCCGCCCGGTGCGCCGAGTGCGGAGTGGCGACGTACACGACATCGATGTCCTCGTCCCGGGCCAGCGACTCCCAGTCGCCGTACGCCCGCCCGATCCCGAACCGCTCGGCGAACGCCTCCGCCGACGCGGCCGTCCGCGAGGCCACCGCGACGATCTCCGCGTCCGGCAGATCGACCAGGTCCGCCGCGAACGCGGCCGCGATCCCGCCCGTCGCCAGGATCCCCCACCGCACGCTCTGCTCCGCCATCCTGGCCGCCCCACCCTCGCTCGTGTGTCTCCGGCAGTCTGTACGAGCTGAGAGCATAGGCGGCGGACATCGGGGTTCACCAAGCAAGGGAATCAGCGCATGCGAGAGACACGGAGAGAGTGAGGGGCAATGCCCGAGCAGCCGGCGCCGCCGACATCGGACACACAGGACACCGCCGTACCCCGCAGGACCGCCATCCCCAGCCCTACCCCCGCCCCCGCCGCCGTGCCTTCCGCCCGCCGTACCGGCCTCCTCCTCGTCCTGATCCTCGGCGGACTCACCGCGACACCCCCGCTGGCGATGGACATGTACCTCCCGTCCCTGCCGGAGGTCACCCGCTCCCTGCACGCCCCCGCCGCGACCGTCCAGCTCACCCTCACCGCCTGCCTCGCCGGAATGGCCCTCGGCCAACTCGTCGTCGGCCCGATGAGCGACCGCTGGGGCCGTCGCCGCCCGCTGCTGGCCGGCCTCGCCGTCTACATCGTCGCCACCGCGCTGTGCGCCCTCGCGCCGGACGTCGGGACCCTGGTCGCCTTCCGTCTCGTCCAGGGCCTCGCGGGCGCGGCCGGCATCGTCATAGCGCGGGCCGTCGTACGCGACCTCTACGACGGGGACGCCATGGCCCGCTTCTTCTCCACCCTGATGCTGGTCTCCGGAGCCGCCCCGATCATCGCCCCGCTGATCGGCGGGCAGATCCTGCGGGTGACGGAGTGGCGGGGCGTCTTCGTCGTCCTGACCGTCGTCGGCGCGGTGCTCGCCGTACTGGTCTGGGCGAGGCTCCCGGAGACCCTGCCGCCGGCCGACCGGCACGCCGGGGGAGCGGCCGGTGCCGTACACGCCATGCGCACCCTGCTCGCCGACCTCCCCTTCACCGGCTACATGCTCTCCGGCGGCTTCGCCTTCGCGGCGCTGTTCGCCTACATATCCGCGTCCCCGTACGTCATCCAACTGATCTACGGCGCCTCCCCGCAGACCTTCAGCCTGCTCTTCGGGCTCAACTCGGTCGGGCTGGTGATCGCCGGGCAGGTCAACGGCAAGGTGCTGGTCGGCCGGGTCGGCCTGGACAAGGTGCTGGGCGTGGGCCTGGTGGTGACCGTCCTCGCCTCGACGGCGCTGCTGCTGATGACCACCGGCGCCCTCGGCCCGGTCGGACTCGCCCCCGTCGCCGCCGCCCTCTTCGTGCTGATGTCCGCGATGGGCTTCACCCTCCCCAACGCCCAGTCCCTCGCCCTGCTGCGCACCCGGCACGCCGCCGGTTCCGCGTCCGCGCTGCTCGGCACCTCGTCGTTCCTGGTCGGCGCGGTCGCCTCGCCGCTGGTCGGGATCGCCGGGGAGAGAACCGCCGTGCCCATGGCGATCGTCCAACTGGCGGGGACACTGGTGGCGCTGGCCTGCTTCATGGGAATGTGCCGTCCCTGGGCAGTACGTGGGAACACACGTGCGGGGACGGAGGGAGCGGAGCACTGAGCGTACCGAGACTGCGCGTCGAGACACCGGAACGGGCCGGGCTCGACCCCGCGGAACTCAGGCACCTCGTCCGCGATGTGCGCGACCTCACCACCGGTGAGCACCCCTGGGCGGCCGGGGTCGTCGTGGTGGCCGGACGCGGGCCCGTGATCGCCGCGCAGGAGGCGGCCGGCTGGGCGGTGCGCTATTCCGCGTACGACCCCGAAACCGACGCCGGCGTCGAATTGCCGCCCGCCGCCCGGGTCCCGATGACCGTCTCCACCCCCTTCGACGTGGCCTCCCTCACCAAGCTCTTCACCGCGGTCGCCGCCGTGCAGCAGCTGGAACGCGGCACCCTCGGCATAGACGCCCGCGTCGGCGCCTACCTCCCCGACTTCCACGCGGCGGCCGCCCACGGCATCACCGTCCGCCAGCTCCTCACCCACACCTCCGGCCTGCGCCCCGAACTCCCGCTGCACGACTGCCCGGACGACACGGCCCGCCTGGAGCTGCTGCGCGCCGAGGCACCGAGCAGCGCACCCGGCGCGTACCGCTACTCCGACCTGAACATGCTTTTCCTCCAGTACGTCCTGGAGCGCATCACCGGCCGTACCCTCGACGTCCTCGTCCGCGAGGGCATCACCCGCCCCCTCGGCATGACCGCCACCGACTTCGGCCCCTGCCCCGGTGCGGCGGCGACCGAGGACCAGCGGCGCCCGTGGGCCAAGGCCGACCGAGGGATGCTGCGGGGTGTGGTGCACGACGAGAACGCCTGGGCGCTGGGCGGGGTAGCCGGGCACGCGGGCCTGTTCTCCACGGCCGGGGACCTGGCGGTCTTCTGCCGCGCGCTGCTCGCGGGCGGCGCGTACGGCCCCGCGCGCATCCTCGGCCCCGACTTCGTGGACCTGCTGCTGGCCCCGCCCGGTCTGGGGTTCCTGGTGGACCAGCAGTGGTTCATGGGCGACCTGGCGGGCCGGGGCGCGGCGGGCCATACCGGGTTCACGGGGACCTGCCTGGTCCTGGACCGGGCGACGGACACGTTCCTCGTGCTGCTGGCCAACGCCGTGCACCCGCGGCGGCGGCCCGGCGACAGCGCACCCCGGGCGGCAGCGGCGACCCGCCTCGCCCGGGCTGTCCATACAATCGCCGGGTGAACCACCCCGCAGCCCCCGGCTCCGTGTCCCCGGCCGACCAGCTCCGCGCCGCGCTCTCGGCCCTTCTCGACGGCCTGCCCCCAAGGCAGGCCGCCGGAGCCGTCGACCGGCTGATCGCCAACTACCGGGGGGCCACCCCGACCGACGCGCCGATCCTGCGGGACCGCGCGGACGTGGTCGCGTACGCGGCGTACCGGATGCCGGCCACCTTCGAGGCGGTACGGGCGGCGCTGGCGGCCTTCGCCGACGCGGTGCCGGAGGGCTGGGCGCCGGGCAGTCATGTGGACGTCGGCGGCGGGACGGGCGCGGCCACCTGGGCCGTGACCGACACCTGGGGCGGGGTGCGGCCGGTGACGGTCCTCGACTGGGCCGAGCCCGCGCTGGCCCTGGGCCGGGAGATCGCCGCGGCGAACCCCGCGCTGCGGGAGGCCGTGTGGCGGCGCTCTCGGATCGGAGCGGCGCTCACCATCGAGAGCACTGATCTCGTCACGGTGTCGTACGTCCTCAACGAACTCGACGAGGCCGACCGGGCGACCCTCGTCGACACCGCTGCGGCCGCCGCCCGGGCGGTCGTGATCGTCGAGGCCGGCACACCCGCGGGCTACGCCCGGATCATCGAGGCCCGCGACCGACTGATCGCCGCCGGCCTCCACGTCGCGGCGCCCTGCCCGCACAGCGCCGCCTGCCCGATCACCCCCGGCACGGACTGGTGCCACTTCTCGGCCCGGGTCAGCCGTTCCTCCCTGCACCGCCAGGTCAAGGGCGGCTCACTGCCCTACGAGGACGAGAAGTTCAGCTACGTGGCCGCCACCCGGTTCCCGGTCGCCCCGGCCCCGGCCCGGGTGGTCCGGCGGCCGCAGATCCGCAAGGGACAGGTGCTCCTCGACCTGTGCGAGGCCGGCGAGCAGCTGCGCCGCACGACGGTCACCAAGCGCCATGGCGACCTCTACAAGGCGGCACGGGACGCGGACTGGGGGGATGCGTGGCCGCCGTTCGATTCGCAATCGTGAGCCCCTCTAACCCCCGCAAGCTCCTCTCGCCACCGCGAGACCCCCTTGCCCCCCGTACCCCCCTTCGCACCCAGATGGGACCATAAGGCATGCTGGCGGGACCACAGCGAGGCGAGGCGATAGATGAGCGCGACGTTCGGCGGCCGTAGCGGCCGGCAGGGCAAACTCACCCGGTGGCTGCTCGGACGGCGCCCGAAGGAAGCCGCCGCCACCGACGACGAAGGCCGTGCGGCCCTGCTGCTCGCCGCCGCCGAGGCGGGCCTCCCGCTGGCCCCCGCCGCGCACCCGGCCCCCGGCTACGGTTGCTCCTGCGACCGTGTCGGCTGCCCGACCCCCGCCCGGCACCCGGTGTCCTTCGCCTGGCAGACGCAGTCCACCTCCGACCGCGCCCAGATCGAGCGCTGGGCCCGGCACCAGCCGCAGGCCAACTTCATCACCGCGACCGGTATGACCCACGACGTCCTCGACGTCCCCCTGGAGGCAGGCCGGCAGGCGCTGGAGCGGCTGCTCGCGAACGGCGTCGAGGTCGGTCCCGTCGCCGAGAGCGACGACGACCGGATGTTCTTCTTCACCCTCACCCGGGGCACCCCCGAGGACGAGGACGAGTGGTGGCCCTGCGAGCTGGACTGCCGCCCCGAGACCATGGACGAACACCCGGGCCTGCGCTGGCACTGCAGAGGGTCGTACGTCCTCGTACCGCCCGCCCGGCTGCCCGGCGACGACGACCGGCGGGTGCACTGGGCGCGCGGCCCGGAGCATCCGCTGCCCGACCCGCTGAGCCTCCTGGAGATCCTCACCGACGCCTGTGCCCGGCACGCCGGCGAGGAGCCCGACCAGGCGGGCGCCGCCTGGCCCCTGCGGCACTAGGCCGTCACGACCCCGCCGACGACTCCGCCTATGACCCCTCTGCGGAGGTGAGGCCCTGGATGCGCCCCAGGATCGAGACCTTCCCGGTGCCCGCCGGGTCCAGCGCGACCTGGTTGGAGACGAACTCCATGGTCAGCGACTGCTTGACCTCACCCTTGGTGAGGGCCTTGACGTCCCGGTTCGGCGTCGGCACGGAGGCGCCCGCGGCCGCGGTCTGCTTGGCGTAGTAGCGGGTGGTGAAGAACACCAGCGCCCCGCCGTCGGCGGTGCGCAGCGCGAGCGCCGCGAAGTCGCCGTTGGTGAGCGCCTCGTCGATGTACTGGGTCGCCAGGCCCGGCTTGGTCGACTTCCTGCGGTCCGTGCGCCAGCCGCTGGTGTGCGCGCCGTCCGCGAACACCGAACCGCCGTTCTTCAGGTACGTGGCGTAGTCCTGGCTCAAGTCACCGGGGGATGCCGCCAGTTGAGCGCTGTTCGCCGGGACCGCCTCGGCCCAGCCGGCCTTGTCGGTCTTGAACTTCGGTATGTCGTTCGGGGCGACCAGCGTCAGATACGCCACCTGGAACGGCTCGGAGAGGCTGTTGCGGGTGAAGACCAGCAGCCAGCGCTCGTCGCCGCCCTTGTTGCCGTGCGCGTCGGCGACGAACCAGCGCGGCCAGCCGGCCTTCTTGGGGATGGTGTATTTGACGTCGTCGAACTCCAGCGCCGAGTGGCCGGAGTTGCCGGCCGGGCTGTTGGCGTGCCCGGCCTTCAGGCGCGCGGAGTCGATGTCGGCGAGGGCGCCGGTCGTGTAGTCCGCGTCCAGGGAGGCGTCGTACGCCTTGTCGGCCTTGTTGTACGCGGCCGTGAACTGCTCCAGCGCCCTGGCGGCCTCGGCGCGGGTGGTGGCGGGGAGCACCTCGCGCTCCCCGTGCACCACCACACAGCCGCTCGCCGTCATCGACATGGCGGTCAGCGAGACCACCATGAGTGCGTTCCGGTCACGCCTGCGGAGCCTTCGAGGGCCGCGATCCCTGGTCGTCAGGTGCGTCATCAGGTGCCTTCACCTTCCCCTTCCCGGAGGCGAACCCTACCGGGGCGAAGAAGAGTACGAGCGTCGGGACCAGGTAGAGCAGCCACACCGTGACCTGAAGCACGGTCGGGTCCGGCTGGAAGTTGAACACGCCCTTCAGCAGCGTCCCGTACCAGCTGTCCGGTGGAATGGTGTCGCTGATGTCGAAGGCCTGGTTCGTCAGCCCCGGGATCCAGTCGGCCTCCTGGAGGTCGTGGAAGCCGTACGCCAGCACGCCCGCCGCCACCACGACCAGCATGCCGCCGGTCCAGGTGAAGAACTTGGCGAGGTTGATCTTCAGCGCACCCCGGTAGAACAGCCAGCCGAGGAACACGGCGGTGGCGAGGCCGAGGGCGGCGCCGACGAGCGGACGCGGGGTGCCGTCGCCGGCCGCGTGCACGGACGCCCACACGAACAGGGCGGTCTCAAGCCCCTCACGGCCGACGGCCAGGAACGCGGTGGCGACCAGTGCGCCCGTACCCATCGCCAGGGCCGCGTCCAGCTTGCCGTGCAGTTCCGACTTCAGGTGCCGGGCGGTGCGCCGCATCCAGAACACCATCCACGTCACCAGGCCCACGGCCACGACGGACAGCGACCCGCCGAGCGCCTCCTGCGCCTTGAACGTCAGTTCCTGGGAGCCGAATTCGAGCACGCACCCGAAGCCCATCGCGATCAGCACCGCCACGGCGATGCCGGTCCAGATCGGCTTCAGGGCGTCCGTGCGCCCGGTCTTGACCAGATAGGCGATGAGGATGCAGACGACGAGCGAGGCCTCAAGACCCTCCCGCAGCCCGATCAGGTAGTTGGAGAACACGGCTCACGCCCCCTTCGACGACTCGGAAAACAGCGTCCGGCCCCACCAGTCGTCCTTGTCCCGGACGCCGGGCGGGACGGCGAAGACGGCCGAACCCACGTGCTGGATGTACTCGTTGAGCGCGTCGGACGCGGACAGCCTGCGCTGCAGCGGGATGAACCCCTTGCGCACGTCACGCATGTAGGCCAGGAAGAACAGCCCCGCGTCGAGCCGCCCGAGCCCGTCGGTGCCGTCCGTGAAGGAGTAACCCCGGCGCAGGATGGTGATCCCGCCGTTGGAGTCGGGGTGCGCCAGCCGGACGTGGGCGTCGGGCTTCATCGCCTTCAGGAACGGCTCGTCGTGCTCCTTGGCCTTGCCGACCGGAGCACCCTCGCCCTTGTCCCGCCCGAACACGTCCTCCTGCTCCTGGAGCGAAGTCCGGTCCCAGGTCTCGATGTTCATACGGATGCGCCGGGCGACGAGATACGACCCTCCCGTCATCCAGGCGGACCCGTCCCCCTCCGCGGCCCACACGAACTTCTTCAGACGGTCGGTCTCGGTCCCCGCGATGTTGCGGGTGCCGTCCTTGAACCCCATGAGATTGCGGGGGGTCTGGGCGTCCGGGGTGGTCGACGAGGTCTTTCCGAAGCCGAGTTGGGACCAGCGGATGGCGACCTTGCCGAAGCCGATACGGGCGAGGTTGCGGATGGCGTGCACGGCGACCTGCGGATCGTCGGCACAGGCCTGGATGCAGAGGTCGCCGCCCGTACGGGAGTTGTCGAGGTTGTCCCCGGGGAACTTCGGCAGATCGACGAGCGCGGCCGGCCGCCGCCCGCCGAGCCCGAACCTCTCGAAGAAGGACGGCCCGAAGCCGATCGTCAGCGTCAGCCGGGACGGCCTGAGCCCGAGGGCCTCACCGGTGTCGTCCGGCGGCGCCTCGGCGAGCCCGCCGTACGCGCCCTCGCCGACCGCCTGCCCGGCGGTCATCCGCCGGGCCGCGGCCGTCCAGTCCTTCAGCAGCTGCACGAACTCGGCCCGGTCGTCGGTCTTCACGTCGAACGCGGCGAAGTGCAGCCGGTCCTGGACGGGCGTGGCGATACCGGCCTGGTGGGCGCCGTGGAACCCGACCGCGCCACCGGTCTCGGCGGCGGCCGGGTCCAGGTCGTCGCCGGCCTGGGCCATCGCCACCGCGCCCCCGGCCACGGCGGCCCCGAGCGCGAGCCCGGCCCCGCCCCAGCCGATGAGCGCCCGACGCGAGGGAGTGACGTTCTCGCTCATGTCCCGTCCCCTACTTGACCACGGCCGCGGCGAGCTTCGACAGCGGCTCCGCCAGCGCGTTGACCGCGTCGGACAGCTCCTTGCGCTGCTCCTTGGTCACCTTGTCGTAGGACACGAAGTCGTACGACGCCTTGTCCGTCCGGTACTTGTCCAGCAGTGTGTCCAGCGCGGCGAACTGCTTGTCCAACTCGGCTGCCAGCGCCGGGTCGTTCTTCGAGGCGACCGGCTTCAGCAGCTCGTACGCCTTCTGGGCGCCCTCGACATTGGCCTTGAAGTCGACCAGGTCGGTGTGGGAGTAGCGGTCCTCCTCGCCGGTGACCTTGCCGGTGGCGACCTCGTCGAGGAGTTCCTTGGCGCCGTTGGCCATGGAGGTCGGGGTGATCTCGGCCTTGCCGACCCGCTTCTGCCAGTCCTTCAGATCGGTGACGAGCTGGTCGGCAAGCGTCTTCTCCGCGCTGCCGATCTTCTTGTCCGCCCACAGGGCCTTCTCCAGCCGGTGCCAGCCGGTCCACTTCTGGCCCTCCTCCAGGCCGTCGGCGCGGGTGTCGGTCTTCGGGTCGATGTCACCGAAGGACTCGGCGATCGGCTCGGTGCGCTCCCAGCCGAGCCGCGAGGGGGAGTACGTCTGCTGCGCGGCCGCCAGGTCACCGGCCTTGACGGCCTTGGCGAAGACCTCGGCGAGCGGGACGGTGGCGTCGGCCTGCTCCTGCGCGTACTCGCGGTAGTCGGCGACGGCCTTGTCGAGCGTCGGGTTGCGCTTGGCGACGGTGCCGGAGCCGGTGACGGTCAGCTTCTGCCGTACGCCGTGGCCCTTCATGCCGGGCCGGCAGGCTATCTCGTACGACCCGGCCTTCACCTCGGCGGTGAGCGTGTACTTGGTCCCCGGCCCGATGTTCTCCTTCTCGGAGACGATCCGGTCGTCTGGGAAGAGGATCTCGACCTCGGTGGCCTTGGAGCCCTTGTTCTCGATGGCGAGCGTGACATGCCCGGCCGGGACCGACTTCGTCGACGTCTCGCACCTGGAGTCGGCGGCGGTGACCTGGATCGCGTCGCCGCCCTTGCCGTCGCTCTTCGCCGTGCAGGCCGAGAGGGCGGTCAGGGCGGCCGCGGTGGCGGCGGCGGTGACGGTGAGTCGGACGGCACGCATGCAGGCTCCAAGCGAGGACGGTGTGGTGAGGCTTGCCTAACTTACCTGAGGCTTACCTCACTCTTACCCATGCGGGTCGTGATTCACCGGGCACAGAAAGATCACAGACACGGCTTGATATCGATGACTCAAAACAGGCGTCAAGAAATGGTAAAGGACAGGTCAAGGGGTGTGTTCTGGCGACCCGCCGCGAGTGCTTCAATGCCGGAGTGACTGACTACGACGTGCTGCGTGTCTTCTGCGCGGCGAACGGCGGATACGGCAACGAGCTCGGCGTCGTCCGCGACGGCTCCGTGCTGCCCGAGCGCGAGGACCGGCAGGCGCTGGCGGCGAAGCTCGGATTCAGCGAGACCGTGTTCGTGGACGACCCCGAGCGCGGGATCGTCGACATCTACACCCCCACCCTGCGCCTGCCCTTCGCCGGGCATCCCTGCGTCGGCACGGCCTGGCTGCTGGACGTGCCCGAACTGGTCACCCCGGCCGGAGTGGTCGGCGCCCGCCTGGACGGGGAGTTCAGCTGGATCGAGGCGCTCCCGGAGTGGGCCCCGCCGCGCACCCTGCGCCAGTACGCCACCGCCGCCGAGGTCGACGCCCTGCCGGTGCCGCCGCCGGGGGAGTGGATCTACGCATGGGCGTGGGAGGACGAGTCGGCGGGCCGGGTCCGCGCCCGCGGCTTCCCGGGCCGCGACGACGGCATAGGCGAGGACGAGGCGACCGGCGCGGCGGCGCTGCTCCTCACCGACCTGCTGGGCCGGGCCCTGAACATCACCCAGGGCAAGGGCTCACAGATCCTCACGGCACCACAGCCCTACGGCTGGGTGGAGATCGGCGGGCGGGTCCTCCTGGAAGGCCCGGAGAAGCAGCCGGGAGGTCAGCCGGCGGACCTCTCGGTACGGCCGCGCTTCACGTAGTACCAGGTCATGTTGGACGACAGGCCCGTCAGCAGCACCCAGACCACGCCCATCAGCCAGCTGCCCTGCACGAAGGAGACGACGGCGGCGGCGACGGCGAGGACGCAGACGGTCAGGGCGTAGAGGGCGAGGCGGGGCATAGAAGTCGCTTTCGAATCGGTCCGGATCGTTTGTCTCGGTCGGATCGTTTGTCTCGGTCGGATCGGTCGGATCGGTCGGATCGGTCGGATCGGTCGGATCGGTCGGACCGATCCGGACCGGTCGGGGACACTGGTGGCCGCCCACCAGTGTCCCCCATCCGCTCAGACGTCCGTGACGCGGAGCCCGGCGTGTGCCTTGTAGCGGCGGTTGACCGAGATCAGGTTCGCGACCAGGGACTCCACCTGGTGCGCGTTGCGCAGCCGCCCCGCGAAGACACCGCGCATCCCGGGGATGCGCCCGGCCAGCGCCTGCACGATCTCCACGTCCGCCCGCACCTCGCCCAGCACCATCACATCGGTGTCGATCTCATCGATCTCCGGGTCCTGGAGCAGTACGGCCGAGAGGTGATGGAACGCGGCGGTGACCCGCGAGTCCGGCAGCAGGGCCGCGGCCTGCTCCGCCGCGCTGCCCTCCTCCGGCTTGAGCGCGTAGGCGCCCTGCTTGTCGAAGCCGAGCGGGTTGACGCAGTCCACGACCACCTTGCCGGCCAGTTCCCCGCGCAGCGACTCCAGCGTCTTGCCGTGCCCGTCCCACGGCACGGCGACGATCACGATGTCGCTGCGGCGCGCGCACTCGGCGTTGTCGGCGCCCTCGATGCCGTGACCGAGCTCGTCGGCGGCGGCCTGCGCGCGCTCGGCGGCCCGGGAGCCGATGATCACCTTCTGGCCGGCCCGGGCCAGCCGGTAGGCGAGGCCCTTGCCCTGCGGGCCGGTGCCGCCGAGCACACCCACGACCAGGCCGGAGACGTCGGGCAGGTCCCAGGGGTCCTTGGCGGGGGCCTTCGCGGCCGTCGGCTGCTGTGCACTGTCGGTAGAGGTCATGGGCCGACTCTATGTCCGCGCCGACGGCCGCAACCGGTCAGGTGAGGCGGTTCACCGGCACCCGTCGGAACGTGATCGTCGTGTACGCGCTGAAGTCACCGGTCTCGTACAGGAGTCCCACGGTGGCCACGTCGATCCGGGTCAGATCGGAGTAGGCGGCGGGCAGCCCGTCCACGGTGTGCACGGGCCGCCAGGTGGTACCGCCGTCGACGGAGGCGCGGATCGTCATCAGGGCGCGGCTCGCCGGATCGCCCGGCCCGGAGTACAGCAGCACGTCCGGGTCGCGGAGTTGCAGCACGCTGGCCTCGCAGACGGGGGCGGCGAGCCCGGCCTGCGGCCGGAACGGCTTCACGAGCGTCCGCCCGCCGTCCGCCGAGTGCGCGTCGGCCCTGTTGCCGGGGGCGGACGAGTCGTTGCGGGTGTTGAAGTAGACGCGCCCGTCCGGGAGTTCGGCCGCGGTGGTCTCGTTGACGTTGATGTACCCGTCGGTGTTCTCGTCGACGTACCCGAGGTACCAGGTCTCCCCGCGGTCGTCGCTGAGCAGACAGTGCCCGCTGTTGTACTTCCCCTCGGTCCCGTTGTCGGTCCCGGCCGGCGGCAGGGAGTGGTTGCCCGGTACGACGACCCGCCCGGACCGCAATTGCAGGCCATGCCCCGGGGTGGTGGCGTACCACCGCCACCCGTCCCTCTTCACGGACTTGGTGATCTCGATCGGAGCCGACCACGTCACCCCGTCGTCATCACTGTGCTGCACCCACACCCGCCGCCCGTCGGCGTCCGGCACCTGCCCGCGCAGGATGGCGTCCTCGGTGGCGGAGGCGGCGCTGCGGACATGGACGAGCAGGATCCGGCCGGTGTCGAGGACGACGGGGGCGGGGTTGCCGGCGAGATCGGCGCCGTTGCTCGCGGCGACCTGCAGCGGCCCCCAGGTGCGCCCGCCGTCCCCCGACCGCTTCAGTACGACATCGATGTGCCCGTGGTCCGCGGCGGAGTCCACTCTCCCCTCGCAGAAGGCGAGCACGGTGCCCGTCCGGGACACCACCACGGCCGGGATCCGGAAACTGGCGTAGCCCTCTTCGCCCCCGCGAAAGGGAATGCTTGCTTCTACGTCGCTCATGGGCCGCGTTCTCCCCGGTTCGGACGAATTCCGGGTGAACTCCGCGTCACGAGTGACCGATTGCGGCAGTATGCGATGACATGGACGCTGTACGGGTCGCATTGTTGCGCGAAGTGCTCGCCGGGACCGAGTGGTTGGGGGCGACGCGGAGATTTGCGGGTGCGCTGCGGGGCTCGGTGGTCACGCACGGCGGCGGACTGCTTCTGCTCGGCACCCCGGAGTACGAGCCGTGGCATCTCGCCGCGCATCTGGTGGACGAGGCGGCGTGGTCCGGCACGCCGGAACTGGCGCCGACGCTGGTACGACACGACGCTCGCCCCACCGACCCGGCGCACCTCGCGGTCGGCCCCGGCCGTATCGAGGCGGCCCGCCGGGGCGAGACGCTCCTGGTCGTGGCGCCGGGCGAGTCGGTACCCCTCCTGGACCACGTCCACGCGGCCCGCCGGGCCGGGGTGACGGTCCTGGCGCTCTCCACCACCGCGGACGACGCGCTGACCACGATGGCCCACGAGGCGCTCACGGTCCCCGAGGGCGCGGAGCTGGACCTGGACACGGTCCAGCACCTGGTGAGCGCGGCGACGGGTGAGAACGGCCCGTCCCCCCGGGGCCGCCGCCGCTTCAGGGACCGCCTGGCCCGCCTGGCGGAAGCGGTAACGGCCCCGCCGCCGACCCCCTGGTGACTTGCCCGCCCACCCACCCGACTCGCCCGGTCAACTGCCTTCGGCAGTACCGAGGGAGGGTGGGGAGGCGTCGGCCGCGACGGAAGGGTGGGGGAACTGCGCGACCAGCCCCCACCGGGCTGCACCGGATCCAACTGCCTCCGGGCTCCGGCCGCTCGCCCTCTACCGATCGAGTCGGCCCCGCGCACCCCCTCACCTCGCCTCTCCATCAACCGAGTCGGGTGGGTGGGCGAAAAGGGTTTGCTGGTGCCGAGCGCAGCGTTCAGCATGGGGCGGCGTGAGACGTCTGCTTCCCGACCTCGCCCCCTGGAACGCCTCCGTCGACTTCCGGCGGCTGTGGGTCTCCGGGCTCGTCAGCAACTTCGGGAGTTTCCTGACGTTCGTCGCGCTCCCCGTGCAGATCAAGGACCTCACCGGGTCCGCGGCCGCCGTAGGAGCCGTCGGCGCCGTCGAGTTGCTGCCGCTCATCCTCTTCGGGCTGTACGGCGGCGCCCTCGCCGACGCCCTCGACAAGCGCACGCTGATCGTCCGGACCGAGGCCGGTCAGGGGCTGCTCAGCGCGGGACTGCTGGTCAACGCCCTGCTGCCGCACCCCGCCGTATGGCCGCTGTACGCCGTCGCCGCCCTCTCCGCCGCCCTCGGGTCGGTCCAGCGCCCGGCCCTCGACTCGCTCTGGCCCAGGATCGTCGCCCACGACGACCTCCCGGCCGCGGCGGCCCTCAACTCGTTCCGCTGGACGGTCGGCGGCGTCGCGGGCCCGGCCGTCGCCGGCCTGGTCGTGGCGTACGCGGGACTCGGCTGGGCGTACGGCGCCGATCTCGTGACGTTCCTGGTCTCCGTCGTCCTGATCGTCCCCATCGCCGCGTCCCCGGCGTCTCATGAGGCCGCCAGGCCCTCCCTCCGGTCCATCGCCGAGGGCGCCCGCTACGCCTGGAGCCGCAAGGAACTCCTCGGCACCTACGCCGTCGACCTCGCGGCGATGTTTCTGGCGATGCCGCTCGCCGTACTCCCGTTCCTGGCCGACGAGTTGCACGCGGAGTGGTCGCTGGGGCTGATGTACGCGAGTGTCCCGGCCGGGGCGCTCATCGTGAGCCTCGTCAGCGGCTGGACGTCCCGCGTGCACCGGCACGGGCGGATGGTGGTGCTGGCCGCCGCGCTGTGGGGCCTCGCGATCGCCGCCGCCGGTGCCGTGGCGAACGTATGGCTGGTGCTGCTGTTCCTCGTCGTCGCGGGCGGCTGTGACATGGTCAGCGGGATCTTCCGCGGCGCGATGTGGAACCAGACGATCCCCGACGAGCTGCGCGGCCGCCTCGCCGGGATCGAGCTGCTGTCGTACTCCGTGGGCCCGACCCTCGGCCAGGTCCGGGCCGGTGGGATGGCCGGATGGCTGGGCGTACGGGCGTCCGTGGGTGCGGGCGGCCTGCTGTGCACGGGTGCGGTCGGCCTGCTGGCCCTGTGCCTGCCCGCCCTGATGTCGTACGACGCGCGGACCGACGAACACGCTGTACGGCTGCGGGCCCAGCGGATGGCCGCCGCGGCCCCCACCCAGCCCTGATCAGCCTTGATCGGTCCTGATCAGTCCTCTTCCGAGGAGTCGCCCGCCGGCGCGTCGTGCCACCGTGGATCGTTCTCCCACTGGAGGTTGCGCTCCCGCGCGATCTCCATCGCGTGCTCGGCCTCCGCACGGGTGGCGTAAGGGCCGAACCGGTCCTTGGCGGGGCACTCGGGACCCTCCTCGACCTTCTTGTGCTGCAGGCAGTAGTACCACTCGCCCGCCTTCGCGACGGTCCGCTTCTTGAACAGGGCCATGACCGGCTCCTTTCACCATCCACATGTTCCCCCATGCCCGCTGGTTAGACTCGCTGGCATGTCTGGCCAGTCGCTGCTCGTACCAGGGGAGCTCTCTCCCACCCGTTCGGTACCCGGAAACATCCGCCGCCCCGAGTACGTCGGTAAACCCGCGCCGACCCCGTACACCGGGCCCGAGGTGCAGACCCCGGAGATCATCGAGGCGATGCGGATCGCCGGCCGTATCGCCGCGCAGGCGATGGCCGAGGCCGCGAAGCTCGTCGCGCCGGGTGTGACCACCGATCAGCTCGACAAGGTCGCGCACGACTACATGTGCGACCACGGGGCCTACCCCTCCACGCTCGGCTACCGGGGCTTCCCCAAGTCCCTGTGCACCAGCGTCAACGAGGTGATCTGCCACGGCATTCCGGACACGACGGTGCTCCAGGACGGTGACATCGTCAACCTGGACGTGACCGCGTACATCGGCGGGGTGCACGGCGACAACAACGCGACCTACCTGGTCGGTGACGTGGACGACGAGAGCCGGCTGCTGGTCGAGCGGACCCGGGAGTCCCTCGACCGCGCGATCAAGGCGGTCAAGCCGGGCCGGCAGATCAACATCATCGGCCGGGTCATCGAGTCGTACGCCAAGCGCTTCGGGTACGGGGTGGTGCGTGACTTCACGGGCCACGGGATCAACTCGTCGTTCCACTCCGGGCTGATCATCCCGCACTACGACAGCCCGCACGCGACGACCGTGATGCACCCCGGGATGACCTTCACCATCGAGCCGATGCTGACGCTCGGGACGTACGAGTACGACATGTGGGACGACGGCTGGACCGTCGTCACCAAGGACCGCAAGCGCACCGCGCAGTTCGAGCACACGCTCGTGGTGACCGACATCGGCGCGGACATCCTCACCCTGCCGTAGCGGTCCCGTGACCCCGCCCCTGCCGGGGCGGGGCTTTTCTTGTAGCCTTTTACCGACACAGTGTCGGTAACTTTACCGACGAAGTGTCGGTAAGGGTGTTGACTTAGGTAAGGCTTACCTTAGAGGGTGTTGCCCATGGACTCGTTCTCGACACTCATCCGCACCGCGTCCCACCAGCAGCACATGGAGGCGAAGACCTCGACGTTCATGAGCGACCTGCTCGGCGGCCGGCTGGGGGTGGAGGCGTACACGCGCTACACCGAGCAGCTGTGGTTCGTGTACGACGCCCTGGAGGCCGGCACCATGCGGCTGGCCTCGGATCCGGTGGCGGGGCCCTTCGTGCGGCCCGAGCTGTTCCGGCTGGCGGCGCTGGAGCGGGACCTCGCGCATCTGCGCGGGCCCGGGTGGCGGACGGGGCTCACGGCGCTGCCGGCGACGGAGGCGTACGCGGCGCGGGTGCGGGAGTGTGCGCAGGGGTGGCCCGGCGGCTATGTCGCCCACCACTACACGCGGTACCTCGGCGACCTCTCCGGCGGCCAGATCATCCGCGACCGGGCGGAGCGGACCTGGGGTTTCGAGCGGAAGGGCGACGGCGTCCGCTTCTACGTCTTCGAGGACATCGCCAACCCGGCCGCCTTCAAGCGGGGTTACCGCGAACTCCTCGACGCGGTGGACGCCGACGACCTGGAGAGGCGGCGCGTCGTGGCCGAGTGCAGACGCGCGTTCGCCCTGAACACCGCGGTGTTCAGGGCGCTGGGCGAGGAGTTCCCGCTGTCGGCGTGACAGCGCGTGGGGGTCAGCCGACGGCGGAGCAGTACTCGTTCGTGCCCTGCCAGAAGCGGTAGAGCTCCTGGCCGCAGTACTGCGAGAAGTCGTCGACGCCCAGCCCGCGCAGCAGCGCGTCGATCACGTCGAAGAACACGCTGTTGATCGACGGCACCCACAGCAGCGCGAACACGAACAGCAGGCCGAACGGCGCGAACGGCTCCACCTGCCGCTTGATGTTGTACGACAGCCAGGGCTCGATCACGCCGTAGCCGTCCAGGCCCGGTACCGGGAGGAAGTTCAGGATCGCGGCCGTGACCTGGAGCAGGGCGAGGAAGGCGAGGGCGAACCGGAAGTCGGCGGGGACACCGTCCAGGGCGTGCAGCCAGAAGGGGGCCGTGCAGACGGCGGCGAACAGGACGTTCGTCAGCGGGCCCGCGGCCGAGATGAGGCTGTGCCGCCAGCGGCCGCGGATCCTGCTGCGCTCGATGAAGACCGCACCGCCGGGCAGACCGATCCCGCCCATGATCACGAACAGCACGGGGAGCACGATGCTCAGCAGCGCATGGGTGTACTTCAGCGGGTTCAGGGTCAGATAGCCCTTCGCGCCCACCGTGATGTCACCGCCGTGCAGGGCGGTGCGCGCGTGCGCGTACTCGTGCAGACAGAGGGAGACGATCCAGGCCGCCGTCACGAACAGGAACACGGCGACCCCGGGCTGCTCGGCGAACCCGGACCAGGTGGCCCACCCGGTGACCGCGGTGACGGCCAGGATCCCGACGAAGACGGGACTGATCCGCCGGTCGCTGTGGCGGGTGGTGGTCGCGGTCATGGATGGGACTCCTGGAGGACTGGGGTGGTCGACGCGGGTCCGACCGTACCTGGCACGGCGGAAAAACGCTTCAGGTGCTGGGGAAATACCTCTTGGCTCACGTGAGAACGGATCGCGACCGGCGTTCGGTTCCTGGAAGCCGGGGCCATGCCGCTGCTGAAGGTGTGCTACGAGGACTGCGGATGGAGTGCTGCCGTCACGCTGGAGCCCGCCGGCGGCTGCCCAGGTGGTTCGAGGAGGCGGACCGCGGCACTGTGGACGGCCTGGGGCGGGTCCGCCGCACCCGCGGCGCCCTCGTCACGCTGGACGCCCCGGACACCGTGCACGTCCTGCGGCCCATACGGCAGTGGGGCCCGTGCGGCCGGGGTCCGACACCCCCGCCTTCGAAACCCCGTGACCGCCGCCGACGTCCCCAGGGACAATGGACCCCGTGCGCTACCGGATCCTCGGCACCACCCAGGCACTCCGCCCCGACGGCACGGCCGTCCCCGTGGGCGGGGCGCGGCTGCGTGCCCTGCTGACCGCGCTGGCGCTGCGGCCCGGCCGCGGGGTGCCGGCCGGACACCTCGTCGACGAGGTGTGGGGCGACGAACCGCCCGCCGACGCGAGCGGCGCGCTGCAGGCGCTGGTCGGCCGGCTGCGGCGGGCGCTCGGCGCGGACGCCGTCGGCTCCACCGAGGGCGGCTACCGGCTCACCGCCGCCCTCGACGACGTCGACCTGCACCGCTTCGAGCGGCTCACCGGCGAAGGCCTGCGCGCGCTCGCCGACGGCGACCCCGCCAAGGCGGCCACCGTCCTCGACGACGCCCTCGCCCTCTGGCACGGCCCGGCCCTCGCCGACCTGCCCGACCGTGCCGCCGAGGCGGCCCGCGCCGACGTCCGCCGCCTGGACGCGCTGCGCGGCCGCCACACCGCGGCCCTCGCCCTCGGCCAGGCCGAGCAGTCGCTGCCCGAGCTGACCGCCCTGTGCGACGCCCACCCCCTCGACGAACCCCTCCAGGCCCTGCGGCTGCGCGCCCTGCACAACACCGGCCGCACCGCCGAGGCGCTGGCCGCCCACGACGACGTGCGCCGTCTCCTCGCCGACCGCCTCGGTTCCGACCCCGGACCCGAACTGCGGGCCCTGCACACCGAGTTGCTCGCGCCCGCAGCGGCCGTGGAGAAACCGTCCCGGCCCGGCAACCTGCGCGCCCGGCTCACCTCCTTCGTCGGGCGCGAGGCCGACATCGAGGCCATCCGGGGCGACCTCGCCGCCGCCCGCCTGGTCACGCTGCTCGGGCCCGGCGGCGCGGGCAAGACCCGGCTGTCGCAGGAGGCCGCCGAGACCGTGCGGTACGCCTCCCGGGACGGGGTGTGGCTGGCCGAACTGGCCCCCGTCGACGACCCCGCCGCCGTCCCCGAGGCCGTGCTCAGCGCGCTGGGCGCCCGCGAGACCGTGCTGTACGGCGCCGGCGCCGAGGGCCTGCGGGCCGCCGCCGACCGGCACGACGACCCGGTCGAGCGGCTCGTCGAGCACTGCGCCCGGCGCCGGATGCTGATCATCCTCGACAACTGCGAGCATGTCGTGGACGCGGCCGCCGACCTGACGGCCCGGCTCCTGGAACGCTGCCCGGACCTGACGATCCTGGCCACCAGCCGCGAACCCCTCGGAGTGCCGGGGGAGTTGCTGCGCCCGGTGGAGCCGCTGCCCGAGCCGACGGCGCTCCGGCTGCTCGCCGACCGGGGCGGAGCGGCCCGGCCCGGCTTCACGGTCGACGCCGACGAGGAGACCGCGGCGGCCTGCGCCGAGATCTGCCGCCGCCTGGACGGACTGCCCCTCGCCATCGAACTGGCCGCCGCCCGGCTCCGGATGCTGACCCCCCGCCAGATAGCGGACCGGCTCGACGACCGCTTCCGGCTCCTGACCTCCGGCAGCCGTACGGTCCTGCCGCGCCAGCAGACCCTGCGCGCGGTCGTCGACTGGTCCTGGGACCTCCTGGACGCCGACGAACGGGACGTCCTCGGCCGCCTCTCCGTCTTCGCGGGCGGCTGCGACCTGGCCGCCGCCGAGGCCGTGTGCGGCCCCGCCGCCCTCGACGCGCTCGGCGCCCTGGTCGACAAGTCCCTCGTCGTGGCCGCCCCTTCGGGCGATGAGGGCATGCGCTACCGGCTCCTGGAGACCGTCGCCGAGTACGCCGGGGAACGCCTCGACGAGAGCGGTGAGCGGGCCGCCGCCGAGCGCGCCCATCTGACGTACTACCGCGAACTCGCCCGCACCACCGACCCGTTGCTGCGCGGCCCCGGCCAGCGGGCCGCCGTCGCGCGGCTCCAGCTGGAGTACGAGAACCTGCGCACCGCCCTGCGGCACGCCGTCGCCGTGCGCGACGAGCAGGAGGGGATCTGTCTGGTCCACTCCCTGTTCCGGTACTGGCAGTTGCACGACCAGCGCATCGAGACCCGCACCTGGTGCGCCGACGTCATGGCCCTCGGCCCCGACCCCTTCGCCGCCCCGGTGCGCCGCGCCGAACCGGTGTGGGAGCGCTGCACCGACACCCCGCCGCCGTACACCGGGGAGGCCCTCGTCGAGGCCCGGCGCGGGGTCCATCTGGCCCATCTGGCCTGCATGGACACGGAGCTGGACGCCTGGCAGACGCCGGAGGCCCAGGCCAGGATGCGCGCCGTCACCGAGGTCTACGAGCCGGGTCTGCCGCAGACCTGCCGGACCCCGGGCATGTTCTGGTTCTTCGCCGTGATGCTGACCCGCGGCATGGACCGGCTGCGCGTCATCCTCGACGCCGGCGTCCAGACCTGCCGTGAGACGCCCGGCTACGAGTGGGAACTGGCCGGCGCCCTCGCGATGCGCGCCAACCTGCTCGCCAACCGCGCGGACTGGGCCGCCGACGCCACCCGCGACGCCGACGAGTCACTGGAGCTCTTCGGGCGCCTCGGGGACGACTGGGGCGCCGCCGAGGCCTTCTCGGCGCGGGCCGAGTCCCGGGAGCGCAAGGGCGAGTATCCGGCGGCGGCCGCCGACTACCGGGCGGCCATCGAGCACGCCGACCGGCTCGGCGCCGGCGCCCAGATCGCCGTGCTCAACGCCCGCCTCGGCAGCGTCCTGATCGAGAAGGGCGAGACCGAACGCGGCGAACGGCTGCTGCGCGAGGTGATCAGCTCCAACGACAGCCTGAGCAACGAGGCGATGCCGGCCGCCCGGCTCTTCCTCACCGCCTGGCTCATGCTGACCGACCGCGTCGCCGAGGCCCGTGAGCAACTCCGGCTGCTGCGCGAGGAGTTCAAGATCTCGCACTTCGTCGTCTTCGATGCGCTGATCCTCACCCAGGAGGCCTGGGTGGACGCCCTCGAAGATCTCCCCGAGGACGCCCTGGCCAAGCTCAGGCAGGCCCTGCGGCTCGCCGCCGACCCGCTGACCGAGGCCATCACCCCGCATCTGCCCTCCGCCTGCCTGACCGTCGCCGCGGTCGCCCTGGCGGGCGCCGACGGCGGCGCCCGCGCCCGGGACGCCGCCCGCTGCCTGGGCGCCGCCGACGCCCTGCTGCCGGTCGGCCACATCTCCGTCGGCATGGAGCGCACCACCCGTGAACGGGCGGAGAACCGGGTCCGGGCCGCACTCCGCGACGACCGGGCCTATGCGTCCGGGTACGCCGAGGGCGGTGGCCTCTCCCTCACGGAGGCCACCGCCCTGATCTGACCTGTGCCGGTGAACGTCAGCTCTTCGTACGGAACTTGTGGATCGCGTACGGCGCCGCGACCGCCGTGATCGCCACCGACCAGCCCAGCGTCACCCACAGGTCGTGCGTGACCGGGCCGCCCACCATCAGTCCGCGCGCCGCGTCGGCGAGCGTGGACAGCGGGTTGTAGTCCGTGAAGGACTGCAGCCAGCCCGGCATCGAGTTCGTCGGGGCGAAGATCGACGAGCCGAACTGCAGCGGGAACAGCACCAGGAACCCCATGGCCTGTACGGACTGCGCGTTCTTCAGGACCACGCCCAGGGTGAGGAACACCCACATGATCGACGAGGCGAACACCGCGGACAGGCCCACGGCGGCGAACAGCCCGCCCCAGTGGTTGATGTGGAACCCGACGAGCACGGCGACGATCATGAGCACGGCGGTCGCGAACAGCATCCGCACCAGCTCCACCGAGATCTTCGCGAACAGCACCGAGCCGCGCCCGATCGGCAGCGACCGGAAACGGTCCATGACACCGGAGTTGAAGTCCTGGCTGAACCCGGTGCCGACGCCCTGCGAGAGCGTCATGCTCATCATCGCGATCATGCCCGGGATGACGTACTGGACGTACCCGTCCTGACCGCCGCCGAGCGCCTGGCCGATCGAGCCGCCGAAGACGTAGACGAACAGCAGCGTGAACACGACCGGCATCAGCAGCGCGTCGAACATCGACTCCGGGTCCTGCCGGATCCACAGCAGGTTGCGGCGGACGAGCGCGCCGGTGTGGCGCAGATGGGCGCGCAGCGAGATCGGCGCGTCGGACACGGGGGCGGTGGCGGCCACGGGGACGGTGGTGGCGCTCATACGGCGACCTCCTGACGGTCGTCGGCGGGCGTGGCGTCCTGCGGGGCACTGGCGCGATGGCCGGTGAGGGACAGGAACACCTCGTCCAGGCTGGGCAGTTCGGTGGTGATGGAGCTGATGGTGATACCGCGTGCGGTGACGGCGCCGACCACGGCGGTCAGCTGCTCGTCGCTGAGGATCGGCACCAGCAGGGTGCCGTTCTCCGGGTCCACGGTCGTCGAGGCGAGCCCGGTGATGCCCAGCTCGTCGATCATCTCGGCGAGCGGCCGCACCTGCAGCGGATCGACCGGCCGCACCCGCAGCGTCCGTCCGCCGACCTTCGCCTTCAGCTCCTCCACCCGGCCGTTCGCGATGACCTTCCCGCGGTCCACGACGGTCAGCTCGGAGGCGAGCTGCTCGGCCTCCTCCATGTACTGGGTGGTCAGCAGCACGGTCACCCCGTCGCCGACCATCGCCTTGACCTCGGCCCACACCTCGTTCCGGGTACGCGGGTCGAGACCGGTGGTCGGCTCGTCCAGGTACAGCACCTGGGGGTGTCCGATCATCGAGGCGGCGAGGTCGAGCCGGCGGCGCATACCGCCGGAGTAGGTGCTCGCCGGCCGCTTGGCGGCCTCGGTCAGCGAGAACCGCTCCAGCAGCTCGTCGGCGCGGGCCCGCGCGTCCTTGCGCGGCAGGTCGAGGAGCCGCCCGATCATGTACAGGTTCTCCCAGCCCGGCAGCTTCTCGTCGACCGAGGCGTACTGCCCGGTCAGTCCGATCACCCGGCGCAGCTGGCGGGGCTGGCGCAGCACGTCGTACCCGGCGACGGTGGCTGCGCCCGCGTCCGGCTTCAGCAGCGTGGACAGGATCCGCACCAGGGTCGTCTTGCCGGCCCCGTTCGGTCCGAGCACCCCCATCACGGTGCCCTCACGGACGTCCAGATCAACTCCGTCGAGTGCCTTGGTGTCGCCGTAGTGCTTCACCAGCCCCCGTACGGACACGGCGTTGTTGTCGATTCGCGTCATGGGAAGAACCGTGCCAGCCCCCACCGACAAACCACCGACAGCCCGCCTACACGGTCCGACAGACCACCGACACGGGTACCGCGCAGGGCGTGACCACCCACACGGCCCGGGTCATCAGCCCCGGCAACTCCCCGATGACCACCGCAACCATCGATTGAGCAACCACGACGGCGAGCACCCGGTCCGCGAGAGCGGCGCCGGTTCAGGCGCAAAGCACGGACAGCCCGCCGACGGGGGAAGATCGGCGGGCTGTCCTCGGTGTTTCCGCAGTGGCTCTCGGTAGCGCCCCGCAGGGGCGCTGGGGGTACCCCCGGCCGAAGGCTGGGGGAGGAACTGCGCGACCAGCCACGACGGTGCCGCAGACGATCTACGGCCCGGCGCGGCACTTCCGGCGGAGCGCTCAGTGGACGGAGTGCTCCTCCAGCGGGAAGGTTCCGCCGACGACGTCCTCGGCGTAGGCGCGGGCCGCGTCGCCCATCACCTCGCGCAGGTCCGCGTACTTCTTCACGAACTTCGGCACCCGGCCCGAGGTCAGGCCCAGCATGTCCGTCCAGACCAGGACCTGCGCGTCGGTCTCGGGGCCCGCGCCGATGCCGACCGTCGGGATGTGCAGCATCCGGGTCACCTCGGCCGCCAGCTCCGCCGGAACCAGCTCCAGAACGACCGCGAACGCGCCCGCGTCCTGGACCGACTTCGCGTCCCGCAGCAGCTGCTGGGCCGCCTCCTCGCCGCGGCCCTGCACCCGGTAGCCCATCGCGTTGACGGACTGCGGGGTCAGGCCGATGTGCGCCATCACCGGGATACCCGACTCGACGAGCAGCCGGATCTGTTCGTAAGACCGCTCGCCGCCCTCCAGCTTGACCGCGCCGACGCCGGCCTCCTTCACCAGCCGGGTCGCCGAGCGCAGCGCCTGCACCGGGCCCTCCTGGTAGGAGCCGAAGGGGAGGTCGCCGACGATGAGGGCGCGCTGGGTGCCGCGGACCACGGCCGCCGACAGCATCGTCATCTCGTCCAGGGTGACGGGCACCGTCGACTCGTACCCGAGGTGGCAGTTGCCCGCCGAGTCGCCGACCAGGAGCACCGGGATCCCGGACTCGTCGAAGACGGAGGCGGTCATCGCGTCGTACGCGGTGAGCATGGGCCACTTCTCGCCGCGTTCCTTGGCGAGGGCGATGTCGCGGACCGTGATGCGGCGGGTGCCCTTACCCCCGTACAGCGTCTTGCTGCTGCCGTCGGAGGGGCTGTTCTGCACAGTCTGGGCAGCCGAAAGCTGCGTCATGACAACGGCTCCTAACAAGTCATCTCGAGGCACCCTCACGGTGTCCCCGGACCGGTTCCATGGTGGCACTTCGTGCCGCCCTCGGCCAGGGGACCGCCGTGTGATCCATCGAGCACCGCCGCCCCCGCTCCATGGGCGCCGCCCTCACTCCGTAAGCTCTGGGTAAAGGAATTCAGATACGAGACGGTGCCGTATTGAAATGGGCCTAGGCTCGCACCATGACAACTCCTGCCGACCACGCTCCACCCGGCCCGCGAATACCCGAGGAGGTCCACCGGCGCCGCTGGGCGATCCTCGGCGTGCTGATGCTCAGCCTGCTGATCGTGGTGCTCGACAACTCGATCCTGAACGTCGCGATCAAGACCATCTCCACCCCGGCCCCGACCGGTCTGGGCGCCACCCAGAGCCAGTTGGAGTGGGCGATCAACGCCTACACCCTGGTCTTCGCGGGCCTGCTGTTCACCTCCGGTCTCGTCGGCGACCGGCTCGGCCGCAAGAAGGTGCTGATCGGCGGCATCGCCGTGTTCGGCGTCGGCTCCGCCCTGGCCGCGGAGTCCGGTTCCGCGGACCAGCTGATCGCCTACCGCGCCCTGATGGCCCTCGGCGCCGCCTTCGTGATGCCCGCCACCCTCGCCGTCCTGATGAACGTCTTCGAGCGTCAGGAACAGCCCAAGGCCATCGGCATCTGGGCCGGCGGCGTCGGTCTCGCCATCGCCATCGGCCCGATCACCGGCGGTGTGCTGCTCGACCACTTCTGGTGGGGCTCGGTCTTCCTCATCAACGTACCGATCGTGATCGTCGCGCTCGTGCTGATGCTGTGGCTGGTGCCCGACTCGCGCGACCCGCGGCCCGGCCGCCTCGACCCCGTCGGCGTGGTCCTGTCCGTCGTCGGTCTCGTCCTGCTCGTCTACGGCATCATCAAGGGCGGCGAGGTCGCCGACTTCACCGACGGCAAGGTGCTCGCCACCATCGCCGCCGGACTCGCGGTGCTCACCGCCTTCGTGATCTTCGAGAAGCGCAGCGACCACCCGTCCCTGGACGTCGGCTACTTCAAGAACAAGGTCTTCTCGGCCGCCATGGCCGCCATCGCGCTGGTCTTTTTCGCGCTGATGGGCGTGACCTTCTTCTCCGTCTTCTACACCCAGAGCGTGCGCGGCTACTCGCCGCTGCAGTCCGGTCTGCTGCTGCTCCCGCTGGCCGCCGCGCAGATGATCTTCGCACCGCGGGCCCGGCTGGTCGTGGACCGGTTCGGCAACAAGGCCACGACCGCGGGCGGCCTGGTGCTGATCGCCGTCACCCTGGGCGCCTTCGCCACCTTCGAGGCCGACACGCCGATCTGGATCCTGGAGGTCGTCTTCTTCCTGATGGGCTTCGGCATGGCGCACATCATGACGCCGACCTCGGTCGTCATCATGCAGGCCCTGCCGCGCGAGAAGGCCGGTTCCGCCTCCGCGCTCAGCAACACCTTCCGCCAGGTCGGCGGCGCCCTCGGCATCGCCGTCCTCGGCTCGGTGCTCTCCACGTCCTACCGCAACGGCATCGAGGGCAAGCTCGGCGCGCTGCCGCCCGGGCTGCGCGAGACCGCCGGCGAGTCGATCGAGGCCACGCTGGGCGTCGCCGGGAAGCTCGGCGCGCAGGGCAAGGCCCTGGTCACCCCCGCCAACGACGCCTTCCTGCACGCCATGCACATCACCGCCCTGTGCGGTTCGGCCGTGGCGGTGCTCGGCGCCGTGGTCGTGGCCCTCTGGCTGCCGGGCAAGCCGCCGGCCGGCCAGCAGGGCGAGCGGGAACAGGAGTTGGTCGTAGCGGCGGAGTGAACGACCGGCCGGACGACCGGCCGGATGACCGGGTGGCCACTACGGGGGAGGCGGCGGCTGCGGGAGAATTCCCGCAGCCAGTGAGAGGACGGTACGACGTGACGCTTGCCGACAGCCGACCGCGGACCCAGGGCCCCGCCCGGGGCCGCCCCCGCAGCGAGGCGGTGGAACACGCCATCCTGGAAGGGGTGATGAAGCTCCTGGAGGACGGCGTTCCGCTCGCCGAACTGTCCATCGAGCGCATCGCCCGGACCGCCGGCGTCGGCAAGGCCACCATCTACCGCCGCTGGAACGGCAAGGAGGAGCTCTTCGTCGACGTCATGCGCGCCGCCGAGCCCCCCGACCCCGAACTCCCCGGCACCTCCATGCGGGACGACCTCGTCGTCCTGCTGGAGTCGCTGCGCCGGCGCGGGCTGGTGAACCGTTCGTCGGCGATCCTGCACAACGTCTACGCCCAGATGAAGAGCAGTCCCCGGATCTGGAAGGCCTACCACATCAGCGTGGTGAACCCCCGGCGCGAACTCGGCAAGGAGGTGCTGCGCCGCGGTCAGCGGAACGGCGAACTCCACGCCGACATCGACCTGGACCTGGCCAACGACCTGTTCACCGGCCCCATGCTGCTGCGGGCCATGATGCGCCCGGACGACGAACTCCCCGAGGGCCTGGCCGAACAGATCGTCGATTCCGTGCTGGCCGGGCTACGGCCCGTCAGCTCGCCGCAGCCGTAAGCCGGAGTGTGCGCGTTTCGTCACAGTCCCCGCCGGCGCGGCGGTAACCGGAACCCCCGCTGTCGGCTCGTTCGTCCTCGTCTTCCGTACGGACGTCGTACGGCGGTGGCCGCCATGTGACGTCGGGATCGGAACCGATCATCCCCTAGGGTCGTATCCCGGGGGACGACGGTGTGCACGGCGGGTTGTGAGGCAGGCGGTATGGCGCAGCAGGCGTACATGACGGAGACGGACAACGGCGGCTCGGGACCCGAGCGTCCGGGGGACCGGTTCCGGCGCCTGAAGAACCGCCTGTTGTCCGGCTGGCGCGACGATCCGCGCATCTGGCGCCGGGGTGTGGTCGTCGCCGCCGTGGCGCTGCTCCTCGCCGGGGTGATGCTGCTGCACTCCCGTATCCCCAACACCATCGGCAACCTCGGCAGTCTCACCGAGACGTTCCTGCCCTGGCTGGGCCTGCTGATCCCGGTGCTGTTGCTGCTCGGCGTCCTGCGCAAGTCCGCGACCGCGCTGATCGCCGTCCTGCTCCCGGCGATCGTCTGGCTGAACCTGTTCGGCGGACTGCTCACCGACAAGTCGGGCACCGGCGGCGACTTCACGGTGGCCACGCACAACGTCAACGCCGAGAACCCCGACCCGACCGGTACCGCCGCGAAGCTCGCCGCGTCCGGCGCCGATGTGCTGGCCCTGGAGGAGCTGACGGCGACGGCCGTACCGACGTACGAGAAAGCGCTGGCGTCGACGTACAGGTACCACGCGGTCGAGGGCACCGTCGGACTGTGGAGCAAGTACCGCCTCACCGGTGTGAAGGCCGTCGACATCAAGCTGGGCTGGACGCGCGCGATGCGGGCCACGGTCGCCACGCCCGACGGTCCGCTCGCCGTCTACGTCGCCCATCTCCCCTCTGTCCGGGTGAAGCTGAACGCCGGGTTCACCGCCCGGCAGCGCGACACGAGCGCGGACGCGCTCGGCGAGGCCATCGTCGACGAGCAGCTGCCCCGCGTGATCCTCCTCGGCGACCTCAACGGCACGATGAACGACCGCTCCCTCAACGGCGTCACCTCGCAGATGCGCTCCACACAGGGTGCGGCGGGCAGCGGCTTCGGGTTCAGCTGGCCGGCCTCGTTCCCGATGGCCAGGATCGACCAGATCATGGTCAAGGGCGTGGAACCGGAGAGCTCCTGGACCCTGCCGAGGACCGGGAGCGACCACCTTCCGATCGCCGCCCGTGTGAACCTGACCACATCGGGTTCGTAAAAAGCGCTGGTCAGCGCAGTATTGTTGCCTTTGTCAGGACAATCGGACACCGGGCCGTAACCTGTCGGAATACTTGGGCTGGGACACTTTGTTCCGTAGCTGAACTTAGAAAGCACGGAACCCTGCTCCCCGAAAGGCAAAGCCCTTCATGCCTCTGGCCCTGCTCGCACTGGCCGTCGGCGCTTTTGGTCTCGGCACCACCGAATTCGTGATGATGGGGCTGCTGCCCGACGTCGCCGACGACCTGCACATCTCGATCCCCACCGCCGGGCACCTCGTCTCGGCGTACGCGCTGGGCGTCGTCATCGGCGCCCCGCTGCTGGCCGCGCTCACCGCGCGCATGCCCCGCCGCACCGTCCTCATCTCCCTGATGGCCCTGTTCGTCGCGGGCAACGCGCTCTCGGCCCTGGCCCCCGGCTACGACTGGCTGCTCGCCGCCCGCTTCCTGAGCGGCCTGCCGCACGGCGCCTTCTTCGGCGTCGGCGCGGTCGTCGCCACCGGCCTGGTGGCGCCGGAGCGCAAGGCCCGCTCGGTCTCCCTGATGTTCATGGGCCTGACGATCGCCAACATCGCGGGCGTCCCGGTCGCCACCCTCATGGGCCAGCACCTCGGCTGGCGGGCGACCTTCCTGGGCGTGAGCCTGATCGGCGTGGCCGCGATGGCCGCGGTGCACTTCCTGATCCATCCCGCCCACACCCCGGCCCCCACGACCGGGCTGCGCGGCGAACTCTCCGCCCTCCGCTCCCTCCCGGTCTGGCTGGCCCTCGCCACCACGGTGGTCGGCTTCGGCGCCCTCTTCTCCGCGTACAGCTACATCACACCGATGCTGACGGAGTCGGCCGGCTACGGAGAGGGCACCGTGACGCTCCTCCTCGCCCTGTTCGGCGTCGGCGCCACGATCGGCAACCTCGTCGGCGGCCGCCTCGCCGACCACGCGATGCGCGGCACGCTCTTCGGCGGCCTGGCGTCCATGGTGGCGGTGCTGCTCCTCTTCCCGGTCCTGATGCGCGCGGAGTGGAGCGCGGCCCTCGCGGTCGTCCTCAACCTCGCGAACGCGGGCGGCGCCTGGATCGGCGGCGTGGCACTGGCGGCGGGCTTCGGCGTGACATCCCCCGCGGTGGCGGGCGCGGCCCTGGCGGTCCTCGGCCTGGGCGTCGCGAGCGTGGCGTACGCGGTGGACCGGCGACAGACGGTCCCGCCCGCGGCCCACGTACGCGTGGTCGCCTCGCACGTCCCGGAGACGGCGGAGCCGGTTCGCTCCTGACGCACGAAGGGCCGGACGCGCCTACGGCGTCCGGCTCTCAGGATCCTGGTCTCAGTGTGCGTCGGCGGGCCGCAGCGTCTGCCGGGTGTCGTCGAACGTCTTGGTGAAGGTCCGCAGCTTGTCGTCGTCGCCGGCCAGGCCGGCCCGGTCGGTGCGGGTCCGGTCCCAGTACCGACGACCCTCCTCGTCGGCCAGAAGAGCCGAGGCGTGCGCGCGGAGCCGGTGCTGGGACAGGGCGCCGATGCGCCACTGCAGTTCCCAGGCGGTCATCTGCGCTTCGAAGAACAGGTGCCGACGGGCCTCTCCGGGCTCCGCGCCGGTGAACTGCGGCCCGGCCGCGGCCCGTGCCAGCTCCGGTTCGGCCGCAGCAGCCTTGAGCAGTTCCACCTGCGTCCGCAACACGGTGGCCCGCAGCGTCTCCCGGTGCTGCTCACGGCGCTGCACCACCTGCATCAGCAAGACGGCCACCCCGGCGGCCAACAGCAGAGCGAACAGGATCGGCACAGTAACTCCCCCCGAAGTGACGACAGTTGGGGCTGATACTCTGTCGCGCCCACACCGACGGCAAGAACGGCCCGGCTTCCTTCCCCGAACCCTCACAACCCCATGAGCGGCGCGGTCAGTGTTGTCCGCGGCGGGGATTCTTCGCGAAGGGCCGGATGGCCGATCTCGCACCAGACCGTCTTGCGGTCCGGGCCCAGGTCCACACCCCATCGATCGGTCAGCGCGTCGAGGACGGCCAGGCCTCGGCCCGACTCCTCCGTCTCCGTGGCGGAGCGCAGGGTGGGCAGCGCCCGTGGATCGGAGTCGGTCACCTCGATCCGGGTACGGTCGTGCGCCTGCCCGCCGATCACGCGGACGGTCACCGGTGTTCCCTCGCCCACGTGGTCGATGACGTTCGTCAGCGACTCCGTTGCGCACAGCCGGACATCGAACATGTGGTCACGGAGGTGGCGGCAGCGGGAGGTGGCGGGGCTGTCCCTGGAGAAGCTGGTCGAGGGCAGCTTCTACGGCAAGTCCCACCTCGGTGACATCGAACGCGGCGAGCGGCGGATGCCGTTGGAGCTGGCCCGGCATGTGGATCGGGTACTGGGGACGGACGGGTACTTCGAGCGGTGTTGCGAGGACGTGCGGAGGGCCAGGCGGGGGCCGCATGCCGCGTACTTCGAGAAGGTCCTGGAAGCGGAGAGACACGCCGAGTCCATCGAGGAGTGGTGCCCGAGCAGCTTCCCGGGACTGCTCCAGACCGCTCCGTACCGCCTGGGTCCCTTTCGTCGCCTTCCTCAAGGTCCCGCGCTTGCTGGGATACCAGGACTCGAACCTGAACTGACGGAACCAGAAACCGTCGGGCTGCCAATTACCCCATATCCCATTTGCCCCGGTGGCCGCGGGAGCTCGGCCGGCCGGGCGTTGCCCAGTCTATGCACGCTCTCCGTGATGCCTGGTGATGCGCACCCGGAGTGTCGATCAGGGTTCCGGAGGCCTGGCGGCGAAGAGTGACCGGTGGGCGATCCATGCCACTGTTCCTCCCGCGGTCGTCCGCCGCCTCCGGTTCATCCTGCCGCATCCTCGGGTGCTTCGCCGGTCGCCGGAGCCGATCGGGGGATTCCTCGCCCCGGGCGGCTTGCCCGATTGCGGGGTGTTTCAGGTGCTGCCTAGCTTCAATGTGTCGGATTTATTCCGAAAAGGTCAACAACATCCTCTATGTTGACCTTCCCGTAACATTGAACGGAGCGTTCATGTCGGTGATGACCGGTACCCCGCCCCTGCAGCAGTTCGGCCAGCAGATCTCCGGGCCGCAGCAGCAGCTCGCGCAGGTCGTCCAGCAGTCCATCCAGCAGGCCTGCCAGCAGGCGGGCCAGCAGATCGCGCAGCGCATGCAGCAGACGCTGCAGCAGATCCAGCAGGTCCAGCAGCAGCTGCAGCAGCAGGGCATTGCCCACCACGCCCACCCGTACCTGGCCGTCGCGCTGCACCACAGCCTGGTGCAGGGCGTGCGCAGCGCCGTGGAGCAGTCCGTGCAGCAGGCGCTGCCGACCGCGATCCTGACGCTGGTGCAGCAGAGCCAGCAGGGCCAGCAGAGCCAGCAGGGCCAGCAGCAGTGGGGCGGTGGCTTCGGCCAGCAGCCGTACGGCCAGCAGTACCCGCAGCAGTACCCGCAGCAGTACCAGCAGCCCGGCTTCGGCTTCGGCCAGATGGGTCAGCCCTTCGGCATCGGCTGACATAGGGCAGTGAGCTGTGGGGGGGGGGGGGGGGCCGGGGGCGGGGCCCCCCCCCCCCCCCCCCCCCCCGGGGGGCCCCCGCCAAACGGGAAACAACCCCAAAAAACCCAATGGGACGGGGGGGGGGGGGGTG